>JBFGLJ010000237.1:0-1755 GCA_041576235.1 Gemmatimonadales bacterium | reverse complement strand
GGGTCCCCAGGACCGGCAAACCCCAGTTGAGCGGAGCGACTCCGCCGGCGCTCGCTCGATGGATACCGTCACTCCGGGCGCCGATCTCGGATCGGCGCCCGTGCCGGCTGCTCCCGCGGGTGGGCGGGCGTCGGTCCCTTCTCCCCGGCCGGCCCCCGCTCAAATGCTGGGCTCCGACACGGCCGTCGTGGATCAAGGCGCCTCGGCCGTCCCGGATCGAGCCCTTGTGCAAATGCCAGATTTGGACAGCATTAATGACCAGCTTCTGGCCTTGCAGGACAGCATGTTCGACCACCCCAGTCGGCGAGAGGACTATCGTTCCCGTGCCTCACGACTCTTCGGCCGCCTCGACCTGCCCGACAGCATGCGCGTGCGGGCGGCGCTGACCGTGGCGGCGGGCTACACGGCGGACTCGAGCTTGACGGACGCGGTGGACTGGTACTGGCGAGCCCACGATCTCATCCCGGCGGCTGAGTTGCAGTGGCGGTCTCAGGTCAAGTCCCACATCGACCGGCTCGACGCCGCGAGGAGATGAGTCGACCCATGTGCGCCGCCCGCAGGTCCGCCGATGCCTCCCCTCAATCCGTGCCGGTTCACCTGTCCGTCTTCGGGAAGACCGATCTCGGTCGCACCCGCGAGCACAACGAGGACACCTTCCTGGTGGCCGATCTCACCCAGGTAGCGTCGAGCCTCAAGCCGGAAGTGCGCGAGCACAATGTTGGACAGCGGGGCTCACTGTTACTGGTGGCGGACGGGATGGGGGGGGCCGCGGCGGGGGAATTGGCCAGCGCAATGGCGGCGCAGACCATCTACGAGCATATGTCGTCGGTGTGGCAAAGCGACGCCGACGCCTCGGAGCAGCGCTTCGTGTACCGCATGCGTGAGGCCGTCGAACTCGCCAACCAACGCCTGCACGCGCACGCGCGTGACCGTACCGAACTGCGCGGCATGGGCACGACCGCCACGGTCGTTGGGGTGTTGGGCCAGAACCTGTATCTCGCTCAGGTGGGCGACAGCAGGGCGTACTTGATCCGGGCCGGTGAGGCCACCCAGCTCACCAAGGATCAGTCGCTCATGCAACGCCTGGTCGATGCGGGTGAGCTGACCGAGGAAGAGGCCGAGCAGAGCCAGCGTAAGAACATCATCCTCCAGGCCTTGGGGCCGGAACCCACGGTCAAGGTCGACTTGACCTTCCAGGAACTCCGTCAGCAGGACACGCTGGTGCTGTGTTCGGATGGTCTAAGCGGGCAGGTCAAGCCCGAGGAGATAGCGGACATCGCCGAGGCCGAAGATGACTTGGCCACGGTGTGCTCGAAGCTGATCGACCTCGCCAATGAGCGTGGTGGCCCGGACAATATCACGGTGCTGGTGGCGCGCGTCACCGGCGAGGCCCTCAAGGATCCTGAAATGGAGTCGACGGCGGGCCACAAGGTCTACCAATTCGAGGATGAGGACGACACCGAAGAACTCCCTGTCCTCGAGCAGGAGGGTCCGCCGCCGGAGCCCGCCCTTCCCGCTCGGCGCCCACCCGTCCTGGCATTCATGGTGATCGCGGGGATCCTTGCCATCCTCGCGTTCTTCCTTATTCTGCCCTGATGCGCGCCTACTTCGAAATCCTCTCTGGCGGGCGTGAGGGGCACCGCGAGACACTCGAACCCGAGTATATCACGGTCGGACGCCATCCGAATTCGGCGCTTCGATTCGATGCCGACTCGGATCTCCAGGTGTCGGCCAATCATGCCGCGATCTTCGCCC
>JBFGLJ010000236.1:0-1833 GCA_041576235.1 Gemmatimonadales bacterium | reverse complement strand
GCCGACGACGGCCGCCCCGGCGCCGGCGAGGCCCGCGGTTCGGACGGACGCCGGCTGCCGAAGAATGATGGGCGGGGGCGGAGGCGCGGGGGGGAGACCGGTCTGGGCGGCCAGGCCTCGAGACTCGAGGCTTGGAGCGAGCAATAGGAGAGCGGCGAGGACCAGCAGTCCCGGACGCACGCGGGGCGGCTCGCCCGGGGGTGGCGCGGCGGGCGCGGCTGCGTGGCTAGGCGTCCGACCTCGCGGGTGGAGGCGCCGCATGGCCGCGGTGGGTCACTGGATGCGCACCACGCCGAAACGCGCCGCGACGGCGGTGGACAATCCGCCCCCGCTGCTATTGGCCAGCTCGATGTTGACCGCCGAAGCGCTCGCGCCCTGCGACACCAAGACATGGAGACCGCTGCCGGCGCGTAGGGTTCCAGTGCGGTTGATGACGCCATTCATGGCCGGCACGGGGACCAGAGGATAGGGCCGAGGGAAGGCGACCGGATCTTGGCTGTTGAGCGATGCGAACGTGTTTCGGAAGTTCCAGCTGTCGTATCGCAGTCTCGAGCTCTGCGGGGTGAAGCCCGGCAAGTTGTCCACGTAGTTCGCGAGCTGCCATTGGGGCACCAGGGTCGAGAAGGCGACGCCGGTGGCCGCGGCCACGTTCGCCGATCCCTCTTGCGTCGTTTGCACCAATGCCCGGGTGAGGTTGCCGCCGTTGGGATCGGAATCGAAGTGATCGGCGATCCACCGGAGGAAGAGCCAGTTGGCGCCTCGCTCGTTGAGGCTCCCCATGGAGTTTCCGGGAGTGACCAGGAAGGTGGCCTCGGGATTCTCCAGATACCCGTACGCGTTGGCGACGTTCCCCGTCAGGAACTGGGAGAAGCGGTCCGGCGAACTCCCCTGGCCCGGCCCATCGGGGAGAATGCGCCCGCCCAGCTCCTCGGCAAAGTGCGCCAGGGCCTCGTTGAGCCAGGTCTGCTCGGCTTGCCCGGATCGAATCAGCACCCGCTGGTTGAAACTGATCATGTGCTGGAATTCGTGAATGAACGTCGGGGCAATGATCGACTTGACGAAGTTCTTGCTGATGGTGCAGGAGCTGTTATTGGGGTCCGGGACGAAACTGTAGAAGATCTCGCCGCCGTTGGAGTTCTGCATACCGGGAAACAAGTCGAGACCGAAGAAGAATCCGAGGATTACGCTTCCCGTCGCATTGCAGTTGCCGCTCAGCGCGTTGACCGCATCGGTCATGAGGATGATGGCGACGTCATTGGCATCCAAGTCGGACTCGGCTCCAAAGGCCGTGGTGTCGATGGCGTACATGTTCGGGGTATTGCCGTCGAACAAGAGGCCGAGAGTGTCGATATCCGCTTGGGTGAAGCCGCCGCTGGGCACCGTGTCGTCGAGATAGATGGCGCCCTTCGGGCCGACATACATCGCCGTGGCCGAGACCGACGTAAACGTATTGCATTGGGTATCGGCGCACACCCAGAAGCTTCGCTGGCTGCCCACGGTGGGAGGAACCGCGGCGGCCGCGGTCCGAGACGATCCCGCCCGCGAGAACTGCGCTTCCGGGCTTGCGGAGAGGCGGCGTTCACGCTCGCGCAGGAGATCGTGAAAGGCCTGGGCCCGAAGGCGGGGCCGGAAGGCCCGCAAGACCGGGGACGGGAGGGACCCCGCCGATGCCGTTCCCGGCGACACCGACGATCCCGTCAGGGTGAAGCCCTCGCTGACCCCGTTGGGGGTTTCCTGGCCGGCGGTGGACACCGCGACGACGAGGTACTCGGCCCCGCCGGCCCCGGCGGCCGGCAACTTGACGCACCCGCTCGTGTTGGCCGGGTTGACCAG
>JBFGLJ010000235.1:0-1881 GCA_041576235.1 Gemmatimonadales bacterium | reverse complement strand
TACTTCGTGCTGGACATCGGCACCGCCGCCCCGTCACCCGCAACCGTGGCCGAGTGGTTTGAGGGGAACAAGGTGCGCGTGCTCAATGTCGCCGGCCCACGGGAGAGCAAGGCGCCTGGGGTCTATCGCGCAGCGAAGGCGTATTTGATGAGGCTCTTATCGCCGAGTTAGCGCAAGCTCCCGATGGAGAGCGAGAAGGGCAGCCCCTTGGCGATCACCAACACCCAGCCTGCCGGCTCGATGTCGGTAGCAAAGCGGCGGGCCACGTCGACGCGAAGGGCGCTCGGATTGGTCGCGCGGCTCAATCCGAATCTCAGTCCAAGACCGGCATCCCAGCCGAGCCGGCGCGGCGATCCACTGTACCACGCGCCACCGTGATCGACGAACGCGGCGAGCCCGACACCGAGGAGCCCCCAGAGATTGGGGAACAGAGTATAGCGGTATTCGGCCGACGCCAACACGGCCCGGTCGCCGGTGAAGGCGTGGGACTGAAAGGCTCGAGGACCGGCGTCCAATCCCAGGTCGAACTCGGCGCCGGGACGAGGGTTCTCGAGCCAGCCGGCTTCCAAATGAAGGATGCCGCGGTGGCGCTCCGCCGGCTGGAACACCGCCGTCCCGCCCACCGTGACCGCACTCGAATCGAGTCCGGCGCTGGTGAACAGCCCGTGCGCCGCCGCCTCGAGTACCCCGAATCCGATGGGGAGCGCGGACCCCATCCGGATGCTCACTCCGGGCCCGATGCCGTCCTCCCGGTATCCCCAGGCGCCGGGAGCGACCAAGGCGCTCAGGCGAACGGTGGTGCTGAGATCGACATCCTCTTCGCGGCCGAAGCCGAGGAATCCTCGGGTCACCAAGAAGCGTGAGCGGCTCCATTCGACGAACGGTCCGGCGGCGGCGGTGATGGTTTCGGTGAAGGGACCGGTGAGCGAATCGTCTCGGAAGTCCTCCCGGCGGACTTGGGCGAGCCCACCCACGCGGAGATAGCCCTCGGGGCCCGCGCGCAGGGCCCAGGCTGCACCGACCCGGCCCAGGGTATAGCGGCGGCGAAGCGTCTGCGCCGGGGTTCGGATGCCCTCGCGAAACACGAGCACGCGCTCGTCGTGCACGGCCCCAGCGACACCGTAGGCCAGCCGGGTGGAAAGCGTGAGAAACGGCTTTCCAACGGCGGCGTTGAAGATGGTTCCGTCGGAGCGATCCTCATAGAGCAAGTCGACGCCCACGGTATTGGCAAAGAGGCGGCTTCGGGCGAATTCCAGGGCGATGGTCGAGCGGTCGGGATCGTCTCGGAACTCAAACGCTGCGGTGCTTGCGGTGCCGAGCAGATTGCCCTCGGCAATCCGAATGGTAAACGCCACTTCGCCACCCGCGCTCCGGAAGCGGAAGTCGGCGCGGGTGCTCCACCCGTCCTTGGTCGTCACCCGGGCGATCAAGCCGGAATCGGTGCGGACGGTATCGATCCATACGCGGCGAAAGACGCCGAGACGCCGCAGGTTGCGCTCAGTTTCGGCCACCTTGGCCGAGTCGTAAGGCTCGCCGGCCTGAAAGAGCAGCTCCTTGCGGATGACGGACGGCCTGGTGGTGACGTGGAGCCCGTTGACGATGCGCGCGACCCAGTTCTTCTGGGCCTCCTCGGGGTCGAAGATGTCGCGGCGGGCGATTTCGATGGCGCGGATGGTGTCCGCCAACGCGGGCGCTCGCGACAGGACCTCCTGCGCCGCAAGCACAGGGGGCAGGGCGAGGGAGAGGGGAAGGCCTGCGACCACCGAGAGGAGGCGGGCGGAGGACCTGAGGGGAAGCAGGAGTGACTCCACGCGAGAGAATGGAGGAATGTAACGCGATCCGTGTGGAGAGAGCCTCTTGGGTGACGGGGGAGGTGGGGGT
>JBFGLJ010000234.1:0-2007 GCA_041576235.1 Gemmatimonadales bacterium | reverse complement strand
TGCGGAGGTATGATCGAGAAGGAGGATGCCGAGATGACCACGATCGAAGCGAGAGCCGTGCGCGCGCCGCGGGGAACCGAGATCTCCTGCAAGGGCTGGCAGCAAGAGGCGGCGCTGCGGATGCTGATGAACAACCTGGACCCGGCGGTGGCCGAGAATCCCGATGAGCTCATTGTGTATGGCGGGGGCGGGAAGGCCGCCCGGTCGTGGGAGTGCTACCACCGAATCGTCGAGACGCTCCGCCGACTCGAGGGCGACGAGACGCTCCTCGTTCAGAGCGGCAAACCCGTGGGTGTCTTCCGTACCCACGACGAGGCGCCGCGTGTCCTGATCGCGAACGCGCACCTGGTCCCCCGCTGGGCCACCTGGGAAGAGTTCCGGCGACTCGAGGCTCTCGGCCTCACCATGTATGGACAGATGACGGCGGGATCGTGGATCTACATCGGCACCCAGGGGATTCTCCAAGGCACCTTCGAGACCTTTGCCGAGTGCGCCCGCAAATACTACGACGGCAGCCTTTCGGGCCGGTTGGTCGTCACCGCAGGGCTCGGCGGCATGGGCGGCGCTCAGCCGCTCGCCGCCACCATGAACGGAGCCGCGTTCCTCGGAGTGGAAGTCGACCCGGTCCGGATCGAGCGCCGAGTCGCGACGGGGTATTGTGACCGCATGGCGACCGACGTGGACGAGGCCCTCAGCCTGGTCCAGGCGGCCCAGGAAGACCGGCGGGCGCTCAGCGTGGGCCTGGTGGGGAATATCGCCGATGTCCTGCCCGCACTCGATCGCCGGGGCATCGTGCCCGATGTCCTCACAGATCAAACCAGCGCGCACGACCTGCGACTGGGGTACATCCCTCGCGGCATGACGGTCGAGGATGCGGCCGTCGCGCGCGCTCGCGATGCTCTGGACTACGAAAAGCAAGTGCTCGACTCGATGGAGGTCCACGTCCGGGCAATGCTGTCCCTGCAGTCAAAGGGCGCGGTCACGTTCGATTACGGCAACAATCTGCGCGGCCAAGTCGCCGATCATCGCGGTCTGTCCGATGCCTTTCAGATTCCGGGCTTCGTGCCTGAATTCATCCGGCCCCTCTTCTGCCGCGGTGCAGGCCCCTTCCGCTGGGTAGCCCTCTCCGGTGATCCCCGTGACATCGCCGCCACCGATACCGCCGTTTTGGAGACCTTTCCGGACAATGCGTCACTCGGTCGCTGGATTCGACACGCGCGCGCGCGGGTCCAGTTCCAGGGACTGCCTGCCCGGATCTGCTGGCTGGAGTACGGTGAGCGGGCGGAAATGGGCCTCAAGTTCAACTGGCTGGTCAAGAAGAAGAAAGTCCGTGCGCCTCTCGTCATCGGCCGCGACCACTTGGATACCGGGTCAGTGGCGTCCCCCAATCGCGAGACCGAGGGCATGCAAGACGGCTCCGACGCCATCGCCGACTGGCCGCTGCTGAACGCCATGCTGAACACGGCCTGCGGCGCCAGCTGGGTGTCGCTCCATCACGGCGGTGGGGTCGGCATCGGGTATTCCATCCACGCCGGCATGGTATGCGTAGCGGACGGCACCGCGTCCGGCGATCGGCGGCTCGAGCGGGTCCTCACGGCCGATCCCGGCACAGGGGTCATGCGCCACGCCGATGCGGGTTACGACGATGCGCTCGCAGTAGCCCGTGCGCGCGGAATCGACCTGCCGATGTTGGCCTGATCCCCGCGGCCCAACTTCACACTCTTCGACCCCCGACACCTCGTCGCTATGCCCATTCTGCGAAACATCGGCGTCTTGGCCACGTGCCGAAGTCACGGCCCGCAGGGGGCCGTCCATCCCATTGCCGACGCGGCCGTGGTGTGGGCTGGGCCGGAGATCGTGTGGGTCGGGGCGGAACGCGATCTTCCCACCGACTTTGCCACGACCGAGGGCTGGGACGCGGGCGGGCGCTTGGTGATTCCCGGCCTGGTGGATAGCCACACCCACCTCGCCTTCGGCGGGTGGCGGGTGGGGGAGTTTGTGCGACGC
>JBFGLJ010000233.1:0-2209 GCA_041576235.1 Gemmatimonadales bacterium | reverse complement strand
TTCCGGTGGGTGGACGGCTCGTGGAAGGTGGTCCACACCCAATCCGCCAGCAGACCTGTACGACAAGCAACGCCTGGGGGGCAATGACGCGTGCGGGTGTTGCCGCCAGGCCATCGCTGAACCGCGCCGCCTAACATGCCAATCAACCTGCGGGCGGGCCCTGTTCGGGCAATCGGTGGAGTGGCCGGGTCCGAAGAGCCCGGCGCCGCCCTTGCGGGTGGACGGGAGTCGCCCGCAGGTTATTGGCAGTTCCGTTAGACCGCGTCGCGATGGCAGACGCGGTGGGAGACACGTAGGTGTAAGGTGACAGGGTTCACGTTTCACGACTCCCTTTTCACGGTCACAGCCAAGGCATGATTCGACTCGATAAGCCAGTCCATCGCATTCTGAACCTCATCACCGAGACGGATCAGTTCATCCTGAACATGACGCCGGAAGAGGCGCGGGCACGGCTCCTCACCGATGATCCGGCCCGGGTCCTCGAGATTCACGGATCCTTTGCCCTCGTGGCTCGGGACGGCGAGCGGGTCGGCATGGCCCGGAGTCTCAATCGGCCGCTCCGTTACTTCCTGGCAAAGGAGGCGGACGGTCCCATGCTCGTCGTGGGCGAGCGGATGGACGCGATCGCTGCTGCGCTCGGGCACGAGGGGCTGGCAGAGCAGTTTCACCCGAGCTACACCCGGATGGTGCCAGCTCACCACGTCACCGAAATCCGCCTGGTGGGTTGCCCGGATCCTAATCCCACATACCGCCGGTACTTCGATCCTCCGCGGGCGACGCTGCCGCCGGATCTCGACACCATCGGCGAGTGCTACGTCCAGGCCCTGTTGGCCGAGCTGCATGCATGGCTGGATATTATCCCGGCTCGGGAGCCGATTGGAGTTCTGTTCTCTGGCGGCGTGGACAGCGGAACTCTGCTCCTCGCGCTCGAGCACGCCATCCTCTCCCGGGGAGAAAGCGCGGCGCGCCTCAAGGCTTTCACGTTGAGCGTGGACGGCGCCGGTGAGGATGCGGCGCAGGCGCGCCGCTTTCTCGAGCTCACCGGGCTCGCGTTTCTGAGCGAGGAGGTCGATGTCGCCCAGGCGGCGCTCGACCCCCGGGCCGCGGTCGCCTGCATCGAGGACTACAAGCCGCTCGATGTCCAGTGCGCGACGGTCAATCTCGCCTTGCTCCGCAGCATTCGGGAGCGGTATCCTGACTGGCGGTGGCTTGCTGACGGCGACGGAGGCGACGAGAATCTCAAGGACTACCCGATCGAAGAGAACCCGGAGCTCACCATTCGGAGCGTGCTGACCAACCGCATGCTGTACCACGAAGGGTGGGGGGTCGACGCCATTAAGCACTCGCTCACCTATAGTGGCGGACTGAGCCGCGGTTGCGTCCGCGGCTGGGCACCGGCCCGGCGTTATAACTTCGCCACAGTGAGCCCCTTCACGGCTCCGTCAGTCATCGCCGTCGCCGAGGCCATCCCCTTCGCGGAACTCACGCACGGATCGCATGAGCGGCTGTACGACCTCAAGGGCGAGGTGTTGCGCCGGGGAATCCGGTCCGTGCTGGAGCGAGAACTCCCTGTGTTCCGCAAGCGGCGGTTCCAGCAGGGTGCCTTGTCCGGCGCGGCGTTCGATCGGCTGTTCCGCGGGCCAGCCGATGACTACCGGAGGATGCTCCTCGATGTCTACCAGAGGAGGTGAGGGGCACGCGGGCGATACCGAGCGGATTCGAACGCTCCGGCCGCACAAGCGTGCCGTCGATCCCTACCGGCCACTTGGTGTGTACCAGGAGTGCGAGCGCCGGCCGAACGGCCTTGTCGAGGTACTCACCATCTTCCTCGCCGGGGCGGAATGCCCGTTCACCTGCGTGTTCTGCGATTTGTGGCGGTCTACTCTCGACGGCCCGACGCCACCAGGTGCCATCCCAGAGCAGATTCGCCTGGCCATCGAGGAGCAGTCTCGCCCGGTCGACGGAGCGGCGGTCAAGCTCTACAACGCGAGCAACTTTTTCGATGGAAGAGCGGTGCCGCCGGAGGACGACGACACCATCGTGCCTCTCGTAGCACCCTTCAGCGTGGTGACGGTGGAGTGCCACCCTCGCCTCGTGGGAGAGCGCTGCGTTCGGTTCGCGGAGGCGCTCGACGGGAGGCTGGAGGTGGCCATGGGGCTGGAAACCGCGCACGCTCCCACCCTGGCGCGGCTCAACAAGCGGATGACCC
>JBFGLJ010000232.1:0-2215 GCA_041576235.1 Gemmatimonadales bacterium | reverse complement strand
GCGTTCTACGAGGGTCTCGAGGTGCTCCGCAATCGCCTCGGGCGAGAGCCAGCGACCGCCGTACATGACCCCCGCCACCTCACCGGTGGCGGTGATTCCCTCGAGGGGGTTCGCCTCGAGGAGAATCAGGTCCGCCCGCTTCCCGACGGCGACCGTGCCCGATTCGGCCTCGGAGCCGAGGAACGCTGCGACGTTGACGGTCCCGGTTTGGAGCGCCTCGAATGGGGTCAGCCCGGCTTCGACGAGGAGGGCCAGCTCCCGATGGATCGAAAACCCGGGCACGTTGAAGACCTGGGGCGCGTCCGATCCCAAGAGCAGCCCCGCCCCCGCCTCGTGCAGTGCCTTGATGAGCCTGCGGCGAGTCTCGATGAACCGCCAGCGATCGACTTCCTGGATCTCGTCGCGCAGGCCCTGCGCACGGTCCATCCACCGGTCGATGACGTCCTGGGCGACGTAGCGCATTTCCGGGCGGCCGGCCAGGACCACCGGATCGTCCCCGCCGAGGAGATTCTCAATCAGGCTCTCGGTCGGGACATTCCACACGCCGGCGGTCCGGGTGGCCCGGGCGAGGTCTGCAATGCCCGCTTCGTCGAGATGGGCGGCGAGGTTCAGGCCGAAGAAGCGGGACTCCTTCGGGCTGACGGGGCTCCCAGCCCCAACCAAGGCCTCGGCGTAGCCGTCGAGGTGGTCGATGCTCCAGTACCCTGCTTCGAGCACGCGGGCCAGGCCTACGTCCAGCGGCACGTGACCCGCCATTCGCATTTCGAGCCGCAGGGCGGTCGCGGCCAGCGAGTCGAAGACGTCCCGCTGGATGCCCGGATGGATCTTGAGGAAATCGTAGCCGGCTCGGTGCTGCTCTTCGACCGCGCGAACGGCGGCTGCGGGCGTGGGGACGCTCCTCCCGTTGAGCGACGGTCCAGATGTATAGATCCTCGGGCCCACGACGTGCCCTACCTCCACGCGGCGTTTGAGCGCCAGGTGGCTGGCATGACCCAACATGCCGCGCACGGTGGTGATCCCGTTGGCGACGTACAAGAAGAGCACCCGCGCGACGCTTGCCGGCGGCGCGCCACCGCTCGGGATGTGGGCGTGCATTTCCGCCAAGCCGGGCATGAGGTACATGTTCTGCCCACGTACCTCGAGGGCGCCCGGCGGGATGGGCGTCGTGGCTGCGGGCCCGACGGCCAGGATGCGCCCGTCCTGCACTACCACGGTGTGGTCCGCGAGCACCCGTTCCCGATCCATGGGCACGACGTTGACATGGACGAAGGCGACAGGGGCCTTCCCGATTTGACCAACGAGCGGTGCGGGTACGGCCGCCAGGGCAAGCAGCCACGGGAGAGAGGTCCGGCGTCGCATGTGAGTTCTCCTCGGTCAACTAGCAGGTCCTACGCAGATGGCGCGGAATTCGTTTCCGGTGTGCGGCCGAGCGCTCGAGATCGTCTCCTGGTTTTGCGGGGTAGGGTTGCTGAACGCGAGGCGGAGGGTGATGTTTTGCTCCAGGTCGTTGGGTCCGCTATGACTTCATTTTTCGAGAATACCATGCTTCGATTCCTCCCGTGCTCGGCTGCCGTCGCGGCCGTGCTCCTGGCCGGTTGCGCGAGTGATCAGCTCGCCCCCCCGCCGCCGCCCACCGTGATCTCCCTATCCAGCGGAAACAACCAGACGGGCGAGGTCGGCCTCCGCCTGACCAATCCCCTGCGCGTGCTGGTCACCCAGGGGGGCAACCCGGTGTCCGGCGCGAGTATCGCTTGGACGACCACCGGTGGCGTCGTATCTCCACCCGCGGCGACAACCGATGCGAACGGATTGGCCGCGGCCAATTGGGACCTTCCCACGACGGCGGGAACCTACACTGCGGTCGCTGCCGCGAACGAGGCCAGCAACTCTCCCGTCACGTTCCAGGCAACGGCCCAGCCCGGGCCGCCGGCCATCGTGCTGCAGAGCGAAGGGGACAACCAATCTGCCCCAGTGAACACGACCCTACCGGAGCCGTTGCAGGTCTTCGTTTCGGACGCCTTCGGCAACGCGCTCGAGGGCGTCGACGTCACGTGGGACATCACGGCCGGGTCGGCGACGCTCAGTACCAACCTGTCGCAGACCAACGCTACTGGCATCGCGTCCACGATCGTCACCCTGGGGCCAACGGCCGGCCAGGTGACGGTCGAGGCCTCCCCGGGGGTGGTTGTGCAGGGCGCGCCGGTGGTCTTCACCG
>JBFGLJ010000231.1:0-2237 GCA_041576235.1 Gemmatimonadales bacterium | reverse complement strand
GTGGGTGGGGGCCGGGGCGGGGGCGAGGCCCTATCACTAGGCAGGCAACAGATGTGCCAGTCTCATACGGACGGTCGCGAGCCCTGACCTCCGGTCCAAGCGGTGGATACCCTCCGCGTGGCCGTCCCAGGAGAATGGGATCTGCACTGCAAACGTCCCGGGGGGATGCAGCGTGTCCGTCTGGCGGGACACCACCGTCGGCGCCTCGGCGCGGGACCTCGCATCTCGTGCTCCGGAGATTACTTTCCTGGTGCATTCCCTCTTTCCTGGTTCCGGTGACATGGAAGTGGCCGTCTTTCTCATCCTGCTCGTGATCGGCGCCGTCATCGCCATCAAAGTCACGAGAATCGTCATTCGGCTGGCGATCGCCCTCGGGCTTGCGGCGGCCTTCTATGTCTTCCTCTTCCCGAAGATGGCCGAGTACTACCCCAAGGTTCGCGATCTCTTGCAGTAGGTCGCCGTCTCCGTTCGATCAATACAGCCTGAACCGAGGCACCGGGACGCCGTGCGCATGGTAATAGGGCACGAGCTGGCCGCGGGTCCAGTTGGTGTGCTGGAGCGCAATCGCGTAGATGCGCCACGTGGGCATCCGCTGGCCGAACAGCGTCGCCATGGCTGTGAATTCTTCGGCGGGCAGGCTGCGGATCCCCTCGATGACCCAGTCATACGAGCGGGTGATGGCGGCGACCATCAGTTCTTTGTTGTTGAGGTATTGAGCGGAGTCGCCGAAACTCGGCGCGGGGACACCGAGCGCGCTGGCGGCGGCCCAGGTGTTGTTGGCCGCGTGTTCGATCTGTTCAGCGAAGTCTCTCACCACATCGTTTGGGGCCCAACGCAAGGCCGAGTCTGGAATGGCTCGGGTAAAGTCGATGTCCATCAGCCGGTTGTTCTCGAATCCGGTAATCAGGTAGGCACGAACGGCCTCGACATCGATCGGCCCGCCGGTGGAGTCGGTGCTCTGCGCTCCAGCTGTGGCGACCGCGGCCGTCACTATGCCCACGAGCATTACCAGGGCACGTCTCAACATTCTCAGCTCCTTGGGAGGACTCACCTCATATGATAGCGGCGTCGCCGCGGGCTCGACAGCAGGCCGCCCGGCCCCCCGTGGCGGGACCGGGCGGCCGAGAGACGGCGGGGCCAGCGACTAGGTGAAGATGATCTGGCCGCCCCCGGCCATCTGGTAGAACTCACCCACCGTGATGATGTCCTCGACCTGGGGTATGAAGTCGTCGATGGTCAGGTCGAACATGTCCACCGATGCCTTGCAGGCATAGAGCTTGGCGCCGGAATCGGCGATCAACTCCACGAATTCAGGAATCGGCGGGATGTCGAGCTTCTCCATGGCCTTTTCCATTTGCCTGGTCACGAGCGCCGACATGCCGGGAACGCCCCCGAGCCACGTCATGAGATGGAGACCCGGATTGCCAACCGTGGCAACCTTGATGCGCTCATGCCGCTCCCTGTTGATGGCGTCCATGCCGAAGAAGGTGAAGAAGACGTTGGCCTCGATGCCCTCCATCCGGGCCCCGTTGGCCATGATCAACCCGGGGTAGACCCCCTCGAGCGACCCCTTGGAAATGATGATATTGACCTTCGTAATTGCCCTATCCGACGCATGCGGCACGGCGGTGGGCTCAGCGACTGGTGCACTCATTGTGGTCTCCTGCCTCAGATACAACCACGGGGTTTCGGAATACCGGCAATCCGCGCCGCCAACTTAGCCGGGCCTTTGGGAAACAGCTGGTAGAGCTCCTTGATCGGGACGCCGGACTCCTTTCCGAGCGACCGGATCGAGGGCGCGGCGCCCGCCTCGAGGTAGCGCGCCCGCATGTACTCGACCACGGCCCAATGCTTGGGCGTCAGCTCCTCGATGCCCACATCGCGGGCGATTTCCTCGGCGATGTCCTTGGTCCACTGCTCCGGCTTCTGCATGTAGCCTTCACCGTCCACATCGACGGTTTGTCCGGCAATGGTCGTCGTCGTCATCGTGGTCACGGCACTCTCCTTCTGGTCTAGGCCACCTTACTCACGTGTTCAGTTCGGGCGTCCGCTTCCTCTTCAGCATCCGGGAGCGGCTGCTTCCCGCGCATCGACATCTGCGCGGAGGTCCCGGGGATGCGGCGTCCGGGCAGGAGCATGTTCCAGTAGATCCATCGGAAGAGCATCTTGCCGGCGTGATTGAGACGGCTCTCCTTGAGGAGCGGCAGCGGGCCGATGCCGGGCAGCGGGAACTTCCC
>JBFGLJ010000230.1:0-2355 GCA_041576235.1 Gemmatimonadales bacterium | reverse complement strand
TCCCCAGCTGCTGGGCGTGGACAATCGTGTGCGCGGTCCCCCCGGTCGGCGTGCCTACGGTCAAGATGAGCGTTGCGTCGCTGTCACGGACGTTCCACTCGGTGCGCTGCCCAAAGACGGCCGTGGGGGTATCGCGGAGTGGGTAGTGGGCCGGAATCGCTCCGTCTTCGGCTAGGCGGCCGGCCGGGCACCATCCGCCGCATTCGATACCCAGGGCGAGTGCCGCGTCGAGCGCGGCTCGGTCAACACCCGTCTGTCCGCCCGAGACGATCCGTCCGATGACCATGTTGGGCTCGCGATTGAGTTTTCTTGACGGCCCTCCATCCCACGCCTAGCATGGGTCAGGAAGACGTCGAACACAAGCAGCGCAATCAGGAGGCTGGCATGCGTCTACCGTACCCTTCCCTTCCCGTGTGTCTGGTGCTGAGCGGCTTGGTATTGCTCGGTGGTCCGCGCCCCCTTCCCGGACAGCAGGCGAAGCCTGCCGATACCCGGGCGTTGGCGCGCAAACTGGTGACCGAGACCGTGTCCCTTCGTGCCGGGAACGTGGTGCTGATTACCGGCGGGGTCGAGGACGCCCGGCTGCTCGAGGACCTCGCCATCGAGGCACGAGCCCTGGGAGCGCATCCCCTCATTACCATCGGCAGCGATCGGTTGGACCGGCTCATGTACGACGAGGTCCCGCCCAAGTTCGACACCCAGATTCCGCAGGGGGCGCTCAAGCTAGCGGGTCTCATCGACGCCAGCATCAATGTGGACTACAGCCAGACCTCGCGCGTGCTCGACGGCGTTCCGCCCGAACGCATCGCGGCGCGGGGCAAGGCCGGGGCCCAAGTGGGCGCGTTGCTTCGGGAGCGGCGCGTGCAACAGGTCTTCCTAGGAAACGACCTGGCCCCCACGGCTGAGCGGGCGGAACGATTTGGGATCACGCAACAACAGTTGGCCGGGGCGTACTGGTCGGGAATCGACGCCGACTATGAGGAGCTCGCCGAACGAGGCCGGATCTTGAGCGACATCCTGGTCTCGGGGCGCGAGATCCGGATTACCCATCCGAATGGCACCGACCTCACGGTGCGCATCAACGATCGTGACGTGTACGTCACCGATGGCAGCATCTCCGCCGCCGACATCGAGCGCGGCGGGGCGGCGACGGCGGTCTGGCTCCCGGCCGGCGAGGTGTTCCTGGCCCCGGTGCCCGGGAGTGCCAAGGGCACCGTGGTGGCCGACCGGCACTGGTTTCAGGGCAAGCCCATCGAAGGGCTCCGCTTGGAGTTCGAAAACGGCAAGCTCGTCTCCATGACCGCCAGGTCCGGTCTGGCGCCGCTCAAGGCCTTCTACGACGCGGCCGGCGGAGGGAAGGACGAGTTCTCGGTGATCGACATTGGGATGAATCCGAGCGTGACGCTCGTGCCCGGCAGCCGCATGGTGGCCTGGATGGCCGCAGGCATGGTGACGGTCGGGCTGGGGAACAACATCTGGGCCGGCGGCGAAAACGATGCCAACTTCGCCATCTTCCCGTTCCTCCCGGGCAGCACCCTCGCCGTCGACGGGACGATCCTGGTCAAGGACGGCCAGCTTGCGACCGGTGCGACGGCCGGCGGCGCCAAGTAATCGAGGGCGACATGAAGGAGACGGGACGCCTGCCCCTCGCCCTCGCGATGCGACCAGTCCAGCGGGGCGACAACCTCGCCCTGGCCATGGTGATCCGCCAGGTCATGACGGAGTACGGCGTGGCGGAGGACGCCTGCGCCGCCCAGGGCTCGGAGGTGGACGGCATGTGGGAGGCGTACCAGGGCGATCGGGCGGCCTACTACGTGGTCACCGAAGAGGGTGGGCATGAGATCCTGGGCGGCGGCGGGTTCGGCCCGCTCCCCGGCGCCGACGACTCGATCTGTGAGCTTCGAAAGATGTACCTGCTCCCGACGGCCCGAGGCCGGGGCATGGGTCAAGCGCTCCTGGATCGCTGCTTAGACGAGGCCAGGGCCCGGGGCTACGTGCGGTGTAGCCTGGTGACTACGGCGTCGATGGTGGAGGCGCGCCGGCTCTATGAGCGGGCGGGCTTCCGGCCGCTCGAGGAGCCGTTGGGCACGCCCGGCTACACCGCCTGCGACCGGTGGTTTGTGCGCGATCTCTAAGGATCCGACGGGTCTTGCGGCGGCTCGGGGCCCAGGCCAGTTTCCACCTCCCGGCGCCGTAGCCAAGTGGTAAGGCAGAGGTCTGCAAAACCTCCATTCGGCGGTTCGAATCCGCCCGGCGCCTTGGCCGCTCGCTCTGGCGAGCGGCAAGCGCCGCGCGGCCTCAGTCCACGCCGCTCGGTGGCCCTCGCGGCTTCGGAACGAATCCGCCCACTCTCCG
>JBFGLJ010000229.1:0-2421 GCA_041576235.1 Gemmatimonadales bacterium | reverse complement strand
GCCGCGAACGCCACGCGTCCCTTCCCCTGACCCTGGTTGGTGAAGTGGGTGATGAAGATGGACTCGCCCGTGAGCATCCGCATGCCCACGCCCAGCATCTTGGACATGAATCCCTCGTCGGCCTTGGAACCGTCGCCCATCTTGGTCTCGAAGCCGATGCCGTCTTCGAGGTACATCATCGCCCCGGCTTCGGCGATCACGGTCTCACCAGGGTCGAGCTCGACTTCGACGAACTGCATGTCGTCGCCATAGATCGGGTAGGTGATGTCATGGCTGTTCATGGCGGCCCCTTGCCTCGACACACGTCTCATCTCACCCTACCGAGGGCGGGGCAGCGCGGGTCAGCGGACGACGACGACGCGGGTGCCGAGATCGGCCCAGTCGTAGAGGAAAAGCGCGTCCTCGGGGCTTTGGCGCACGCACCCGGCGCTTCGAAACTGCCCGAGTTGGTCGAGGCGTTGCAGCGGGGCGCCGCTGCGGGACACCGGGATCTCGTGAAAGCCGATGGGGGCGCCGGTGTTGGTGCCGTGGGTGAACCTGACCATGTGCTGCATCGTGATCCCGTCGTGGCCGGCGGAGGCGAGCTCGGACTTGGAGAAGACCCGATACGACCCGGGTCGGGGAACTCCGCGTCTTCCGGATACGAGATGGGTGGCAACGAGCGTGCCCTCTTCATCCACGAGCCAGACGCGCTGGCGCGAATTGGAGTAGACGATGCGCTTTCCCTCGCCGGAATTGCCGGGCACTGGATAGCGTCGGCTCAGGATCCACCGGCGCATCTCCTCGGCATCCGCACCTGCGGCCGTGGGGAGTTGCTCCATAGGGCTGAGAACGTACGGCGTGGGTGCCGCTCGCTCCAGGATCGCAGCTTCGGAGCTGAGCTGATGAGGAGTCATCGCGGCCGAATATGCCGGACTCGCGGGCACGAGGGCCGTGATGGCGATGGCGGCCATGACGGCGGCGGGAAGCCACCGCCTCATAGTGGCTGACCGATTCTTCGATATCCCCTCACACACATCCTGCGTTCCGCCCGACCCTCAAGGTAGCGAATGCCCCAGACCGATGCGCCTCGATGAGAACTTCGTGCCGGTAGACCTCGAGAATGGGAACCCTTTTCGGGGAGCGAGCGTCGTACACACCATGAAGAGACTCATGGCAACGGTGACAATGATTGCGCTGGTGGCGGGACTCGTTGGATTGGTGGTTCCCCAAGCGATGGCCTGCTCGTGCGCGCAGATGGCGCTCGAGGAGTACGTCGACGATTACCCGGTGATCTTCGCCGGACGCGAGCTCGGCCGAAGCGACGCAGGGGATCCAGACGAGTCGGTGGAGGTGGTCTTCGAGGTGGAGTCTGTGTACCGCGGCGAAGTGACCGAGCAGTACACCGTCTACACGAGCGCGAGCGGCGCGTCATGCGGCGTGTCCTCGCTACAGGGAAGCGGCGTGGTAGGAATCCTCGCCTGGATCCAGGATGGCAACGAGCCCACTATCGGTCTGTGCGGAAGCGTGGTCGCCCCCGATGCTCTCACCGGCCTTCTGGGCGATCCCGATGCTCCGCTTCCTCTCACTGCACCGCCTCCCATCCCCGGCGGGAACGGGCCCAACTCGGGCGATGGTGGCGACGTGATCTGGTGGTTGGTCGGCACCGGTGCTGCGGTGCTTGCGGCCACCGCGTTCTTCGCCACCCGCCGGCGCCCGGACTGGGTCGACGGATATCGCCCGAACACCGGGGCGGGGGACCCGCAATAGGCCAAGCGGCCCTATTCAGCGCGGCGGCCACTGTGGTCCGATAGTGGTGGAGGAAGTATGCCCATGCTCGAGGCCCTCGGAGGCAGGGTCAATTGCCCGCTCCAAGGATTCATTGATTCCGATCGCTGCGGACATTGCTCCAGCCTGCAGTCGGTTCGGTGGCAGCGCGGCCGTGTGCTGATCCGGTGCCGCGTGGTCGGTCGCGGCGGTGAGGACCGTACGGTTCGCTGGCCGCGAATGTCGCTCCCGGTCTGACGCGCAGGTAGAGGCGGCGGCGCTCCGCATGCCACACTTTGGGCATGCATCAGGTCTTCGTGCTCGGATCGGCACAGGATGGGGGTAGTCCGCAGTTCGGTAGCAGAGCCCGGCCGCAGCAGGCGCGAACCGCGGCCAGCTTGTGCGTTGTAGCGCCCGACGGCCGGACGCTCCTCGTCGATGCGTCGCCCGACATCAAAGCGCAGGAGGCGCTCCTGCTCGATATACCTTCCTATGCGGCGAGGCGGGCGCGAGAACCGTTCGATGGGATCATGCTCACCCACGCCCACATGGGCCACTACTCGGGCCTTGTCCACTTCGGCAAGGAAGCTCACAACGCATCCGGGGTGCCATGCTGGACGACACCGGCCATGGCCTCATTCCTGACCGGGAATGCGCCGTGGAGCCAGCTCGTCG
>JBFGLJ010000228.1:0-2432 GCA_041576235.1 Gemmatimonadales bacterium | reverse complement strand
GGCGTCGGCAGCCTCGACCATCGCCGGATAGCTCCGCGTCTCGATCATGCCCAGCGCATCGATCGCCCCATACTCTTCAGCCATTACGTCCTCCCCACTTCGGTTGGTTGTCCCGCGCAGACGCCGCTACGTCCGGCGCTTGGTTTCCACTTCACGCCCTCCGACGGCCTCAATGGCGCCGACAGCGGCTCCGTACCCCGCCATGATGTCTCGTTCTTCACCGCCCAGATACACCCGCCCAAAACTGCCGAACGCCCGCACGTCGAGGATGTTGATGTTGGCCGCCTTCTCCGCTTCGTTCGCAGCCAACGCCGCATAGCCTGCCGGCTCCACCTCGAGCACATACAGCGTTTGCCCGGCCAGCAACATGTGCCCGTACCGCATGCGATTGACCAGCTGCACCTGGTGGGCATCGATGTGTCGAATGATCTGACTCGAAACCACCCGCGGCTTGATCCGATCGCTTTCTCGGACCTCCAGGGCGTCAAGGATCGCGGCGCCGGCGGCGCGCACCTCGGCTTGCACCTCATGATGGACTTCGAGCAGCCCGAACAGGCGCTCGACGACCTGCATGCCCGGGCGGACCCGCGTGGCCTTGAGGGCGATATCGGTGATGCGGTTGATCTCGATCCCGGGGGAGATCTCCACCCAGAGGGAGGTGTCACCGGGAAGCGGTAAGAAGCCCCGCGCAACCGTGCCGAGATAGGCCGCGTGCTGCGGCTGCAAGTTGTCGAGGAACACGTACGTGCGGAGATCAACAGTCATGGGCGAACCTCACTCAGCCTCTTGAATGATTTTGACGCTGGCGCTGGCTCCTATACGGCTCGCGCCCGCGGCGATCATCTTCTGCGCGTCGGCCAGTGTGCGAATGCCCCCGGCCGCCTTGACGCCGACGTTGGGGCCCACCACCCGACGCATGAGGGACACGTCCTCAGCCGTGGCTCCCCCCGGTCCGAACCCGGTCGAGGTCTTCACGAAGTCGGCGCCGGCCACCATCGCCAGCTGACACGCAGCCACCTTCTCTTCGTCCGCCAACAGCGCGGCCTCGATGATGACCTTGAGGATCGCCCCGCCGGCGTGACAGGTCCGGGCCACCGAGGCGATGTCTCGTTCCACGACCTCGTACTCCCGCGACTTGAGGGCGCCGACGTTGATGACCATGTCGACCTCGGTGGCCCCATCGCGAACGGCCTTCTGAGCCTCGAACACCTTGGCCTCGGTGGACGTGGCCCCAAGCGGAAAGCCCACCACGGTACAGACCATCACCCCGCTGTCCTTCAAGAGATCGGAACAGAGTTTGACGTACGACGGGTTGACGCAGACGGAGGCGAAACCGCAGGTGCGCGCCTCGGAGCATAGCTGAGCGATCTGGTCGTGGGTCGCGTCCGGCTTGAGGAGGGTATGGTCGATCATGTGGCTCAGCTGGCCGTCCGTCGGCGCCACCCCGAGCGTACTGGCAATGCGGTCGGCTCCGGCTGTCACCACCGGTTGGACCCGGTCCACGTAGTTGGCGGCCGACAAGACGGGCGCCGTCCCCGCTCCCGCAGTGCCGCCCTCCCGCACCATGACCAGCACCTGGTGGGTGATCTGCTCGATGAGCTGTTCGAGCGCGGCGTCGTCGTATTTCATCGTCATGCGCGACGAGCGAACCGGCGTTCGATGTCCATGATCTTCCCCACTCGGCGCTGGTGACGGCCGCTCTCGGCCTCGGTCTCGAGCCAGAGAGCCACGATGCGCCAGCCCAATGCCGGCGGAATCATTCCCGCGCCCAGGGTCAGCACATTGGCATCGTTGTGCGACCGGCTGTTGACGGCTGTCGCCTCGTCATAACACATGGCCGCCCGAACACCCGGCACCTTGTTGGCCGCCATGCAGGAACCGATGCCTGCGCCATCTACCACGATGCCCCGCCAGGCACGCCCCTGGGCGACCAATTGGGCAACGGCCAGGGCGAAGTCTGGATAATCCACCGACTCGGAGGTGTCGGTGCCGCAATCGAGACACCCGTAGCCGAGCGCCTCGAGCTTGGCCTTGATCATCTCCTTGAGTTCAAAGCCGCCATGATCCGCTCCCAGGGCCACGGTCCTGGCCGATCGGGCTGGGGCGGCGGGCGGTGTCGACGTGGTGGGGGTTGCCGCCGTTGTAGCCCCCGGCTCCGCCGCGGCTCCGCTCCCGACCAAGGCCACCCTCCGCTCGAGGGCCGTCTGGCGGGCAAGGGGGGTGACTAGCGAGTCCTGGCGTACCACCACCGTGTCCCCGGGGCGCACGTCTCGAAGATCCTGCTCGGTGACGAGAGCCCGGCGCCGGGTGGGCTTCCCGACCGGTCGCCCCACCGCCCGGTAGACCACCCGCCGCACCATGGTCCGGATCCGCTCTTCCTCGGTCATATCGCTCACCAAGACCGCCAGGCCGCGCGGTCGACAGCCTGTTCG
>JBFGLJ010000227.1:0-2463 GCA_041576235.1 Gemmatimonadales bacterium | reverse complement strand
CCCGTCCCCGTCCCCGTCCCAAGGTCTAGAATCACAACGATATCGGGACGCTCGGACAACGGTCGGCGGCGGCCCAAGGCGAGCTCCTCGGGGGTGCCGGCGTCGGCGGTCACCTCGAACCCCGCCGCCGTGAGCTGCTCCGCGACCGACGCGCGAGGGCCGCCGTCGGGTCCGACCACGTGGGCCCGCCATCCGAAATCCAATGGGCGCGGGTCGGTCTCCGGCGTGCCTCCCTCCAGCTGACGCGCCGCCGCGTCGAATTCCGCGGCCAGGCGAGTCACCGCCTCTTCAACCCGGGCAAGGCCTCGCGCCGTCCACGAGGGCCTGGCACGAATCCACTGTTCGGCCTCCCGGGCGACCCGACTGATGGCTGGAAACCCATAGGAGCCACCGGACCCTGCCAACCGATGGAATCGGGTGGCTAAGGATTCCGCGGCGCCGGCCTCCCCAGTCCGCAGCGCCGCCACGTCCTTCCGCAATTCCGCCAGTCGGGCCGGCGCCTCGGCGACATACTCCTCTTGAAGGGCGCGGTAAACCGGGTCGAGGTCGGTCATGGCGTCTGTCTCAGGCGGGCAATGGCGAGCCTGGCCGCGGCAATAAAGGTGGGAGCGCTGCTCCAGTGGCCGGCGACCCGGTGACCGGTCCGGGCCGCGATCAATGCCGTCAGGTCGTCGACAACCGCGATCACCGGTGTTCCCGGCCAGCTTTTGTCCTCGGGACAGACGGCGACTGGGGCGAACGGCAGCGCAACCGGCGCGGGCGCCGCTAACTCCAGGGCCACACCGGCGGCGGCAGCCCGGCGCAAGACTGGGATCAAGAGGGGGTAGGCATCGGTTGGCATGAGCGACAGGACCGAAGCGCTCGCGCGCCCGATGTCGTGTGACAGGACTCTGAGCACTGCGCGCGACGAATCGATCTCGATCAGGGTCGGCGTCGGTGGGGCGGCGATCTCCGAAAGATCGGCGCTCAGTTGTTCCAGGGCCCGGCCCTGTCCCGAGGCGATCTTGGCCACCAGAGCCTGGGGGGGCTCAGGCCGGTAGCGCTTCGGTTTCCGGTCTCCGTCCCCCCTCCTCTCCCCAACGCTCTTCTCCCCTCCACCTTCCGTCACTCTGGCCGCCCCCTTGGTCACCAGACCTTCCAAGGCGCTGTAGGCGTTTGCCCGCGCCAGGCCGGCCGCCCGAGCAATGGCATACCCGGTGCCCGGTCCATTGTTGAGGAGGACCTCGTACACGGTGCTTTCGGTGGCGGTAAACCCGAACGGAGTGAGATCGAGGGGCATAGTAGTAGTATGAACAACTTCTACCTGCCGCGCAATCGATCCGTGGCTAGCTGTAGTCCAGATCCCAGCCCAGGACCTTGGCGATCAACCCGATTCTGAACGTCACATCCACCTGGCGCGACTGCAGGGTCTTCCCCGCCGGGGCCAGGGGAAACGTGTGGTAAGACAACTTGCTCGTGGCCTTGGGCCGGGAGCGGAGGTTCTTGGGGTGCCACACCCCGTCCTCGTCGCAGTCCTTGAGCAGCCGGCTCAGCACCCTGGTCGCCACCGGGGCGGTGTCCAGAGCCTCGATGCGGGCCATCAATTCGATGTAGTGCAGCGCGAGCGGGATGTCCTTGGCGTTCCCTTGCCGATCGGCCTCGATGGGGTCCCCGAGCAGGAGTGCGCGCGGCTTTAGTGCGCGCCGACCGATTTGAACCACGAACGCCTTCTTGGGGGCTGGCTTGGCGAGATAGGCACCCAAGCGATCCTTGAAGCCGGCTCGTTCGCGCTGGAGGCTCGGCATCGCGGCCAGCATGGCCACGGAGTACCAGGTGGGAGGATATGCGTCTGGGTCGAGGATGGTCTTCTTCCCGACCTTGACGAAGGGCTTCTCGGCAAGGCTGCTTCGCAGAAACTGGGATACCGAGCTGGCGATGCGGTGGGCCGACCCCCGCAACCGGGGATCCTCTCCGTTTCCTCCCTCGCCGAGGGCGGCCGAAGCCGCTTCGCGGATTCGGTCGCGCACCCACTCCTGCGCCGCCGGATCGTCCTTGGTCGCCGTGCGGAATTCAAACAGCAGCGCCGGATCCGGGTCTCGCGACAGCAGCCGGAAGAGCACCCGGTCGGCCAACTTGAACGGTCGGCTGGACTGCGGCCAGCCCAATTCGATGAGTCGTCGGTGTTGGGCAACCGATCCGGGATCCTTGGCTCCCTGGACTCCTGGGGCGGACGGTCCAAACAGGGTGCTCCCGAAGACACCGGTTGCCTTTTGCTTCTTGATGATCGTGGCCGCGAGCCTGGACTCGTGGACCTCCGCCTCCGCTTCCACGAGCATGTCCTGCGAGACGTGGCCGGGGGGGGCGAGGTCACGATACGTCCGAAACCGGATACTCTCGCCGCCGTGCTCGGCGAGCCACGTGATCGGGATCCGATGGTGGTTCGGGAGTTCCAGGGACGCACTCCGAGGCGGGGGACGGCGGGGG
>JBFGLJ010000226.1:0-2483 GCA_041576235.1 Gemmatimonadales bacterium | reverse complement strand
CGGCCCGCCTCGTGCCTACCCGTCGATGATCGATCAGCGGTTGAGCGGGAATCCGACGGTACCCATGATCGAGATGACCTGGTTCTTGATGTCGAACGGATCGTCCTCATCGTCGACGGTTCGGAGCCCCAACGTGTAACGCACATCGACCCCGACCTCCGCCCCTCCGACATCGAAGCTCACACCTCCGCCAAAGGCCACACCGAAGTCGGTGCTGGTGATCAGAGCGCCCACGGTGTCACAATCCTCGGTGACCCCGCTTTCCTCGACCTTGCAGCTTGCTTTGAACGCCACGGCTGGGCCGACATAGACGTTGGGATGAACAGTGCTGCCCTCGATCGGGATATTGACCTTCAAGAGCAGCGGCACTTCGACGTAGTCGATCTTGATCTTGTCGCCGCCGGTCTCCTTGACGCCCTTCTGGGAATAGAGCAACTCGGGTTGGATCGCGAACATGTTGCCGATCATGAATTCCGCGAACCCGCCCCCAATGAACCCGGCCTTGGTCTCCGTGGAGCCGAGGCTATCGGCATCGCTCCCGCCGATGTCGGCAATGTTCACTCCGGCCTTGGCCCCGAGCTTGATCTGAGCCGAGGCCGCTGGCGCCGCACACAGGCCTGCCGCAGACACAGCGAGAACGCTCACCCACATGTGACGTAATGACATAAGCCCCCCCTTGGTTGGCTGGTTCCCGCCCGCAAACTCGCGTTCGCCTTGTGAAGAGGCCGTGAATCTCGCGTGAGGCCCTGCGGCAACGGAACCGCGCCGAGCCGCCCCGCCAGTCGAAGGCACGACGGGCCGGCAGGAGCCGGCCCGTCGTGGGTGTTGCGTCCTGCGTTGTTGTTTAGCGGTTGAGCCCGAGCCCGATGCTCCCCATGATCGAGAGCACCCGGTTCTTCACGTCATCCGGGCTGGTCGAATTGTCCAGCGACCTGAGCCCCAGGTTGTATCGCACGTCGAGGCCGACCCGCGCCCCGCCGACGAGAAAGTCCACCCCGCCGCCGAACACGGCGCCGAAGTCGGTGGTCTTGGTCGAGCCGCTCTCGCAGTCCTCCTCGAGGCCGCCCACCACGAGCGTGCAACCGGTCTCGAACGACACCGCCGGGCCCACGAACACGTGGGGTCGGACCGGGCTGTTGGGCACCGGCACATTCACCCGGAACAGCACCGGGATCTCGATGTAGTCGAGCTTGACCTCGCCCGGATCGCTGGGATCGTTGCTCTCGGCACCCTTCATCGAGAAGAGCACCTCGGGCTGGATCGTGATCAGATCGCTCAAGCCGAACCCGGCGTAGGCACCGCCGACGAACCGCGTGCGGCTCTCGACGCCGGTGGCGTCGTCCCCGCCGAAGTCGGCGAAGTTGACCCCGCCCTTGACCCCAAGCTCGGTGGTCATCCCCTGAGCGTGGATCGGGCCGGCGGCCAAAGCGCCCGCCGCGGCGAGCGCTACAACTGTCAACCCCATCCTGCGAAACGACATACGTCTCCTCCACGAAGTTGAGTACGCCCATTCACGTGGGCCGCTCCACGATCGATGTTTCGTGAAGCACCACATGAGGACGCTCAACCGCTCCCGGGGCACACAGGGAGTCCCGAGCCGGTCGCCCCCACTACCCCCCTAATGAAGGCGCCGCCCGCGTCGCGGACGGCGCCACTGGTGAAGGTGGGCCCTCGGTCCGGCCGTCTATTGCGGCCCGAACGCCCCCACCTCCCTGACCCGGCCCGCCTGCCAGAGGTGCCGCTCCTGGTGGCCCGCCGTGAGCGCGAACCACTGGCCCAGGTCGAGCTTCAGGAGCTTGAGCGCCGGCGAGGGAACCCTCGACCGGGAGAGATCCAACCCGTTTGCCTCCTGCAGCAGGTCGGTCAGCTTGTTTTGGAGCTGGGTGAACTCCTCGACCACCTTGACCCCGTTCAGGTGCGCTCGAGGCCGAAAAATCTGGGGCGCCTTGAACTTCTTGGGCGGGAGCTTGTCCGCTCCGGCCGACTTGACGGCCCAGTTGCCCAGGAACCCGTGCTTGAACGGGCCGTTGGAACGCCAGTTCCGCTCCTTGGCTTGGTCGATGCCGCGCCTGAGCAGCGGGAGGGTCTGTTGCCCGGTCACGTTCAAGTGGTCGAGGCATTGGGCGATGGACCAGCTCCCGGGCTCGGGACACCAGTGCAAGTGATCTTCGGTCAAGCCGGTCACCAGATGGGCCGCCCGCTGCTTGGCCTGCTCGTATCGGGCGGCGTAGCCCTGGAGTTCCGGGATCAGGGTGTCGGTGGTGGTGCCCATGATCGTCCCTCGCTTGGGGTCGCCGGTAGAAGTACCGCCCTATTCCATTGGTGGCAATGGCCGCCCAAAGACGAGGATCAACGCCACCAGGATCACAGCCAGGAGAAACCAGGTCATGGCCCGCCCGTCTTCCGAGGCTCCGGGTACTCTTCCACATATGCTCGGCAATGGGCCGGCGTCTCGGCGACGACCACCAGCCTGAGCGGGCCGT
>JBFGLJ010000225.1:0-2532 GCA_041576235.1 Gemmatimonadales bacterium | reverse complement strand
CGAAGGAGAGACACGACGGACTCCAGGAAGAGGTTCTCGTAAGCGGTACGCGGTTCGGGGCGCCGGACTGTCATCGGGGCCGCGGCACGAGCGGGCCGGGAAGCCATGGCCGGACCGGACGGCGGCGGCCAAGAGGAGGGGGAGGGGGAGGGGGAGGGTCGTCTAGTGGGGGTGCTGGCGGAGGGCCTCCTCCCACAACGCCCTCGCCTGATCGTAGCAGGCGCCGCAGAGAAGGGTCACCCCGGCGAAAGCCTCGGACTCGTCGGTCCACTCGCCACCGGTGCTCTGGACCTTCTCCTCACACGCGGCACACCACGCATCGGGCCGGGGACGGTCCGCATCTCGACTCACAAAGAAGCCGACCGGGCGGCCATCGCGAAGACTCTGCACGAGATGCTGGCAGACAAACGTCGTCTCTTGCGATCCGTGCTCATCGCATTCGATCACGTCGGATGGTTCAGGCATGCGCGGATCCTCATTCACACGATTCTCCTCACGACGCAGCAACGCGCCGGTGCGACACCAGCGGGTCTACCGGAGCAGCTCCAGGAGCCCGCCGAAGCTCACGTCGAGCTCCCAAAAGGCGGTCACAAAACCCCCGATCAACAGCACGTCCAGCACGTGCGCCCACAGCTTCACATGCCTCGGCCGGATGTCGCGATAGGCGTCGTCATCATCGGGGCCGGGGCTGGCGAGTGTGGCATACTGGAACCACTTGAGCTCGATGAACAGCCTCGGGATCGCCAGGAAAAATACCCCGACGATCGTGAGCGCAAGTCCGGCGACGATCAGATTCGATGTCTGGCCCAGGGGGCTGTCCTTCCAGATGAAGGCGTTGACCATATAGGTCGCGGCCAAGAGTTTGGCCAACAGATACGCCGTCGTGAACGTCTCGAGCTTCTCGCGCAGAATCGGAAACTCTCGGACGCGGCCGGCGTGGAGGGCGTTCCCTATCCGAAACACCTCAACCGTGATGGAAAAGAACGCCGCGATGCCCAGAAGCGTGAGCAGGAGCAAGAAGAAGTTGAGCGCCACATAGTAGTAACCGGCCCGGTTGAGGCTTCGGGTCCCGTCGGCATGAGACTCCATGAACCAATACACGTCCCCGACGTGATCCGGACTCAAGATGTCGTGCATGTAGTTGGTGATGAATACCGAGCAGAGCACGAGAGCAATGACGAGGGCGAGACTGATGCGCCGCGGCCTGCTCGGAGCGGGGCTTGCCGCCACGTGGGTGCTGAAGTCGGCCAAGGTGGCCCAGTGCTTGGTCGTGAGGAGGATCAACCAGCTTGCGAGGGCCACGTACGTTGGCGTCACCAGCACGTAGAGGGCGATATTCCAGCCGTCCTCCAGGAAATACCGCCGCGCCGGGTCGCTCCCGATGAGCGTGCCATCCAACCACGAGAAGAACGCGGTGCCGAAGAGGCTGAAGAAGAGGCCGTAGACGAAAGACGAGAGCGCGACCTGCCGCACTGAGGTGTCGGCGAGGCACTTGCGGAGGTCGACCGGGACGGTCGGAGAGATGGTCAGGAAGACCTGCGAGAACACGAAGGACAGGCGCCCGCCGAGCCTCTTCACCGGACCGGGGGCGTGCCGCCCCACACGGCGCATGGCATCCAGGCCATGAGAGAAGAGAAAGGCGGCGAAATCCGATGGGTGACGCGTGCGCGGAGGAGTCACCGCGCGCCTACCGCGACCATCCCGCGGCGTTCGCCAAACGCAGACATGACTGAGGGTCACCCACCATCTAGGCGCTGACCACCGGCGCGCACTGCCCGCAGGTGTGCTGCCCGCGGAGTCCCCTCACGCCTTCCCATGCAATCAATGGGGTCATGACCAACCCAGCGATCGGATCGGCCCACCACCACCCAGCCAAGGCATTGAGCAAGAGCCCCGCGAGCAAGATCGCCGAGAGGTACATGCAGATCTCGGTTTGCCGGGCCTCGGCGCTGAGCGCCGCGCTCGAGAGCGAGAACGCGACCTTGCGCTTGGCTCGGGCAAGCAAGGGCATGACGATGAGCGACAACGCAGCAATGGCAATGCCGATCGGACTTGCGTCCGGGGCGGCCCCCGTTATCAGCGACCGGCTGGCTTCAAAGGCGACATAGACGGCCACCGCCAAGAACGAGAGCCCGATCAAACGCTGCGCCCGCCGCTCGGCCTCCTCCCGCCGGCGGGGGTCCCCGTCCATGTGGAGGCGCCAGACGGCGGTCAAACTCGCGCTCACCTCGATGAAGCTGTCTACCCCGAACCCGACCAGCGACACACTGCCGGCCACCAGCCCGCTCGCGATCGAGAGCAAACCCTCCAGGCTGTTGTAGACGATCGTGGCCCAGGTGAGCCAGCGCCCGCGCCGGACGGCCGGCGCCCGGGGCGACTCGAGATCCGCTGGTGTTCGGATTACGCCCATCGCCTGCCCTCCAGGGGTGGGGTAGATGGCCATATCCTGGCATGCCTCGGGTCCATGCCCCGTCAATTATGCTGCTTCGGCCCGTGCTTTTCCAGACGAGACGAGCCGGGGATCAGGCCCTG
>JBFGLJ010000224.1:0-2596 GCA_041576235.1 Gemmatimonadales bacterium | reverse complement strand
TACTCACCTCCTCGTCTACTTGCTCGAATGCATCGCGAACGCGGCCCCTTGGGGATCCATGCATTGGACGACGCGGTCGCCGCCGGGCACTTCCATGGGCCCGTTGAGGATCGTGCCGCCCAGCTTCTTCACCTCCTCGGCCCGCTTGTCGACGTCGTCGACCTTGACGTAGAACAGCCAGTGCGGCGGGGCTTGTACCTCCTTGGGCCGGTTGAACATGCCGCCCAGCGGCATGCCGCTGCCCTTTTGGCCATACATCTGGTAGATGCCGGCCTCGCCCATGTCCATGGCCTCGGTCTTCTCCCAGCCGAAGAGCGCCTCGTAGAAGGTGAAGCCGGCTTCGTAGTCGGTGGTCATGAGCTCGTGCCAACTGAACTCGCCCTTCGCGGGCGGCCCCCCATGGCCCGGCGTCTCGCCGTCGGGCGTATAGACGGCGAACACCGCCCCCTGGGGGTCGGCCAGGATGGCGATCCGGCCCACCGTGGGGATGTCCATGGGCCCGTGGATCTTCTTGCCGCCGTGCTTGGTCGCCTTGGCGACGGTGTCGTCCACGCTGGGTGTCGAGACGTAGGCGAGCCAATGGGGCGGCGCGCCGGCCTTCTTGGCCTCCTCCGGCAGCGCCATGATCCCGCCGACCGGGGTCTCGCCGTTGGTCCACATGGTGTAGGGCTTCTCCATGCCCTCCCATTGGGTCGTCCCCCATCCCGTGAGCTTGGGGTAGAACCCCGTTGCGGCCTTGGGGTCGGAGGTCAGGAGCTCATACCAGACGAAGCGCCCGAGGGGGATCTTGGTCTTGGTCTTGGATGGCTGGGCCATGGTTTCTCCTTGAAACAGGCGTTCAGAGCGGGAGGATCGGGGCCGATAGTATGGCAAGGGGCAGTGGCCCCGTCCAGAGGGCAGACACCTCCTCAGACGTTGGTTCGGGCGCCGATGTTTCCGGTACGCCGCGAGCGCTCGGGACGGTGTATGAGGAACGGGCTCGAGGCATTCCCCAAACCGTTCCCCCAGGTCTCGCTCATCTACGTGTTGGAAGAGAGCATCCCTCAAGCCACGGATGACTTCGATCAGGTGATCGTCGAGCTGCGGGTGTTCTTCTAGCGGCTCCGGTGGCGGCCTTCTCAGGCCCGCGTACATTGTAGGCCACGATGATCGAGCTTTTCGACCGCTTGTGGCCCCACATCGCGGCCGTCCTCACCTTCCTCCTGGCAGTCATCGCCTCCGTTCACGCCATCCTGAAGAAACAGGATGTGCGGGCGACGATCGGCTGGGTCGGCATCATTTGGCTGGTGCCGGTCGTGGGGCCGCTGCTCTACGGCATGCTGGGCATCAACCGCATCCGCAGGCGCGCCACCGAACTCCGGCGAGAGCAGCTCCGGCTGCGGGCGTCCACCAGCGAGATGGAGATCCCGCGGAGCGTCTTGGCGCACGCGCTGCCGCCCCACCTGACCCATCTCGCCCACTTGAGTTCACTCGTGGACCGGGTCACCCGCCGTGTCTTGACCAACGGGAATCGGTTGACCCCGCTGGTGAACGGTGATGAGGCCTTCCCGGTCATGCTCCAAGCCATCGAGTCGGCGGAGCGATCGATCGCGCTGTGTACCTACATCTTCGATCATGATGCGGCCGGGCGGCAGTTCGCGGATGCCCTCGGGCGAGCGGTGGGGCGAGGGGTGGAGGTGCGGGTGTTGATCGATGGCACGGGCGCGCGTTATTCGCGGCCCACGATGGTGGGCGCCCTCGAGAAACGCGGCGTCCGGGTGGCTCGGTTTCTCCGTACCTTGGTGCCGTGGCGCATTCCGTATTTCAACCTGCGGAACCACCGGAAAATTCTCGTGATCGATGGGGCGCTCGGCTTTACCGGAGGCATGAACATACGAGTCGGCAACTTGATCGCCACCAATCCCAAGTCGCCGGTCCAAGACATCCATTTCCGGGTGGAGGGCCCCGTGGTCAACCAGATGACCAACGTCTTCGCCGAGGATTGGATGTTCACCACCAGAGAGATTTTGGACGGCCCGCTCTGGTACGCGGAGCTCGGCACCGTGGGTGCCATGGCGAGCCGCGGCATCTCCGACGGTCCGGACGAAGATCTGGACAAGCTGCCGACGGTGATCCTCGGCGCGGTCATGGGCGCGCGCGAGCGTGTGCGCATCGTGACCCCGTACTTCCTGCCGGACCCCAGTCTCTTGAGTGCCCTCAAGGTCGCTGCCCTGAGAGGAGTCGAGGTCGAGATCGTCCTGCCGGAAGTCAACAATCTCCCGTTCGTCAAGTGGGCCTCGATGCCGTACCTGGCCCAGCTCATGGAGGACGGGTGCCGCGTGGTGATGACGCCCGGTCCGTTCGATCACTCCAAGCTGACGGTGGTCGACGGTGGGTGGTCCCTCATTGGTTCGGCAAACTGGGATCCCCGGAGCTTCCGCTTGAATTTCGAGTTCAATGTGGAGTGCTACGATGAGGGCCTGGCCGCCGGCTTGGAACGATTGATCGACCGGAAGGTCGCCCGGGCCCGGGTCTTGAGTCCCGAGGACGTGACCGAGCGGAGTCTCCCCGTCCAGCTCCGGGATGGCATCGCGCGGCTCTTTTCCCCCTACCTATG
>JBFGLJ010000223.1:0-2710 GCA_041576235.1 Gemmatimonadales bacterium | reverse complement strand
GTCGATCGCGGGGTGACGCGGCGCGGGGTTGCCTGTCGCGGCTCCGCTCGTTGCGGGGAGGTCCGCCGTGGGGCTACCCGACCCTGCCCGGCGCGACGCGGCTCTGCCCGCGAGGGCGCCGCCCGGCGCCGCTCGGTGCTGCGACCCTGATCGACTGCCGATCCACCGCGGGTCTCGCGTGGAGCCGGCCGTCGGGCGGTGGGCCTGTCGACCCGATCCTCGCGCCCGGAGAGTCGACGGGTGCGTTCGATCATCGGCCGCCTGACGCCGAGGGGATCGTCGCCGCGGGTCCGGTAGTCGGCCAGGTTGCTCGTCGAGCGGCCGCGACGCCGGTCACGCGGTTGGATCGCCCGCCGGTCCCGGTCGCCAAACGTGCCACCCTTGAAGCGGTAGGGGTTCGAAGGCCAGGAGAACCGGCCATAGGTCCGGCCTGATCGGTAGGGGTAGTAGAACCCATCGTAGGGGTACCAGTAGAACGGCCGGTAATAACGCGGGTAGTAATAGCTCGGGTAGTAGTACCGCGGGTAGTACCACGGGTCGTAGTAGGAGAGAGGACTGTAGTAGAACGGATCGTAGTAGCGGCTCCCGAATCCGATGCCGATGTGGAGCCTCGACCCATAGCCGTGGTACCGATCGCCGCAGTAATAACACCCGTATCCGCCGTCGAGATACGAGGTGGAGGCATACGAATAGGCCGACGGATCTATGACATCGTAAGGCAACACGTCGTAATCGAAGCCACCGCCAGGCACCATGCCCTCGACGATCCGGGTCAGCTCGAGTTCCGCGTCCGATGCGGTCTCCGAGACCCTGAGCCTGCGATAATCCCAGTGATCACCGCGCACGTACTCGTCGAATCTGAACGGGTCGAGCGAGAGCGCGGCGTACACGAGGCCGGTGCCGTAGGAATCGTCGACGTAGAACGCATCGCGATCGCCGCGACTGCGGACTTCGTACTTCTTGCCCCCGCGCGCGAAGTTGTCCTCGCGCGGGTCGAGGGGGAACAACACCCGCACCCGGCCGCTAGGATCCGCGTGCAGCACCAGCAAGTACCCGTCCCGGTCGGTACGCACCTCGACGCGCGCCTTGTCGCCGCGCACGAATTGCCCATCCTGATTGAGCCAGATCCTCACCGGAGCGTCTTGGGCCATAGCCGACGCCGGTGCTGAGACCGTCATGGCTGCCGGGATGAGCAGCGAGACCAGCGCTCTCGTGACCATCGGACCTCCCCAACGAACAGATGAACGGGCGTGGCTTTCCTTAATAGCACACGGCGAAGACCGTGCCAGGTATCAACATGTTGCCATACAACGACTTAGCTTGTCTCACCCCGGCCAATTTGTCCCCTCCTGGTGACGTCGGTTCCCCTGGCGGGCACATGAGAGGACCACCCGGGTGGCTTGGATCACGCCTCAAGGCGGGCGGATCTCCCGGCCCTCGGTCCAGCGGTGCCAGTACATCCTCATCTCCGAGATCTTTCCCGCCTCGGTCTCGCAAAAGAGGGCTCCACGCACATCCACCCAGTGCCCCGTCCTTCTGCGGCGAAAGACGAACCTGAACTCGGTGGAAAACCAGGGGCCGGCCACGAACACCTCGCCTGAGCTGAACCGCCCCTCCGATTGATGATACGGGACGTCTCGCCAGTAGGCGCGGATTGCCTCCGTGCCCTCATGGCGGCCGGCGAACGGGGTCTCCACAAAGGTAGCATCCGCGGTAAAGACGGAGAGCAACAGCTCCAGGTCTTGCTTGGCCCACCCCTTGCCAAAGGTGTCCACCAATGATCGGAGGGCGGCCGGATCATTGGGTTCCCGTTGTGAAGTCGTGGCCATGTCGACTCCGGCTCCGTTGGGGCGAGAATCGTGGAGCGACCCGTCGTGCGGAACTTACACCGCAAATGCCTCGCAGCCATTGGCCTGGCGCTGGCCGTCGCGAGCACCCTCCCGGCCCAATCAGGGGCGAGGCCGTGGCCATGAGACTGGTCACAGAGGGGCGCGGGGTCGGCGCTCGGCACGTCGGCCAGCATCGGAGGCCGGAGTGTATGGCATCTCGGGGGCATCCGCTCGGGAAGCGCAGGTGCGGCAATACCGCAGGGCCTCGAGGCGGGCTCTAGCCCCTGCACCACAGTGCATATTGCGAGGAAGTCTCCCCGCCGGGCCCCCCTAACGAGTGATCTAGATCACAACGTTCGCGGCCAGACCCTCCCAATCCGGCCTCAACCACTCCCGGCACATCGTTTGACACCTGGCAGCAGGCCGTTCGCACCTTCACCCCCTTCAGGGAGAGACCCGTGGTGAAATCGACCTTCGGCCGCACGATCGCGGCGCTCGTGATGGTGGTGGCGTTTACCGGCACCACCACGCTCATGGCCCAGACCAGGGCGAGAATCGGAATCGGAGGCGGCGGATCGCCGGCCGTCGGTTCCTTCGGCGACGTCTTCAATACCGGTTGGCACGGTCAGGTGATGGCGCTCTTCAATCTGCCGGCCCTGCCCTTCGACATCCGGGTGGACGGCCAGTACGGTGAGCACAAGGACGACCTGACCGGTTCCGTGAAGACCAAGCTCCTGACCGGGATGGTCGGGGCGCAGTTCAACTTCGGCGCCCCTGCCGCGCCCGCCAAGCCCTACCTGACCGGGGGCGTAGGCGTGACCAACGTCGACATCAGCTCGGCCCTCGGGAGTGGCAGCACCACCGAGCTCGCCGCCGGCGCC
>JBFGLJ010000222.1:0-2730 GCA_041576235.1 Gemmatimonadales bacterium | reverse complement strand
GGCAGGGGGCGGGGGCAACCCACCAGAGCATCTCGGCTCCGGCCATGCTAGGGAGAGGGGCGAAGCCGGATGAGGTGCCAAAACACTATGCAATCAACAGCTTACGCCATCAGGAGGCGCTCCGCAAGAAAAGCGCGCTGCTGGCGATGAGACGCCTTGCCACGGCAGTCCAAGCGGTCCTAGCCGTCCTTCCGCAACACCCAGGTCGTCATGCTCCGCTGGCCCTGCACCAAGGTGGTCTTGAGCGGATCGATCAGGCTGCCCTTCAACTCGATCGCCGCGTCGGCCAGCATCTCTTCATTCACCAGGAAGCGCTCCTCGCCGTTGGGCAGCCGGTAGCGGCCGCTGTCCCCGTCGATCGGCCGGCAGTGCTCCTCGATCCCGATGGACGAGGCCAGGCGAGCAAAGAATACCCCCCCGGCCTTGAGCGGGCGCCAGCTGCCATGCAGCATGCGCATGAGGTGCTCCCGATCGCGGGCGAAGTGGAGTACGGCGCAGCTGATCACCACGTCCATCGAGTGATCCGGGAACGTGAGCGCGTCGAGCGGCTCGACCCGGAAGTGATCCCGGGGAATCTCCGGCGCCAGTTCCTCGGCCAAGGCCGTGACGGCGGCGATGGCATCGGGGTCCTCGTCGGCCGCGTAGACGTCATACCCGGCGCGCATCAGATACTCGAGGTTCCGGCCGGAGCCGGAGCCGGCGTCCAGGATGCGCATGCCGGTGACGATCCGGCCCCGTTGCAGCTGGTCGAAGAGGTAGATGTCCATCCGGCCGAACTGGGAGACGGGGGGGACGGGCGCATTCATCACAGGCGAGGGGTCAGGGAAACCGACGCGGCGCGGGTCCGTCGGGCACCAACCGGCCCAGGCGCTTTCGCCAGGTGGCCAGGCGCCTGTCGGCGGCGTCGACCACGGGAGACAACTGGAGCGCATCGAGCAGCCGGCCGAGAGGGCGGGTGAGCGCCAACTCCGAGAGCAGCCGCACCCCGCCGCCCTTGTCGCCGGCGATGGCGGTGCCGTCCTGGAGGATCAGCCACCAGCACTCGCCGCGCTTCTCCTCGTCGACGCCCTCGAGGAACCGCTCGGCTTCGTCGTCGGCGAGCCGAACCAGGGCCAGCGTCCCTCGTCGGTCCAGCGTGGCGACGACCCGCGCCGCCCAGCGGCAGAACCGTCAGCCACCGGAGTAGAGCAGCACCGGGCGCTCGAGTGGTAGGGCGGGGGGCGAAGAGTCCGAATCCATTGTTGGGCCGATCCGAATGTCGCCTGAATTATCCGGGCGGGGCGGCGGACGCAAGCAGTGCTCCCGGAGCGAACGGAAGGTGGGCACCGAAATCAGGCGGCATGATCCGCTCGCCGCGACTGGTGGAGAGCATGACCCGGATGGCTTGTCGGATTCCAGGGGCGTCGGCTCCTGGGGCCGAAAAACACGTCTTTTTGGACAAATCAACCCGAAACCAACCCGAAAATATGTCGTTTCTTGGCGTTTGCTTACTCCAGCCGCCGTCCCCCGAGGGTGCGGGTGGCCCGGGCCAGGAGCCGGTCCCGGGCCACGAAACCCAGTTCCTCGAACCGGCTGTCCGGCCAGCCCAGGATGTCGCGGAGGTCGGCCAGAAGCAGCACCGAGTCGGGCGGCACCACCCAGGGACCCCAGGTGAACAGGTGGCCCCCGATGGCCAGCAGCGAGCGCCAGGCGGCCGAGTCGGCGACCCGATAGGGCCAGGTCTGCCCTTCCCCGTTAATGAAGGCGCGGCCTTCATCCATGGAGACCGTGTCGCCAGCGAGACCCACCAGCCGGCGGAGCACCTGGAATTCCTCGCCTTCGTACACGAACCGAAACAGGACCAGGTCGCCACGCTCGACTTCTCCCACGGGACTCCACGCCAGGAAGTACTCGCCGGCCGAGAGGGTGGGTTCCATGGAGGGCCCGGTCATGGTGTAGACCGAGGGCCACCTGGTGCCGAGTCGGGTGGCCCACGCCGCGGCGAGAGCGAGCCCAACGATCAGGAGCCAGAAGGCAAGCCGCGCGTGACGGAGGACCCGCCGGGTGCGGTCTCCGCCACTGCGGCCTCGCTCGCGTTCTTGTCGAACCAGCAACCGTCAGGGACTCCCTCCGGTGGTGCTCGTGGTTCCCTCGCGGAGTGCCCGGATATCGAGCGCGATCACGAACACCAGCGCGACCACCGCCAGGTCCAGCAAGCGTGCCGGGGTGTAGACCCGGACCACCGTGTAGCCCATCAGGTTGGCCAGCTTCTCCCACACCGCGAGCCCGCCCAACAGCAACGCGCCGGCGAACAGGACGCGACCGAGCATGCTCGTGAGCTGGTTCATCGTTCACCTCCTATTGCCGGGGGAAGACTTCGGCTTCGGGCAGAAACGCCCGGCTCCGGATGTCGAACCACGCCGCGCGAATGGCGCCTTGGTCGTTTTGGAACCAGAGCTGGAAGTACGGCTCGCCGTTGCCGGTCACCGACACCAGATCTCCCCAGGCGGCGGGGATCGGTCTCAGGGTCAGTTCCACCTCCACCCCCTCGCTCTCGGTGGGTCCCGGGTCCGGGAGCCGGGCACAGGAGAGGGTGAAGAGAATGAGGGCTGCTGTTCCCATCCATCTGCCTCGTCGTCTCGGCATGGTCCCTCCTGGTCGTGGTCGATGCCGCAAGGGATCAGTCCACCCGATACGTTGCAAGAGCAGGGGGGCGGAGGCAATGACTGGTTATCGAAAAGGTGGGATCCG
>JBFGLJ010000221.1:0-2895 GCA_041576235.1 Gemmatimonadales bacterium | reverse complement strand
TCGGCCTCAAGTTGGGGAACTCGAGGCCGGAAGGCAAGCCGTTGTCCCCCCCCTCCCATCCGCTAGGGAGCGGGGCGACCGGGCCTCCGGTGATAGCACCGAAAACTCAGCTCGTAGGCGTGCTTGGCGTCGGGCTCCTGGCGGACGAACTCCACCAGGCGCCAGTCCGACGGATTCCACGGCGGAAACCGAACATCGCCCTCGACCCGCGCGTGGACGACGGTCATGTAGAGCCGGTCGGCCAGGGGCAGGGCCTCTCGGTAGATCCGGGCGCCGCCAACCACAAACACCTCGCCCTCGGGATCGTCGGCCTGGGCTCGCTCCAAGGCCTCGGTGAGGCTGGTCGCGGTGGTGACACCCGGGGCCTGGTAGTCGGGGTTTGTGCTCACCACGATGGTCGAGCGGTCGGGGAGGGCGCGGCCGATCGACTCGAACGTGCGCCGGCCCATCACGATGGCGTGCCCCGTGGTCAGCGTCTTGAACCGCCGGAGGTCGGCCGGAAGATGCCACGGCAAGGCGTTGTCCCGGCCGATCACGCCATTTTCGGCCATGGCCACCAAGAGCGAGACGATTATACCGCCACCTGCGCGCGGATCGCCGGGTGGGGCTCGTATCCGGCGACGGTAATGTCGTCGTACGTGAAGTCGAAGATCGAACGCACACTCGGGTTGAGGTGCAGAGTGGGCAGGGGGCGGGGCTCGCGGGTGAGCTGGAGTGCCACGGCGTCGAGGTGGTTGCGATAGATGTGGGTGTCCCCTGACGTGAAGACGAACTCTCCCGGCACAAGGCCCGAGACCTGAGCGACCATGGCCGTCAGGAGCGCATAGGACGCGATGTTGAAGGGAACGCCGAGAAACAGGTCGGCACTGCGCTGATACAGCTGGCACGAGAGCCGGCCATGGCTGACGTAGAACTGAAACATGGCATGGCATGGCGCCAACGCCATGACTGGTAACTGGCCCACATTCCACGCGCTCACGATGTGACGTCGAGAGTACGGATCGTGCTGGAGCCCCTCGATCACCCGGGTGATCTGATCGATCGTGGTCCCGTCCGGCGCCGGCCACGCGCGCCACTGGCGGCCGTACACCGGTCCCAACTCGCCGTCATCATCGGCCCACTCATTCCAGATGCGTACCCCGTGCTCCTGGAGGTAGCGGATGTTGGTGTCGCCGCGGAGAAACCACAGCAGCTCGTAGATGACCGACTTGAGATGGACCTTCTTGGTCGTCACCAGCGGAAAGCCGTTCGCGAGATCGAACCGGAGTTGCTGGCCAAAGGTGCTGAGCGTGCCCGTGCCCGTGCGGTCTTGGCGCACGTCACCGTGGTCCACGACATGTCGGAGGAGATCGAGATACGGTCTCATGACGCGCCACTCCCTTCCGCCAGAGTCAAACGCCACCGGCCGTAAGCGGCGTCCCGCTCGAGTCGACGCAAGGCGGCTGCGATATCCGGTGGTAGCCGAGCCGCCATCTGGCCCACCTTGAGCTGAGTCAAGGCCTCACCGTCCTCCGTCAGCACCACCCCCGGGTTCATGATACCCAACGGGTCGAAGGTTCGCTTCACCAGCCAGAACAGGTCCAGAATCTCCCGGCCGTAGAGCCGCTCCAGCGTGCCGGCCCGGAGCCTCCCGTCCCCATGCTCGCCCGAGGGGGTCCCGCCCAGCTCGAGCACCGCGTCGGTCACCCGCCGGCGCAGCGTCTCGACATCCGCCACCCAGTCGCTCCGGCTGGTATCGGCCAGGAGATTCACGTGCAGGTGACCATCCCCCGCGTGCCCGAAGAGTACCACCTGGAGTCCCAGCTTGGTGGCGGCCTCCCGGATCACATGGGTATACCGGCTCAAGCACTCAACCGGCACACAGCCGTCCTCGATCACCTGGAGCGATCGCCGGTGTTCGGGCAGCCGGGCAAGGATGGGGCTCGCGGCATGGCGGACACTCCACAGCCGTGCCACCTCGTCCTCGGTCAGCGCGGTCTCCACCTGAGCCACGAGGGGCGAGACCTGGCGGACCGCATCGCCGACTCGTCCGCGGAGCGCCGACAGCCGGTCGTGCTCGAATTCGACCAGGAGCAGTGCCTCGGCGGCCTCGACCAGGCCGTGTGTGGTGGGGGCTGCCAAACCCGGGTCCTCCCTGAGCAGGTCGAGGAAACTTCGGTCGAGGAGTTCGAGCGTCGAGGGATCGCAGGCACCGAGCGCGGCCACGACCTCCGACAGCGACCCAAGGTCGTCGAGGACCACGGCCAATAGGGCCCGATGCACCGGCACCGGCGCCAGCTGCCACTCGATTGCCGTGATGATCCCAAGCGTTCCCTCCGAGCCGACGATCAAATCGACGACCTCGTCAGAGTCCACAAACGCATCGAGCGCGTAACCCGCGGTGTTCTTGCGGGTCTTGGGGTAGCGCCGGCGAATGAGCGGAGCCGCGTCACGGAGCGCGGGCGCCACCCCCGCTTCGAATTGTTCCACCGTCGCAAACCAGCCTGCCGCGCCAGGGCTCATGCCGCGCCGCAGCCAGCCGTGGGCCCCGTCGGCGGTCATGAGGTGTACCCCGTTGACCCATGGGCGAACCGGTCCGTGCCGAAGCGATCGGGCTCCCGCCGCGTTGGTGGCCACCATGCCGCCCAGGGTCGCCCACGCGCCGCTGGATGGATCGGGCGGGAGCCGGAGGCCGTGCCGTCCGGCCGCGGCGGTAAGCTCGGCGTACGGAAACGACGCGCTCGCGACGGCCAGGTGTGCGGCCGGATCGACGGTGAGCGTGCGGGGCTCGAGCTGGGTCAAGTCGACCACCACGCCCGGTCCCACGTTGCCGCCCGGCATGCCGCTTCCGGCCCCGCGAGGCACCAGGCCCACCCGGTGCGTCCCGGCCCATTCGACCAGGGCCCCGAGGTCGTC
>JBFGLJ010000220.1:0-2922 GCA_041576235.1 Gemmatimonadales bacterium | reverse complement strand
GTCAGCCGTGAGGCAGGTCCCCGCCACGACCGTCACACTGTGCACGGCGCTCTCGCGTGGCATCCCCGTCAAAGGGTCGAGCAGGTGATGATAGCGCCGTCCACCGTGCTCGAAGAACTGGAGATAATCGCCCGACGTCGCCACTGCACCGTCTGAGAGTTCGAAGGTGCGCATGATGGTGGCGGGGTTCGTCGGGTTGCGCACGCCGACGCTCCACGGCGCCCCATGAGCGTTCCGCCCGATCGCATAGAGATCGCCCCCGACATTCACCAGCCCGTCGGTGATGCCCCACTCCCGGAGCACCGCCACCGCCCGATCAACAGCGTATCCCTTGGCAATGCCACCGAGATCGATCGCCACGTCAGGATCGGTGAAGCGCACAACCGGTCGGCCCCGCCAGGTCCCGAGTTCCAACGCCCGGTACAGCTCGCGTCCGGCCAACCGCGCCACCGGCTCCCGGGCCGGGAGGGTGGGCGCCAGCCGTTCCCTCCGGCCCGCATCCCAGAGCGCCACGGTCCGGCCGAGACAGGGGTCGAACCGGCCACCGCTGGCGGCCGCCCAGGCCAAGGCCTCGGACAGCACCAAGGCGGTCTCCGGGCCGATGGTCACCGGTCCTGTGGCGGCCTGGACGTTGGCGCGGCCGACCTCGGACGTCGGATCGAATCGCGTCATGGTCCGTTCGATCCGGCGCAAGGCGTCGAAGGCCCCATCGATGGCCCCCTGGGCGTAGCGGTGATCCCGATGCACCACGCCGATCTCGGCGATGGTGCCCATGACCGGGATGGACCGCCGGATCAGCACCGGTCGCCGCCGTATGAACGGAAACGCGAGCACCGCGAAGGCCCCGGCGCCGAGCAGGAGGACCTCGCGCCGATCTGGGTGACGGCGATCGCTGGAGTCACGCGCTGGAATCGTCATCAGAACTCTCCGGGGAGCACGGCGTGGTGAACGTGCAGTGCCCACACGCTGACGGGTTGTGTGCATGGATACAGCCGGCGCAGCCGGCCCGGTGATGGCGTTGGAACAGGCCGAAGACGACGAAGAGGGCGGCCACGGCGAGCACGCCGACGATGGTGCTCATGCGCTGCTCAGCAGGCCGGCGAAGCCCATGAACGCGAGCGAGAGGCTCCCGGCAATGATCAGGACCAAGGCCGTGCCCTCCGCGATATCGGGGATATCGGCCAATTCGGTGTTCTCGCGAATCGACGCCATCAAGACCAGCGCCAGGGTCAGTCCCAGGCCGGCGCCCACCGCGAAGAACAGCCCCTCGAGAAACCCGTACCCGCGGTTGGTTTGGAAGATCGCCAACCCCAGAATGGCACAATTGGTGGTAATCAGCGGCAGGTAGATCCCGAGTTGCCGGAACAGGGTGGGGCTCACCTTCTTGATGACCATCTCGACGATTTGGACCAACGACGCAATGACCACGATGAACGAGATGAGCCTGAGGTACGGCGCGTAGGGCAGCACGAACGTGTTCAAGAACCACGCGCACACGGACGTGATGGTGAGCACGAAGATGTTGGCTCCGCCCATGCGAAGGGCGGTCGAGACCCGGGCCGACACGCCCATGAACGGGCAGAGGCCCAAGAAGAGCACCAGGGTGAAGTTGTTCACCACCATGGCCGAGACGAGAATCCAGAGGAGGTCGCCCATTTATGCGGTCCTCCTCGTGGCCACGCCGTCCGGCCATTCGCGGACCCCGGCCGCGGTTCGGTGGGCACGCCGGCGCTGGAGCCAACTGAGCGCCAGGAGCAGGAACCCCAAGGTCAAGAACCCGCCTGGCGGCAAGGCGAAGATGACCCAGGGCTCGAACGAGGCCCCGAGGAGCGACCTCCCGAGAAACGTCCCGTTGCCGAGGATCTCGCGCACCGCCCCCATCATCAGCAAGGCGATCATGAACCCCAGGCCCGTGCCGAAGGCATCGAGCAGCGAGCGGCCAACTGGACGCTTGGAGGCGAAGGCCTCTTGCCGGCTCAGGATCATGCAGTTCACCACAATGAGCGCGACGAACGCCCCGAGCGCCTTGTGGATGGTTGGAACCACGGCCTCGAGTCCCATGTCGGCCACGGTCACGAAGGTGGCAATGATCAGGATGTAGGTCGAGATTCGTACCTCGTGCGGGACGAATCGTTTGAGGAGTGACACCAAGAGACTCGATCCCGTGAGCACAAAGAACGTGGCCACCCCCATGGCCAGGCTATTGGCCACCGTGTTGGTCACGGCCAGCGCCGGGCAGAGACCCAGCATCTGGATCAGAACCGGATTCTCCCGCCACACCCCCCGCAGAAAATCGGCCTGCGCCGTGGTGCTCGTCATGGCCGTCCCTCCGCCCGAGACTCCGCGAGGACGGGCTCGAGTCGCTCGACGGCGTTGTTGATGATCCTGATGACGGCGCGCGAAGAAATGGTGGCGCCGGTGATGATGTCCACCTCGTTGGCGCCGTCACCGCTGCTGCGCCTCCGCTTGATGCCGATGAGCGGCGCTTGGGCCCCGGCAAACTGCGCCACGAAGGCGGTATCCTTCTCGATCTTGTCGCCCAAGCCCGGCGTTTCCTTGCTCTCCAAGACCTTCATGCCGATCACCTGGCCACTTGCCGGATCGTAGCCGAAGATGAGCCGGATCATGTCCTGGAACCCCGGCTCCCCGGCGGCGATGGCGTAACCGATACGCCTGTCCGAGGCGTCATATCCGACGAAGATGCGCTCCAGGCCGGAGGAGTCTTGCCCCTCCGGCAGCACCGCGGTCAGGCCGTCGTCGATGAGGTACCAGGTCTCGTACCGGTCCGGCCCCTTCAACACTTCCTGGATGGCCTCCTTGAGTTTCTGAGCCTTGTAGGCCTGGATCGTCGGCTGGGTCCAGATGAACACCAGCACGATCAAGAAGCCCGCCACCGCACCGGCCGTGGCCAGCGTGACCAGG
>JBFGLJ010000219.1:0-3018 GCA_041576235.1 Gemmatimonadales bacterium | reverse complement strand
TCGGACGCGAGGGTCCGGCCGAGCATCCAAGCGCCGCCGGGTCGTGGACCAGGACCGGCACCGGGTATCGTCTCACGCTGGCGCTCACACCGGGGTGGTGGGATTCGATGCTCGGCGGGGATCGGGTGCACTTCGACCTCATCGTCAACGAAATGCGGGAAGGACGGGTGCGTCGCGCGGGGCAGCTGGTGTGGAGCGGCGGCGGAGGATGGGTATGGTTGCGGGGTGATCGCCAAGACCCGGCCCGCTTTGGCACCGTGGAGCTCTGCCTATGACTCCCCCACACGCGGAGTCGGGGCCGAGGCCGGGAAGCCGGCATGTTGCGGGCACAACGTCCACCGGCAGCAAACGACCCGCCGCACTATTTGGGTCCGACGACGGGCGTATTCCCCACACCATGACCCGGGCCTCAGGCATGCGCGTGTGGGACGAACGCGGGCGGGAATACATCGACTACATCATGGGATTGGGGGCGGTGGCGCTTGGCTACGCCCATCCCGAGGTCGACCGTGCCGCGACAGCGGCCATCGAGGCCGGAAACGTAGGACCCCTGGCCCCCGAGCTGGAAGAAGAGGTCGCGGCGATTCTGGTGCGGCACCTGGGGAAGTGGGTCGAACGCGTCCGCTTTCTCAAGACCGGCGCCGAGGCGGTGCAGGCGTCTGTGCGCCTTGCCCGGGTCCATACCGGGCGGGAAGTGGTGCTGACCTGCGGATACCACGGGTGGTTGGATTGGTGCCAAGCCGGCCCAGGGGTCCCGCGGGCGGTGCAGGCCCTGCGGGGTGAGATCCCTTTCAATAATCAGGCGGAGTCGGTTGCCCGAATCGAGGCCGCAGGCGAGTCGCTCGCGGCGCTGGTCGTTGAACCCGTGATCGACGGGCCGCCGGATCAGGCCTGGCTCGAAGCCATTCGCGACGCGACCCGTCGCGTGGGCGCCTTGCTCATTGTTGACGAGATCAAGACCGCGTTCCGCGTGGCGATGGGCGGAGTCACCGAGCGCCATGGTGTGTCTCCGGATCTGATCGTGGTGGGAAAGGCGCTCGCCAACGGGTTTCCGCTTGCGGCCGTCGGGGGTGGCTCGGCGGTCATGTCGGCCGTAGATCGGACGTGGATCTCCTCCACCCTCGCAACGGAGTCGGTGGCGCTGGCCGCTGCCAAGGCGACGCTCGACATCATGGCCCGGGAGCGTGTCCCCGACGAGCTGTTGAATCGGGGGCAGCGGCTCGTGTCGGGCCTCGAGAAGCTGGCCATCGAGCACCCGGCCGTCATCGAAGGCGTAGTGGGGGTGCCGCAGATGTGTTACCTGCGATTCACCGACGAGGCCGCCGGTTCCCGTTTCGTGCGGGCGGCGGCCTCGCGGGGAGTGCTGTGGAAGCGCAACGCATACAATTTCGTATCGCTGGCACACACCGAGGCCGTGATCGACCAGACTCTGAGCCTGCTCGATGAGAGCGCCGGCGCATGCTGATCGACGCCCACGCTCACTTCTACCACCCAGCCTCGTCCCAGCCGGATTGGAAGGCACTGAACGCGAGCCGGCTTCGAGCCGGTGAGCGCATGGGGATCTCCGTCCACGTGGCATCGATTCTCGGGAGCTGGGGGAGGACCTCGCCCACGTACTTTCCCTCTCCCGCCGACCTGACGCTCGCGAACGCGGCGCTTCGGGACTTGGAGCGTCAGCACCCCGAGCGCATCCGTGGGTATGTCACCGTCAACCCGAACTTCACCGCGCATGCCATGGACGAGATCGACGTCGGCCTCGCGGAGGGAATGGTGGGCATCAAGCTGGCGGCCAGCCGTCGGGCCAACGATCCTTTACTCGATCCTATTTGCGAACGCGCCCGGGCGCACGGGGTGCCCATTTTGCACCACATATGGCAGCATCGCCGGCGTGAGTGGCCCAACCAAGAGGCCTCTGACGCGGTCGAACTCTGCGCGCTCGCGGCCCGCCATACCGAGGTGCATTTCATTCTGGCCCACATCGGTGGGGGAGGCGATTGGCGGCATTCGCTGAGGGCGGTCCGCGAACAGCCCAACGTGCTTGTGGACCTGTCAGGCAGCGGGGTGGACTCGGGGATGCTGGAAGCCTGCGTCGACGCGGTGGGCGCCGAGCGCCTCCTGTTCGGGTGTGATCTCACCATGGACACCGGGTGGGCGAAGCTGCGTTATCTGGAAGCCAAGCTCTCCCAACTCGCCATCGAAAGCATCCGGTGGAAGACCGCCACGCGGGTCTTTCCTCGGGGCGCATTCCCCCCCCCACGGTCCCGACCTCATGATTGTCGACGTCAACGCCTTTGTCGGCGCCTATCCCTTCCACCCGTCGAGCGGCACACCGGACGATCTGCTCCGGGCCATGGACCGGGCGGGGATCGACGCGGCCTGGGTGTCGCACCTGCCGAGCCTGTGGTGGTCGGACCCCATGGAAGGGCACGACGCCTTCTTCGCCCTCCTCGCGGGGAGTGACCGGCTCCGGCCCGTGCCCTCCATCCACCCGGGACTCCCCCGCTGGTGCGAAGCGATCGATCAGGCCGTCGCGCGCGAGGTGCCGGCCATCCGGTGCGACCCCGTGCGCTTCGGCCTGGATGTCGGCGGAGGCAGCATGGGCGAGTTGGTGGACGCGTGTTGTGAGGCAGGCCTCCCGCTCGTCCTCGGGCTGCGGCTCGAAGACGCGCGTCAGCGGCATCCGTTGGATGTCGCCTCGGACCTCGAACCCTGGGCCATCCGCACCCTTCTCAGGCGCGCGGCCAGCCTTCGCCTCGTCGTTACCGGCGCCGATCGCGACGCCATCGAGCAAGTCCACTTCGGCTCGACCCCGGAGGAGTCTCGTCGGGTCTGGTGGGACATCGCATGGGTATGGGGACCGCCAGAAGACCACCTCGCCGCGCTGCTCGAGACCGTGGGTGGTGACCGCTTTCTGTTTGGCACGGGCCAGCCACTTCGGCTCCCGGAGGCCACGGTGGCAAAACTCGATCTGCTCGAGCCGCAGACGGCCGGCAGGTGGCGGCGGGCGATCGAATCGGA
>JBFGLJ010000218.1:0-3067 GCA_041576235.1 Gemmatimonadales bacterium | reverse complement strand
GGACCAGCAGCGGCTTCCCGGCCGCCGACAGCCCGTGGACCTCCCCGGCGGCGTGAGGCTCCCCGGTGCCCGAGCACTCCAGGTGGGTCACGAACGTGGCCATGCGGTGGGATCGTATCGGCGCCCGATGGGTGGCGACCGCCGGCGGGTACCCTGCGGCCCATGTCCCGCCAGCACGGCAAGCGGAAGCCGCCGGCCCGCCGCCCGGCCGCTCCGCCGCCCAAGCAGCGCCCCGCCCCCGCCCCCGCCCCCCACGCCGCCACGCGCCCGCACGTCGTCATTCTGGGCGGTGGCTTCGCCGGGCTCTATGCCGCCAAGGCGCTCAGGCGCACGCCGGTCGACATCACGCTGGTCGACCGCCGCAACCACCATCTGTTCCAGCCTATGCTCTACCAGGTGGCCACGGCCGCGCTTTCGCCAGGTGATATCGCCTCACCGATCCGCGCGATCCTTCGCCGGCACGCCAATGTGGAGGTGGTCCTGGGCGAGGCCAAGGCGGTGAGGCGGGAGAGGAACGAGGTGGTGATCGATAGTAGTAGTATTCACTACGACTATCTGATCGTGGCCACCGGTGCCCGGCATTCCTACTTCGGTAAGGATCAGTGGGAGCCGCTTGCCCCTGGGCTCAAGAGCATCGAGGACGCCCTCGAGATCCGCCGCCGCGTCCTCCTGGCGTTCGAAGCAGCCGAGCGCGAGAGCGACCCCGAGCGCCGAGAGGCCGCGCTCACCTTCGTCGTCGTGGGCGCCGGCCCGACGGGGGTCGAAGTCGCCGGGGCCCTGGCCGAAATCCGCCGCCACGCCCTCCGGCGCGACTTCCGACGCATCGACTCCCGCTCCGCCACCGTGATGCTGCTCGAGGGCGGACCCCAGATCCTCCCTTCCTACCCCAAGCGCCTGAGCGATGCCGCCACCCGCGCCCTCGAACGGCTCGGCGTGGTGGTCAAGACCGACACCTTCGTCGATCGGATTACCCCTGAGGGCATCTCGGCCAAGGGCCTGACCATTCCAACCCGGGCCGTGGTGTGGGCCGCGGGTAACGTGGCCAACGGACTCCTCGCGACGCTCCAGAGCCCCGTCGACAGCCAGGGACGGGTGGTGGTCGAAAGCGACTGCACCATTCCAGGGCACCGCAACGTGTTCGTGCTGGGCGATGCCGCCTGCTTCGATCACCAAGAGGGGGGGCCACTGCCGGGGCTCTCGCCGGTGGCCATACAGATGGGGCGCTACGCCGCGAGAACCATCCGCAACGATTTGAAGGGTCGCCCCCGCACGCCGTTCCAGTATTGGGACAGGGGTCAACTCGCAGTCATCGGGCGCGGGCGGGCGGTGGCCGACATCGGGCGGCTCCACTTTCACGGTTTCATCGCGTGGCTCACTTGGATCTTCGTGCACATCTTCTTCCTCATCGGGTTCCGCAACCGACTCATGGTCCTGATCGAGTGGGCCTGGTCCTATTTCACGTATCAGCGAGGCGCACGGCTCATCACCGGCGAGGTCGATCACCAGGCACTGCCGCGGGTCGGGCGCCCATGACCCTCCCGCCAGATGAGATCAAAGACGCAGCGGGCGCCATCGGATTCATGGCGTGCGGCATCACCGACCTCTCCCCGCTACCCCACGCCGACGCGCTCGACCGATGGCTCGCCGCAGGCTACGGCGGCACCATGCGCTACCTCCACCGCCAGGCCAGAAAGCGGAAGGAGCCCGCCCGCATCCTCGGGGCGGAGTCCCCGCCGGCTCGTGTCGCGGTGGTGGTACTGGATAACTACTACTTCCCCGACACCGAGCGCGATCTCACGTCTCCGAAAATCGCCAAATACGCCCGAGGGAGGGACTATCACCTCGCCACCAAAGCGCGCCTCGACCGGTTGGCGACCTTCTGCCGGAGCAAAGGGGCAACCGTGGCGGAGCCCTATGTCGACGCGGGCCCGGTCCCGGAACGCGAGCTGGCGCAGCGCGCGGGCTTGGGATGGATCGGAAAGAACACCATGCTCATTCGCCCCGGGATGGGCGCCTTCTTCTTTATCGGGGTAGTGCTGACCGACCTCGACCTCGAACTGGATTCCCCTTTTGAGACCGATCGATGCGGCAGCTGTACGCTCTGCCTCGAGGCGTGTCCCACCACCGCGTTTGTCGCCCCCCGGGTCCTCGATGCCACACGCTGTATTTCTTATTTGACGATCGAGTCCCGCGAGCCCATTCCCGAAGAGTTCGCGCCGAAGCTCGAGGGGTGGGGATTCGGCTGCGACATCTGCAACGATGTCTGCCCCTGGAATCACCGCTTCGCCGTGTCGTCAACCCATCCGGAATTCGCGGCCCGACCCGATCCGGGTAAGGACCCCGAGTATTTCGAGCGGTTGACGCCCTCGGAGTTCGATCGCCGGTTCGGGGCCACCCCTCTCGAGCGCCCAGGGCTCGAGGGCATGCGCCGCAATTGGAAGGCCGCTCTCCGGAGCCGCCAGCCGGAGACGACTGAACCCTCCTGACCGCCCGCTTCGTACGGACCGGGGGGGAAGAGGCCCGTTGCCCCAACTCCGACGGACTCGAGGGAACCATGAAACTCGCGACCATCCTGGGTGTGGCGGCGTTTGTGGCCACGATGGGGATCGCAACATCGACGGCCCGGCATCTCGACGAGGACGAGGCCATCCGCGACACGATCGAATACTACTTTCGAGGCGGCATGGAGACTCCGAAGGCCTTTCATCCCAACGCGACCATGTACTTTGTGCGGGATGGCGCGCTCGAGCATGTGCCCATCCAGGAGTTTCTCGAGCGGGGAGAGGCGCAAGCGGGAGCATCCGGGGCACCAGCCTCCGTCACCAAACGCATCGTCTCCATCGACCGATCGGGCAAGGCGGCGGTGGCGAAGTTGGAGCTTCGCTACCCGGACTCCCGTATCATCGACTACATGTCTCTCCTCAAGATCGACGGCACGTGGTTGATCGTGAACAAGGTTTTCGAGCGCGAGACTCCGTAGCGCATTGCCGGACGAGATGGCCAGCTGGACATCCTTGTGGTTCCCACTGGGACGGTGTTCTTTGACGAGATGAACGCCAGCCCGGCT
>JBFGLJ010000217.1:0-3080 GCA_041576235.1 Gemmatimonadales bacterium | reverse complement strand
CCTTGGCCGCCTCACGACCCGGATCGGGAAGGAAGAACAGAATGCCGATTTACCGACGCCGCCGGGCCCCGCTCGGGGCCGGGGCCGGCCGCCGTCCCGGCGTGGGCCGCGGGCGGCTCATGATCGCGCTCGTCATCGCGGTCGTCTCCCTCGTGACCTACTTCGGCTCTCGTCAGGAGAACCCGGTCACCGGAGAAGTCCAGTACGTCCGCATGAGCCCCGATCAGGAGATCGCCATGGGGCTGCAGGCGGCCCCCCAAATGGCCGCGCAGCATGGGGGACTCCATCCGGACACCCGGGCCCAGGCCCTGGTGGACGACATCGGAAACCGCCTCGCCTCCAATCCGTCCGTCCAGAAGTCGCCCTATCGGTTCGAGTTCCACCTGCTGGCCGACGAACAGACCATCAACGCCTTCGCATTGCCGGGCGGGCAGGTCTTCATCACGGCGGCACTCCTCGGGGAGCTCGAGACCGAAGGACAATTGGCCGGGGTGTTGGGGCACGAGATCGGCCGCGTGGTCGCGCGCCATGGTGCGGAACACTTGGCCAAGGCCACGCTCACCCAGGGGCTCACGGGGGCGGCGGTGATCGCGGCCTACGACCCGAACAACCCTGCGTCGAGGCAGAGTGCTGCCGTGGTGGCGGCCATCGGCCAGCTGGTGAACATGAAATTCGGGCGTGACGATGAACTCGAGTCCGACCGTTTGGGCGTCATTCTGACCGCCCAAGCCGGCTACGATCCCAGGAGCTTGGTGGGCCTCATGGAGATCCTGGGACGGGCCAGCGAGGGCCGGCGGCCACCCGAGTTCTTCAGCACCCACCCCAACCCGGAGCGACGAATCGAACGAATCGAGCAATCGATTCGGGACGTCTACCCGGCGGGACTCCCGCCGGGACTGATCCACTGAGGACGTCCAGGCTCGCGGAAACGCAAACGGGGTGACAAGGTCACCCCGTTTCGCTTGGATGCCGTCGAGCGCCTACGGCCAAATCCCGCGAGCAAGCGTGACCTGAGCCACCCGTCGGATGGCGAGGATATAGGCGGCGGTCCTCAAGTCGATCGGCTCGAGGGCCCCCTCTCCATCGGCGGCCCCGTTCGCCTTCTTGCGGTCGGCCTCGAGCGCCTGAAGCGAGCCGTTGATGCGCTGCTGGGTGTCGATCACCGCATCGGTCGCCTGGGTCATCTTCCGGCGGAGCTTGCTATTGACCGTCTCGAGATCCCACTGCTCGTTCTCGATGTTTTGCACCCACTCGAAGTAACTCACCGTTACGCCGCCTGAGTTGGCGAGAATATCCGGGAGGACCGGGATGCCCCGTGCAAACAGGATTGCATCGGCTGCCGGCGTCATGGGCCCGTTGGCCGCTTCCACGACGAGGCTCGTCGCGAGGTCGCCAGCATTGTCGCTTCGGATCTGGTTCTCGAGAGCGGCGGGAATGAGGATGTCACACGGCACCGTGAGGAGCTCGGCATTGCTCAGCATGGTCGTGTGCGGCAATCCGACGACGGACCCGGTGCGCCGCTTGTGCTCCAGCACCGCGGCGGGGTCGAGACCACTGTCCTGGTAGATGCCTCCGCGTGAATCCGAGACCGCGATCACCTTGGCGCCGTGTTCGCTAAACTCCGATGCGGCGATCGAGCCGGCGTTGCCGAATCCCTGAATCACAACCGAGGCGCCCTTCAAGGACCGGCGACCCGGCACGATCCCGCGCTCCAACGCGCGCTGGGTGCTAAACAAGGCACCTCGGGCAGTGGCTTCCTTCCGTCCCAGCGATCCGCCCATGTCGACCGGCTTGCCGGTCACCACCGGGAGGTTGGCGCCGCCTGGATGCATCATTTGATACGTGTCGTAGATCCACGCCATGGTCTCGGCATTGGTGTTGACATCGGGCGCGGGAATATCGGTGTGCGGCCCGATGGTCTCGCCGAGTTCCGAGATGAAGCGACGGGTGATCTTCCTGAGATCGCTTTCGGTGAGCGACTTCGGATCACAGACCACGCCACCCTTCGCTCCGCCGAACGGCACGTCCGCCACGGCACATTTCCAGGTCATCCACGATGCGAGGGCCAGGACCTCATCGGCGGTCACGCCGGGATGGTAGCGGATCCCGCCCTTGCCGGGACCCCGGACCCGATTGTGCACCGCTCGGTAGCCCACGAAGTTCCGGACCTCGCCATCCGCGGTTTCGATGGGGAACTCGACGGTGATCAACCGGTCCGGCCGCTTGAGGAACTCCACCATGCCGGCATCCAAGTCCGGCACATAGAGCACCGCACGATCGAACTGTGCCTGGGCGATGTGAAAGGGGTTGAGGTCTTCGGCCTGGGCTGGCGAGGGAGCAGGGTGAACGGCAGCCGGGTCGGGGGCTACGAGGGTGTCGGGGGTCATGATGACGTCAATTCCATTCCAAGGGCGGGATATATCCTAGCGTCCTAAAGGCCTAAGGTCCATCCCCCCTCCGGCGGGCATCGGTGGAGGGCCGGCTCCCGATGATAGCCCGTGTAGATAGAAGAAACCCTGAAGGGGGAAGGAACCGACGTTTACGCCTCGCCCCCCCCTCCGGCTTCGGAATGACCGGATGCTGGGACGCAGCCAACGCAGTTGGGCTATTCGACGGCGGCGAAGGTGAGCGAGGCGATCTTCCAGCGCTCCCCGACACGGAGAAGGGCGAAGGCATCGAAGCCCTCCCACTCGAGGATGTCGGGCGGGTCGCCGAAGCGGGCATGGTAGCGCACCCAGGCCTGGGCGAGGCGGCCGGAGATCCGTACGTCGGCGCTCACCATTTCCTCCGCGAAGATCTCTTTGCTGCCCGGGCCGAAGGGCGCCCGTTCGATGAATCCGGGGACCGTCTGCACTTCTACTCGTACCGTTGTGTCTCCGGGCGGCTGCCAGGCCGTGCTGATGATGGCCCCGTCCCAGAAATGATCGGCGAAGCGGGACCAATCACGAGCGCTGAAGTCGGCATAGTACTCCCTCAGCTCGGCCATCACCGCTCGCCGGGCAGCGGCTCCGGGCGGCGGGGGCGGCTCTCGGCGCTCGAGCCGGCAGCCGGGCGCGAGCACGAGCAGCAGCGCCAGCATG
>JBFGLJ010000216.1:0-3117 GCA_041576235.1 Gemmatimonadales bacterium | reverse complement strand
GGGCGTGGGGGCGGGGGTGGGGCCTACTCTCCGTCAACGCGCTCGATCTCCGCCCCCAGGGCCCGAAGCCTCGAGTCGATAGACTCGTATCCACGCTCGATCTGTCCGATGTTGTGGATGGTGCTCTCTCCTTCGGCGGCCATCGCCGCCAACAGCATGGCCATCCCGGCGCGAATGTCTGGCGAGTCCACGGTGCCGCCGCGCAGTCGGGACGGGCCGGCGATGACGGCACGATGGGGATCGCAGAGGACGATGCGCGCCCCCATCGAGATCAGTTTGTCGACGAAGTAGAGGCGCGATTCGAACATCTTCTCGAACACCAACACCAACCCCGAGCACTGCGTGGCCGTCACGATGGCGATGGACATGCAGTCGGCCGGGAAGGCCGGCCACGGTCCGTCCTCGAGTTTGGGCACATGGCCGCCGATGTCGGGCCGGATACGGCGCTCTTGGTCGGCGTCGATGATCAGGCGCTGGCCATCCACCCTGGGCTGGATGCCCAGCCGGGCAAACCCAAACAGGGTGCTCCGGAGATCGTGCGCCCGCACCGGCTCGACTGTGATCGCGCTGTTGGTCACGGCGGCGAGCCCGATGAAGCTGGCCACTTCGATGTGGTCGGGCCCGATCGTATAGGTGCCTCCCGACAGCGGCTCGCCGCCTTCGACGGTGTAGGTGTTGGTGCCGATTCCCTGGATGTTGGCGCCGAGTGCCACCAGCATCCGTGCCAGATCCTGCACATGCGGCTCGGCGGCCGCATTTCGCAAGACGGTCCGGCCCGGCGCGGCGACAGCCGCCATCAAGGCGTTCTCGGTCGCGGTGACGCTGGGCTCATCGAGGAAGACGTCTTGGGCCTCCAATTTCTTGACCCGGAGCTCGTAGCGGTCCCCCACGGTGACCTCGGCTCCCAGGTGCTCGAGTGCCAGCAGATGGGTGTCGATCCGGCGCCTGCCGATCACATCTCCCCCCGGGGGCGGGAGCACCACCTTTCCAAACCGGGCCAGCAAGGGCCCAGCCAAGAGGATGGAGGCCCTGATCTGCGAGCAGAGCGCGGGGTCGAGCGGCTTGCTCTTTGCGTTTCTGGTATCCACCTGCAACCGATTCGGTCCCGCCCAGCTGGCGTCGGCTCCCAAGTCGGCCAGGAGGGCGATCATGGTCTCGACGTCCCGAATGCGGGGGACGTTTTCGAGGGTCACGGTGTCCTGGGCCAGCAGGGTCGCCGTGAGAATGGGCAGGGCGGCATTCTTGTTGCCCGCTGGGACGACGGTTCCGTGGAGCGGCGTCCCGCCGCGGACCAGGAAGTGTGGAGGCATGGCCTAACCTCTCCGGCTTGGTGGACCCCGTCAAGCCACGCGCGGGGCCTGAGGCGCGGGGATACCGCTCCCTCGATTCATGGCTAAACTTCATCCGATGCACCCGATGGCCCTATACGCCTACTTATCGAGGATCGCATGACGGCCCTCCTGCAGAGTGCGGCGGGGTCCCCGCCCGCGGCGTGGGTCCCCCCGGCCATTGCCCTGTCGCTGGTCATCATGGCCCTCGTCGCGCTGGGCGTCGGGGTGGGACTGCTGATCGCCGCCCTCAGCGCCTCCAAGCGTCTCGCGGCCATGCAAGACGCCCTCGGCGAGCTCCGGGATGACCTCGACCCCGCCGTCAAGACCTTGCGGCGGGCCGCGGAGGATGGAGGCGCGGTGGCCAAGGCGATCCGGGGCGAGGCCGATGAGTTGCTCGGCACCAGCCGGCGTCTTCGCGGCAAGATCGACCATGGCGCAGAGCGCCTCCAGGCCCATTTGGAGGACCTCGAGTCGCTCTATGAGGTCGTCTATGATGAAGTAGAGGACTCGGCCCTGACGGTCGCCGCCGGCTTGCGGACCGCCCGGCGCGGGAAGGCGCTCATCTCACCGGTGTCGCGGTTCTTGCGGCGACGGCGACGCGGCCGCCGCCGGAGACGCCGGTGAACAAGGCGCGGTTTGCCGTCGCCCTCATGGTGGTGGGGGTGGTGATGCTCGCCCTCCCGGATCAGCTCTACGCGTGGACGCCGGCCACCCACATCTACTTGGGCAAGGCGGTCCTGGCCGAACTCCAGCAGCTCACCCCCGCCGTGGCCGACCTGCTCCGCGCCTTTCCCTATGACTTTCTGTACGGCAACATCGCGGCCGATAGCTCGATCGCCAAGAACTACGCGCCGGTGAGCCGGCATTGTCACCACTGGCACGTCGGGCAAGAGATCTACGATCATGCGCCAAGCGACGCCTTACGGGCGTTCGGACTGGGATACCTGGCCCATCTCTCGGCCGACACGGTGGCGCACAACTACTTTGTGCCCCGCCAATTGGCCCTCACCAGCAGTACGCTCTCCGTGGGCCATGCCTATTGGGAAAGCCGGTTTGAGGCGCACCTGGGTGAGTCGTACGCCAAGACCGCCAAAGACATCATCAAGTTGGATCACAGCCGCGCCGACGAACTGCTCGATCAGATCATCTCACCGACCATCTTCAGCGTGCGCACAAATCGGCGGCTGTTTCGAGGCATGGTGCACCTCACCGAGAAACAGCCCTGGCAGCGGGCCTTCCAAGTGGCCAAGGAACGAAGCCGGTGGGACCTCACCGACGAGGACATCGAGGGCCACATGGGGTTGTCGTTCGACTTCATCATGGAGGTGTTTCAAGACACAACGCCGGCGGCCCGGCTGCTCGACCCAGCGGGGACGGAGCCGCTCAAGCTCGCGAAGCACATGCGACGGGAGATCCTGACGGACCACCACGCTCGCGAGCAGGAGCACCTCCACCACCTGGCCGACCAACACTTCGGCTTGCCGGACCGACCCCTGGCTTTTTGGCCCAAGGCGGACATCCCGGTCCCGTGGGATCCCTCGCGGAACGGCGATGCCGCCTAGCCAGTAGCGCTCCACTGGTCGCCTAGGCGCCGAGTCGCTCCGCGAGCACCGGCTGAACCCCCTTGGGGTCGGCCTGTCCCTTGCTCCGTTTCATGACCTGCCCAATAAAGAACCCCAAGAGCTTGGTCTCGCCCTCCCGGTAGCGAGCCACTTCCTTGGGAAACGCGGCAAGCACCTCATCCACCCAGGTCTCCAATGCATCGGGGTCGCCGACCTGGACGAGC
>JBFGLJ010000215.1:0-3127 GCA_041576235.1 Gemmatimonadales bacterium | reverse complement strand
GCAGGACCCCTGCCGGCGCTCTGTCTCCCCCTCCCCCCGCACCCCCGGCCCCGGCCCCGGCGTGCGGCACGGGCACGGCCATGATGGCTGTGCCCACCCCGGTGAGCGGATCGACCGGGCCGGCGCCCAGGAACCCTCCGGTTCGCGCGGTGGCTTTCCACCACGCCTCGCTGGATTGGGCCATGGCCCCCGGAACGCCGGCGCGGAAGATGACCAGTCCACGATCGTCGGTCAGCGCGATGCCCGAGAAGGGGCTGTTGTCGATGCGTCGCGCGAGGAAGGACGTCAACGCTGCAGAGTGCGGGAGGTCGGCCGGGTCGGGGTATCGCGCCTCGACCACTGCGGCGGGCAGCGTGTCGAGTCCGAGCCGTCGATGGCGTGCCGCGGCGTCGGCCACGGCGGATTGCACCAGCGGGACGGTCGCGATGCCCTCGAGTTCGCGACGACGCTCCGTGAGGGCCAGGCGCAGCAGCGCGGCCGTCTGGGTAGCCGTGTTCTCGAGTTCGGTATCGACCTGGCGGCGGGCGTGCCGGGCCTCAGTGGTGGTAATGAGAGTTGCGACGAGGACCCCAAGCAACACGATCGCCGCCGTCCCACCCAAATACAGGCGGCGCGTCAGATGCGTGCGAAGGTCGCTCATTGCGCTCCGGGTCGCGGGGCCCTACGGGGATAGTGGAAAAAGGTAGACGGCTCTCCGAAGGCCGGCAAGCTGCCTACGCCTTGGTCGTGGTTGCGAGAGCGGGTAGATTTCCACGCTTTGGCGAGATTCGATGGAGTGTGTGTGAAGACGAGAACCCGAGGTCGGGCGATGGGCCAAACGCCGCCATCCACTGACGCGACCTACGATCCGCAAGCCGTCGAGGCCAAATGGCAATCGCGGTGGGCCGAGGGTCATGTCAACGAACCGGACCTCGATCAGCCGGCGCGTCCCTTCTACAACCTGATGATGTTTCCCTATCCCTCGGCGGAGGGGCTCCATGTCGGCAACATGTTCGCCTTCACAGGGAGCGATGTGTACGGTCGTTTCAAGAGGCTCCAAGGCTACACCGTTTTCGAGCCCATTGGATTCGATGCGTTTGGCATTCACAGCGAGAATTATGCGATCCAAGTCGGCGTCCACCCCTCGGAGTTGATACCACGGAACATCGCCAACTTCAGGCGTCAACTTCGGCGCATGGGCGGGATGTTCGATTGGCGGCAGGAACTCTCGACGACCGATCCCGCCTACTACAAATGGACCCAATGGATCTTCCTCCAGCTCTACAAGGCTGGCAAGGCCTACCGCAAACACGGAAACGTCAACTGGTGTCCTGAGTGCAAGACCGTACTCGCCAACGAGCAGGTCATCGACGGATACTGTGAGCGGCATCCGACCGTGCGGGTCCAGCAGCGGGCGCTGAAGCAGTGGTACTTCCGTATTACTGACTATGCAGAGCGCCTGTTGCACAACCTAGACGACGCCGAGGCGATGGATTGGTCGGAGACGACAGCGGGCGCCCAACGCAATTGGATAGGCCGCTCCGAAGGCGCGGAGATCGTCTTCCCACTCGTGGGACGCGAGGACAGGTTGTCGGTCTTCACGACGCGCCCCGACACTTTGTTCGGGGCCACCTTCATGGTGCTGGCCCCGGAACATCCCCTGGTTGGGGCCCTGACCGCCGAGGCGCAACGGGCCGACGTCGAGGCGTACATCCGTGCGACCGCTGAGCAGGATGTGGTGTCGCGCCGGGTCGGCGACCGTGAAAAGACCGGGGTCTTTACCGGCGGATTTGCCATCAATCCTGCGACGGGCCAGCAGATCCCGGTTTGGGTCGCCGACTACGTCCTCATGGAATACGGTGCCGGTGCCATCATGGCGGTGCCGGCTCACGACGAACGAGACCTCTCCTTCGCCGAGAAGTTCGGGCTCCCGGTCGTGCGCGTGCTCGACGAGGACGAGCGGCTGATCGAGTCCGGGCGGTTCTCCGGTGAGCCCGCCGAGGCGGCCATCGCCAACATTACCGCGTGGCTCGAAGAGCGAGGTGCAGGACAACGCCAAGTCCAGTATCGGCTCTACGATTGGTGTATTTCTCGGCAGCGCTACTGGGGACCGCCGATCCCGATCATCTACTGCGAGGACTGCGGCACTGTTCCCGTCCCCGAAGAGGCTCTCCCCGTGGTCCTGCCGCCCCTCGATGAGTTCCGGCCTGACGATACCGGCGTGTCCCCGCTGGCGCGCAACGAGGAGTGGTACTTCGTTCCATGCCCCAGGTGCGGACGGCGGGCTCGCCGCGAAACGGACGTGTCCGACACGTTCCTCGACTCCGGCTGGTACTACTTGCGGTATCCCAGCGCGGAATTCGACGAGCGGCCGTTCGACCCGGTCCGGACCCGGACCTGGCTGCCCGTCACCGCCTACATCGGAGGGAACGAGCACGCCGTCCTGCACCTCTTGTACGCGCGCTTTCTCGCGATGGTGCTCCACGACCTCGGGCACATCACGTTCGAGGAGCCGTTCCTTCGTTTCCGCGCCCATGGGCTCATCGTCAAGGACGGCGCGAAGATGTCCAAGTCACGAGGCAATGTGGTGATTCCAGACCAGTATATCGCGCAGTGGGGCGCCGATACCTTCCGCATGTACCTCATGTCGCTCGGGCCGTTTCAAGAAGGCGGTGACTTCCGGGACGCGGGGATCAGTGGTCCCCGGCGCTATCTCGACAAGGTCTGGGCGATGGTAGGCCGGTGCATCGCCGAAGATGCGGTCGGTGAGATCACCAAAGCCGTCATGGTGAAATGGCACCAGACAAAGCAGAAGGTGGCCGAAGACATCGAAGCGCTCAAGTACAACACCGCCATCGCGGCGCTGATGGAGCTTCTCAACGTGCTGCGCGAGGAGCAATGCTGCGAGCAGCACATTCTCGACGACATGGTGGTGATGACGGCCCCGTTTGCGCCGCACTTCGCGGAGGAATGTTGGGAGCGGCTAGGCCACACCTCGTCGGTATTCGCGGCCCGTTGGCCGGAATGGGACCCGGCGTTGGTGGTCGCGGCCCGCGCCGAGGTCGTCATCCAGGTCAACGGCCGGACTCGCTCGCGGGTCGAGGTCGAGCGCGACGCCGAGGAGGAGCGGGGGGGGGGGGGGGGGGGG
>JBFGLJ010000214.1:0-3205 GCA_041576235.1 Gemmatimonadales bacterium | reverse complement strand
TTTCCCTGTGGGCAGGGTACTTCGACCAGCGATTCCGTGATCTGGTGCAATATGTCTTCGCTGATCCGGGCGAACCGACGTATCAGAACCTCCCGGAGGCCACGGCAAGAGGGCTCGAGGGCGGGGTGCGGCTCAAACTGGCCAACGGCCTGGGCCTGAGTGGGCACTACAGCTACGTGGATACTGAAACGGTCGATCCCGGTGCGGGCGGCGAGCCAGGCAGCGTGTTCGAGGTGGGGAAGCCCCTGCTGAGACGGCCCGCTCATACCGTGCGGGTCGGTGGCGTGATCCGGCTGGCGAACCGGGCAACGGCGACCCTTACCTTCAACCGCGTCGGCAGCCGCGACGATCTCACCTTCGAAGACTTCAGCTCCCGCCGCGTCCGCTTGCCAGCGTATACAACGGTCGATGCGAGCGCCGTCCTCGACATCCTGGCCCCGTCAGCCGGCCGCCGACAGCTCCACGGGACTCTCAAGGTCGAAAACGTCTTCGACCACGCCTACGAGACTGTCGCGGGCTTTCCGGGACGTGGGAGGGCGATCTTCGCTGGGCTCAGGCTCCGATTCTAACCCGCCGCTGGGTACATTGAGGGACGGGTCGCACGGCCAGTCCGGCCCGAGACCCCGGCAATGCCCCTTCCACAGGGAGACCCCGGCTGGCGCGCATCACCACTCCCGCCATCATTCTCTCGACCATGCCGTACCGAGAGTCCTCCAAGATCGTGCGGATGGCAACCCACGACGCCGGGGTCGTGAGCGCAATCGCCAAAGGCGCGCTCCGCCCCAAGAGCCGGTTTGGCGCAGCGCTCCAGCCGTTGAGCGACGGCATCGCCCAGATGTACATGGCCGAGCACCACGATCTGCACACCCTCGCTGAATTCGATCTGACGCATCTCAGGACCCGCTTGGCGGCGGACTTAGGACGCTACGCCGCCGCGGTGACGCTGGCAGAATTGATGATCCGATTCGCCCCCCAGGCTCCCCACCCGGAGAGCTTCGACGTCTTGCGGGAGGCGCTCTCGCTCCTCGAAGAGGCACCCCACGGCACCGTGGACGTCGTGTCGCTGCGCTGCATCTGGCGCCTGGTGTCGGAACTCGGGTTCGAGCCCGCTCTCGATCGGTGTGCCCGCGACGGGACGCCGGTGCCGCCAGATGGAGACCTGCGCTTCAGCGCCGCGGAGGGCGGGGCCCTGTGCCCTCGTTGCTCCGGAACCACGGGTGTCGCGCGCCTCGACGCCCGAGCGCGCGCCGATCTCCGCGCGCTGCTCACCCCGGGCGCGGAGCTTCCCGAACTCGATAACCCCCACGGGACCGCGCACCGGCGCCTCGTGTCCCGGTACGTGCGCTATCACCTTGCCGAGGGCATCGAGTTACCCGCTCTTCGATTCTGGACGACGCGCGAGATGGAGCAGGCATGATCATTGGGACCGCGGGGCACATCGACCACGGGAAGAGTGCGTTGGTTGAGGCGCTCACCGGTCAGACCATGGATCGGCTAGCGGAAGAACGCCGTAGGGGCATCACCATCGACCTCAACTTCGCCGCCCTCGACCTCGGCGGTGGCCGCACCGCGGGCATGGTCGATGTGCCCGGCCACGAGGACTTCGTTCGCACGATGGTGGCGGGGGCGGCGGGGATGGACATGGTACTCCTGGTCGTCGCGGCCGACGAAGGGATCATGCCGCAGACCTTGGAGCACCTGCTCATCGTGGAACAGTTGGGCGTGAGTCGGGGGCTGCCGGTCGTCACCAAAGCGGATCTCGTGGAGGCCGAGTGGGCCGAGTTGGTGGCCGGAGACCTCGCGGAACGACTCGCCCGGTCACCGGTGCGGTTCGAGGCACCGGTGATCGCTTCTGCGGTCACGGGGCAGGGAATCGAGCCGGTGAAAGCGGCCATCCAACGGCTGGCCGGATCGCATCGCGACGCCTCGAGCACCGATGTGTTTCGAATGCCCATCGACCGCGCGTTCTCGCTGGCGGGGGTGGGCACCGTCGTCACCGGGACGGTCTGGTCCGGGACGCTAGCGGTCGGAGACACGGTGCACATCCTCCCGGCAGGCGACAAGGCCCGGGTCCGCTCGCTCCAGCACCATGGCGAGACGGTCACCCGGAGCCGGCCGAGAACTCGAACCGCCATCGGACTCGTCGGCGCCGGACGGGCCGATGCTCAGAGGGGGAGCGTTGTTGTCACGGCTGACTTGCCGTGGCGGGCCGCCACGGCGCTCGATGTAGAACTCTCACTGAGCCCGGGCGTCAAGAAGCCGCTCCGGCCCCAGACGCGAATCAGGGTGCACCTGGGCACCAGCGAGGTCCTGGCGCGGGTCCACCCCCGCCGTCCGCTCCTTCCGGGAGGGACGGCCTTGGCGCGACTGGCCCTCGAGCGGCCGGTGGTTGCCCGCGGGGGTGACCGGTTGGTCATCCGGTCCTACAGTCCCGTCACCGCCATCGGTGGTGGGTGGGTCCTGGACCCCCTGCCGCCTCGCCGACGGGCGACCTGGCCCGACGGCCTCGCGGCCCCCGACCCGGGGATGCGGCTCCTGGCGCTCGCTGACCGCCGCCCCGAGGGCGTCGCCCTGGGCCAACTCCCCCTGCTCCTCGGCGTGACCGAGGTCACCGCCAAAGACATCGCCCACGAGACCCGGGGTCTGGTCCAAGCGGGCCAGTACCTGGTACACCGCAAGGTCATCGATGCGCGTCGAGACCTGGCCCTGAGCCAGGTGGTCGGGTACCACGAGAGCCACCCGAGCGAACCCGGCCTCCCGCTTCAGACGCTTCGAGGGAGTCTCCGCTCCAGGCCGTGGATTGCCGATCAGGTGCTGTCGAGCCTGGAGGCCGCCGGTGAGATCGAGATCACGAACGGCGTGGCCCACCGGCCAGGCTTCGAGCCCACAGTGGCCGGTGGAAACGAGGCCATCGATCGCTTGGTGGCGTTTCTCGAGCACCAGGGTCTCACCCCGCCCAGCCTCGCGGAACTGGTCAACGAGAGGGGAGATGTCGCCGGGGCCCTCCGATTGGCGGCCCGGGATGGGCGGGTGGTGGCGGTGGGGCGCGAGCGGTACTTCGCGGCTCAGGCGCTCGAGCGTTTTGTCGCAACGCTCCAGGAGGTTGGGGAGAAGGGTGAGATCTCCCTCGCGATGCTCCGGGACCGACTCGGCCTCAGCCGGAAGTTCCTCATCCCGCTCCTCGAGTGGTCCGATGGCCAGGGGA
>JBFGLJ010000213.1:0-3229 GCA_041576235.1 Gemmatimonadales bacterium | reverse complement strand
TGGCGCGAAAGGCCTCGTCGGTGAGATCACCGGCGATGGCGATCCCTCGAGATCCAAACGGCCCGGTGAGGTCGGCGAGCGGCAGGCTCCGTCGGGCGGTGGCCAGCACGGTGGCCCCGTGCTCCATGAGCAGCTCGGCGGTGGCTCGGCCGATCCCGCTCGACGCGCCGGTCACCAGGGCGCGGGTGCCCCGCAGATCGGTCATGCCGGCTCTCCCTCCTGCGGCGCGGGCTTCCGCAGTTTCACGACTTGGGCACCTTCTTCTCGGGGTCCACAAACGGCTTGGGCGCCACGGTGGCGGTTCGGGTCCCGGTTGGGGTCTCGACGGTGAAGCCGGCCCCGAGACCGCTCAGCTCCATGGGGACCATGGCATAGCCGATGTTCTTCTCGAGGCGGGGCGAATAGACGGCCGAGGTCATGTGTCCAACGTTGCGTCCGTCGCTCATCACGGGCCAGCGGGTCATGTTGAGGTCGAGCGGATCGCCGGCGATTTCCACGCCGACCAGCTTCCGGCGCACACCCTCGTGGGCGATCCTGCTGAGGGCCGCCTTTCCGATGAAGTCGTGGTGATCGAGTTTCACCATCCACTCCAGCCCGACGTGATAGGGCGTGTCCTCGAGCGTCATATCGATCCCGTGATTGAGAATGCCGGCCTCGATGCGCCGGATGTCCGACGGACCCGTCGGCGCGATGTCGTAGGGGGCGCCGGCCTCCATGACCCGTTCCCAGAGGGCATCGCCGCGGCTCCCGTCCCGCAAATAGATCTCGTACCCGACCTCGCCGCTCCAGCCCGTGCGGGTGACGACCACGGGAATGCCGTCCAGACTCGTTTCGAGAAAGTGATAGTACGGCAACTCGAGGACCTGGTCGCCAAAGAGGGCTTGGACCACGGGTTTCGACTTGGGGCCTTGAATCTGGAGGGGCGACACATCCGGCTCGGTAATGTTCACATCGACGCCCAGATTGTACGCCACGCCTTTGGCCCAGAGCAGCACGTCGCTATCGGCCAGTGCCAGCCAGAAGTGGTGTTCGCCGAGCCGCAGCAGGACGGGGTCGTTGATGATGCCGCCGTCGTCTGCCGTAATGACCACATATTTGCCCTGACCGACCTTGCACGTGCTGAGATTCCGTGGCGTGAGGAGGTTGGTGAACCGTAAGGCGTCCGGTCCGGTGATCTCGACCTGGCGTTCGACTGAGACATCCCACACGGTGACGCCGTGGAGCAGCTTCCAATACTCCTGTTCGAGGTCATCGTACCCGATGGGAAGAAACATGTGGTTGTACACCGTGTAGCCACGGCAGCCGGCCCGGCGGGTTGCCTCGAAAAAGGGCGATCGGCGCAGCCGTGCCCCCCGCTGCACGACCGCCATATCGAAACCTGCCGTCATGGTCCCCTCTGGCATCGTCCCTCCCAGGACTGGTGATTGTGGTGGTCCATCATAGCCCACTGCCCGGTGCTTGCTCAACTGGGCAAACCCGGTAGCCCCGCCCGCGGGATCTTGCTAGAATCCGGGTCCACGCACAGACCGAGCACTTCCGGATTTCCGGATACCCATACACGGCACAACGAAACGGGTGTTCCCATGGCAACCACAGCTCCTCTCGTCAGTGATTTTCTGGCCACCCTTGGCATCGGCGAGGTCAACCCCGGCGGCTTCGGCGGCGAGTGGGTCGGCTCCGGTCCCGACCTCGAGGTCATCACCCCCATCGATGGCTCGACTATTGCCACCGTCCGCCAGGTGACGGAAACGGAATACGATGCGATCGTGGCCCGCGCGCACCAGGCCTTCTTGCATTGGCGCACCGTTCCGGCACCCAAGCGGGGGGAGATCGTCCGTCAGTTGGGCAACAAGCTTCGGGGGGTGAAGAGGGAGTTGGGGCAATTGGTCACGCTGGAAATGGGCAAGATCAGCGCCGAGGGTGAGGGTGAGGTCCAGGAAATGATCGATATCTGCGACTTCGCCACCGGGCTCTCACGCCAGTTATACGGCTTGACCATGCACTCCGAGCGCCCCGACCACCGCATGTACGAGCAATGGCACCCGCTGGGGGTCGTCGGAGTCATCAGCGCGTTCAACTTCCCGGTGGCGGTCTGGAGCTGGAACACCGCCATTGCGTCGGTCTGCGGTGATAGTGTGGTGTGGAAACCCGCCAGTAAGACGCCGCTCACGGCCATCGCCTGCACCAGGCTCGCGGAGCAGGTTTGCCGGGCCAACGGCGTCGACCCGGCGATCTTCTCGCTCACCGTGGGCAAGGGCTCGACCGTCGGCGACCGGCTGCTGCATGACCGGCGGATCCCGCTGGTCTCAGCGACGGGGAGCTGCCAAATGGGCTACCGCGTCGCCGAGGTGGTGGGGAAGCGGGTCGGCCGGACCATCCTCGAATTGGGCGGCAACAACGCGATCATCGTGACCCCGCACGCCAACCTGGACCTGGCGCTCCCGGCCATTCTCTTCGGCGCCGTCGGGACAGCCGGGCAACGGTGCACCAGCACGCGACGCATCATCGTCCATGCCTCCATCCGTGATGAACTCGTTCGCCGCCTGGTGCAGGCCTACGAGGGGATCCGGATCGGCGACCCGCGGAATGAAGAGACCCTGATGGGCCCCTTGGTGACCCGCCAGGCCGTCACCGATCTTCAGCAGGCGATCACGCGCGTCCAGGAGGAGGGCGGGGACATCCTCTATGGCGGCGACGTCCTCGACGGGCCCGACTACCCCGGCGGTCATTACGTGAAGCCCTGTATCGCGGCTGCCAAGAATGAGTTCACGATCGTGCAGGAAGAGACCTTCGCACCCATTCTCTACATCATCGCGTACGGGACCGCGTCGGCAACGCCGGCGGAAGCGGTTGAAGAGATGGAAGAGGCCCTGGCGCTCCATAACGGGGTGCCGCAGGGGCTTTCATCAGCCATTTTCACCGAGCACATGCGGGAGGCGGAATACTTCCTCTCGCACCGGGGAAGCGATTGCGGCATCGCCAACGTCAACATCGGCACCAGCGGTGCCGAAATCGGAGGGGCCTTCGGGGGGGAGAAGGAGACGGGAGGCGGGCGGGAATCGGGCTCGGATGCCTGGAAGGCCTACATGCGCCGCCAGACCAACACCATCAACTGGAGCACTGACCTGCCGCTGGCGCAAGGCATCACCTTCGGCGACTGAGCTCCCCCCCTGCCGCATGCCCGTGGGGGCGGGATCGGCCTTCATGGACCAGAGCCCCGATGCCTACC
>JBFGLJ010000212.1:0-3277 GCA_041576235.1 Gemmatimonadales bacterium | reverse complement strand
GGCGCTGACGGGTCGCTGGGGACCGGTGATCTCGACCTGATCGCAGGCGGCCGGGGAGTGTGGGTGGCCGAGGTGGGGAAGGCTCGGGGCTGAAACGCCTACCGGGCGTCGATGTCGTGCACGCCGCCCGGCGGCTCCGCGTAGACGGCCTCGATCTCCTCGGCATACCGTTCGGCCACCGCCCGGCGTTTGACCTTGAGGGTGGGGGTCAAGAGGCCATCCTCGATGGTGAAGTCATCCGGCACAACCAGCAGTTTCTTTGGCACCTCGAACTTCGCGAGATCGCGAAGGCTCTTCTTGACTTCGCCCTCGAGCTTGGCTGCCGCCTGCTGAGAAGCCGCCAACCCGGCCGGATCTGTGAAGGACAACCCTTGGTCGGTGGCCCAGGCGCTGAGGGCGGCGAGTTCGGGCACCACGAGCATGATGGGGAACTTCCGGCCATCGCCGAGCATCACGGCATTGAGAATGAAGCGATTGGTCTTGAGCAGATTCTCGATCGGCTGCGGGGCGATGTTCTTGCCGCCGGATGTCACTATCAGGTCTTTCTTGCGATCGGTAATCTTGAGATAGCCATCTGCATCGAGTTCACCAATGTCTCCGGTGTGAAACCAGCCATCGGGCTCGAGCACCTCCGCCGTTGCTTCGGGGTTCTGGTAGTAGCCTTTCATGACATGTGGTCCGCGGGTCAGAATCTCTCCATCCGGTGCGATCCTGACCTCTACACCCTCGATTGGCCGCCCAACGGTGCCGAGCCTGATGTGCCGGAACGTGTTCACAGCGATCACCGGCGAGGTCTCCGTGAGCCCGTATCCCTCGAGAATCGGGAGGCCCGCCGCATAGAAGAACTTGGCGATGTCGGCGGAGAGTGGCGCCCCGCCCGAGACGAAGAATCGCAACCGGCCGCCGGTCCGGGCGCGGAGCTTAGAGAAAACGAGTCGGTCGGCCACGGCCTTCTTGAGCGCCAGCGCCCGCGGGACATGTTGTCCACCCAAGGAGAGCTCCACCCATCGCTCGGCGGTTCGCTTGGCCCAGAAGAAGATCCGTCGCTTCGCGCCCGACCCCGTCAGAGCCGTCTCGAGCACGCGGGCATAGATCTTCTCATACAGCCGGGGCACGGAGAGCATTACCGTTGGCCGCCGATCGATCATGTCCTGCGACACGGTCTCCACCCGTTCCGCATAGGTAATGACGGCCCCGGCCCCGAGCATGCAATAGTGGCCGGCCATCCGTTCGAAGATGTGGGACAGCGGGAGGAACGACAGACATTCGTCGCTTTCCCGGAGGTCTAGCGCCTTGAGGCCGGATACCACGTTGGAGGCGATGTTCCCGTGGGTGAGCATGACTCCCTTGGGATGCCCCGTCGTGCCGGAGGTGTAGATGAGGGTGGCGAGATCGTCCGGGGTCACCTCGAGGGCTTGGCGTCGCCAGGCCGCGGTGGCCTCGGGGCTCATGGCGGCCCGCCCGCGAGCGATCACGTCGAGGTAGCCCAGGACCCCGTGCCCCTCGAGCCCTCGGTCGAAGGCGATGACCACCTTCAGGGCCGGGAGTCTGTCGCGAATCTCCAGCACCTTGGCCAGCTGCTCCTCGGTGGAAACCATGATGGCCACCGCGCCAGAGTCGTTCAGGATGTACTCGATTTGGGTTGCTGGAAGCGTGGGGTAGATCGGCACATCTGCGCAGCGGGCCGTGAGGCACGCATAGTCGGTGATGGCCCATTCGGGTCGGTTCTCCGACAAGAGCGCCACATGCGAACCAGGGACCACACCGAGCCCGGTCAGAGCGAGGCTCAGCGCCTGGACGTTGTCTTGAAATTCCCGAAAACTCTGCTCGACCCAGACCCCCCCAACTTTTCCCCGCAGGGCCACGGGACGTTCGGACAGCTGGTCGACGGCCTCGAAGAACAACTGGTTCAGCGTTGTGGGATTCGTCAGAGCCTTGCCTCCAACTTGAGGATCACGTGAGCCACTTCGCACCCGCCCGGTCGTCGTCTACGGGTCGATGCGAACGATGAAACGCTGCCCCGATCCGGGGATTGCTTCGGTTCCGCGGGCTCTGGTGGCCCGAACTTCGATCACGGCGCTATCGGGCTGCGACGCGCCTACCCGGTCCAGCGTGACGGCAGGGGTAGGGGTGCCAGCCGACCCCGTGGTGACCGTATCGACCACCACCCCACCCGGCAGCTCGACGGTGCGGTTCGAGGGGTTGGCAAAGATCGGTTCGATGATCTCGTATATCATGGCCGCACCCGAGACGGGGAGAGTATCTATTCCGGAATAGGTGTCAATGCGCGCGACGAGGTCCGGTGAGGTGGCGACGCCCGTGGAGATGCGAAGCGTATCGGGTCCTACAATGACCAGCGTATCCGGACGCGGGCGAACAGTAATGGTCAGGAAGTTCGAGTTGAGGGTGCCGGTACTGGCCTGGACTCGGCCGGTGCTGGGCCCGACGAGGCCGGTGACGATGCCGGTTTGGCTGTCCACAGCCAGCGTCGTGTCCGGCGTCCGCCACGTCACCGGCGCGTTGGCTACCTCGTTGCCGTCCCGGTCGAGCGCACGGGCCGTGAGATGAAGAGTATCGCTCACTTCCACCGCGGGGTTGAGCGGTGACAACACCTCGAGGGCAATGACCCCGTTGCTTTCGGTGGCGTTGCTGCAGGCGAGGAGAGAACTGGTCAGGAAGAGGAGGGTTGTCGGCCTCACGACATCTCTGCAGCGGTGGGCGCCCGGTCAATGTGGCCCAGGGCCTTCTCGGCGTGCTGGATCCAGCGATCGGCGTCGGGTCCCCGCGGCGGCTGGTTCAGAAAGGCCTGGAGGTGTTCCCGGGCCACCTCGGATTCCCCTCGCCTGAGGAGTAGGAAGGCCACCCCGTAATGGGCGCCGACGAGTGTGTCATCGACCTCTAACGCCTTGCGGTAGTGTCGCACGGCCTCGTCGGGCTGGCCGGTCTTGGTGAAGGCGATGGCCATGTTCTGGAGAATGCGGGGATCGTCGGGGTTGTCCCGGAGCGCCAGCCGATAGGACGTGAGCGCCGCCTCGTATTCGCCTTGGCGCTCGAGCGCGAGCGCCTCGTTGAGGTAGTCGAGTCGTTGCGGCCTGGGCATGTCGCCGCCGCCTCCGAGGAGCCGTCGCAACAGCCGCATCAGGGGCCCACCGCCCCGGCAGAAAGCGAGACGTAAGTCTGCATTGGTCATTAAGATAGTAAGGAGCCGCCGGCCACCGCAACGCGGTTGCCCCCCCTGACGGGCCAGAGTAGCTTGCGAACGCATCACCCACCCGAG
>JBFGLJ010000211.1:0-3492 GCA_041576235.1 Gemmatimonadales bacterium | reverse complement strand
CGTGATCGCTTCGCCGGCCGCTCCCGCCCGCGCAGTCGTGGAAGTCATCCACGCCGCCCTGAGCTTCGAGGACATCGCGTCCCAGGGAGGGGGCGATGGGGGGAGGAGTAAGCGTACCACCATCACGAACGCCACCAACGGCAGCGTCAGCGGCACCGCGAGCGCCCAACAGCTCGGGGTTCGGCGGCGTCTTGTCGTGCGAGGGCGAGGCTCAAACGAGCGACGCATTCCGTTCACCGTGCCGCGATGGGCGGCGCAGGTCGAAATCGATGTCGCCATGGACCCCGCGGGCTGGGGGCGTTTTACCGATTTCGGCGCGACCGTGTTCGATGCCCTCGGCCGGATCGTGACTCGCTCGCCGCTCAATTACGCCCACGAGCGCATCGATACGCCGGTCGACCCCCAGGGCGGCGACCTGCCGTTGGAGCTGGTCCTGGTTCCTGGCTTTGCTGATGCTCCGGCTGGCGACGACGTCCCATGGGAGGTGGAGATCGACATCCGGCTGTACGAGGATGATGCCTCGCCCCGGTCTCCCGCCACTCCGAGCGTGCCTTTTTCGCTCGACGCAGGGGGGAGTGAAGCTGTCGTCCTCCCGGCTGGGGCCGCCGGTAGGAATGGGAACGCTCGAGAAGCTGATCCGGGTTTTTGGCCGCTCTACCGTGTTCAGGTCGAAACCGGTGGGCGGCGATGGCTCCATGAGCCCGCCGGGACGCCGCCATGACCAAGACCATCCGTGTTGCCGCCGGGCAAGGCTTCTGGGGGGATTGGCTCGAGGCCCCTGTCCGCCAGGCCGAGGGGGGGCCCATCGACTACCTGATGATGGACTACTTGGCCGAGGTCACCATGTCCATCATGCAGAAGCAGAAGTCACGCGATCCATCTCGTGGATACGCGCGCGACTTCGTGCCGCTCATCGAGCGGCTCCTTCCCGGCATCGCCGAGGGCAGATTCCGGGTTGTATCGAACGCCGGCGGGGTCAATCCTCGTGGGTGCGCCCAGGCGGTGCTGGAGACGGCGGACGCGTGCAAGGTGCGCGGGAAGGTCAAGGTGGGGCTGGTAACGGGAGACGATTTGCTGCCGCGCCTCGACGAGCTCATCGATCGCGGGCACGTGCTGGAGAACCTAGACACCGGGCGGCCGCTCACCGATGTCCGCGACCAGGTGGTATCGGCCAACGCCTACCTGGGGATGGAGCCGATCGTGCGAGCATTGGAAGGCGCGGCGGCCATCGTGGTCACCGGCCGGGTGACCGATACCGGCCTCACCCTGGCCCCACTCTTCCACGAGTTCGGCTGGGCCCCCGACGACTGGGACAAGGTGGCGGCGGGGACCGTCGCCGGCCACATCATCGAATGCGGCGCCCAGTGTTCGGGCGGCAATCTGCTCAAGGACTGGCGGGCCGTCAAAGGCATGGCGAACCCCGGCTTTCCCATCGTCGAAGCCAGCGCGGACGGGTCGTTTGTCGTGACCAAGCACCCTGGAACCGGTGGGGTGGTCTCGGTGGCGTCGGTCACCGAACAACTGGTGTACGAGATGGGCGATCCGAGGACCTACATCACCCCAGACGGCGTGGCCGATTTCACCACCATCGAGCTCCAGCGGATCGGCAAGGACCGGGTCCGGGTGACCGGCATCCGCGGAGGGCCCAAGACCGATCAGCTCAAGGTCTCGATCGCCTATTTCTACGGGTACAAGGCGATCGGAACCCTGGTATACGCCTGGCCCGAGGCCTACGACAAGGCCAAGGCGGCCGATCGCATCCTGCGGGCCCGGCTCCGCGACCTTGGGTTGGACTTCGAGGAAATCCTGACCGAGTTTGTGGGAGTCGACGCCACCCACGGCCGCCTCGCGGGCCCCCCGAGCGCGGACTTGGCCGAAGTAGAACTCCGAGTCGGGGTCCGGGCCAGGGAGAAGGCGCCGGTTGACCGGTTCACCCGCGAGATCGCCCCGTTGGTCCTGACAGGGCCGCCGAGCGTCACGGGGTTTGCCGGCGGCCGCCCGGCGGTCCAGGAGATCGTCGCCTATTGGCCTGCCCTCGTCGACCGGACCGAGGTCGAGCCGCATGTCGAGGTCGACATACTGAAATAGGGAGTGGGGCGTTGGGAGTAGGACGAACGTACTCCCGACTCCCCCCAGAAACGATCCCATATGGCCACCAAACACACCGCCTCGACGAACGTCCAACTCCGCTACCTGGCGCACGCCCGCTCCGGGGACAAGGGCGATACCGCCAACGTCGGTCTCATCGCCCTCGAGCCGGAGTTCTATCCGTTGCTGGCCAAGCACGTTACCGTGGCCAAGGTCAAGCAGCATTTCAGAGGCATGGTGAGCCGGGTCGAACGGTTCGAACTCCCCAATCTCCACGCCCTCAACTTCCTCCTGCACGGGGCGCTCGACGGCGGCGGAACCCTGTCGCTCAAGACCGACGCCCAGGGAAAGGTGTACTCCACCGCCCTCCTGCGCATGAGCATCCCGGTCCCCCGATCGCTCGCCCGACGGGTGGTGCCCCCGGACGCCGCGTCCGCCCGTCCCGCGCGCCGGAAACATCGGTAGCCATGCCGTCCGCCGACACCGTGCTCCAGTCGCTCGAGGCCGGGGTTCTGACCCTCACCCTCAACCGTCCCGAGAAGCGGAACGCCCTGAGCCGGGTCATGGTCGATCGGCTGCACGACGGCGTCCAACGGGCCGAACTGGATGCGGATGTCCGGGTCCTGGCGTTTCGCGGGGCAGGGAAGGACTTCTGCGCGGGCCTCGACCTCCGGGAGCTGTTGGAGTCGGCGGAGCGGTCGCTCGGCCAGAACGAAGCCGATGCCATGCACCTGGGATCGCTCTTCCTCGAATTGCGGGCCCTCCCCAAGCCGGTGGTTGCCGTGACACACGGGCGCACCCTGGCGGGCGGATGCGGCCTGGCGACCGCATGCGACCTGATACTGGCTCCGGCCACCGGACGGTTCGGATACCCGGAAATGCAGCGGGGCTTCGTGCCGGCCATGGTGATGACCATGCTGCGGCGGGCGGTGGGCGAGAAGTGTGCCTTCGACCTGGCCGCGACGGGCCGGGTCATCGACGCCGAGGAGGCCTTGGCCCTCGGCCTGGTGAGCCGGGTCTATCCCGAAGAGAGGTATCAGCAAGAGGCGGCCGGCGTGCTCGAGGCGCTGGCTCAGAGCAGCGCCACCGCGCTGGCCTTCACCAAGCAGCAATTCTACCAGTTGGATGGCCTCTCCCTCGAGGAGGGGATCAAGCTCGGCGCTCGGGTGAACGCCCTCGCCCGGGCGACGCCAGACTTCAGACAGGCTATCAAGCAATTTCTCGAGAAATGACTCGAATCAGGCATTGGATCTCGTTCATCGGTATGGGTTTGGCCCTTCTAGGTGTAGCGACTTCTCATGCCACCATCGTGTGGATAGCCATAGTGGTCCTGGCCGGTTCGGTGGGACTGCGGCTCTTGGCGGGCCGGAGCGGTGAGGCCCCTGAGCCCGGTGGCCCTCCAGG
>JBFGLJ010000210.1:0-3513 GCA_041576235.1 Gemmatimonadales bacterium | reverse complement strand
GCCGACGCGGATGCCGCGCCGCCCTGTCTTGTCCTCATACGCGGGCCCTATGCCGCGGCCGGTGGTGCCAATCCGTTGCCGCTTCTCGCTCGCCGCGTCCAGCAGCTTGTGGTACGGCAGGACCAAGTGGGCCCGGTCGGACACGAACAGCCGCCCGGCGAGATCGATCCCGCGCTCGGCTAGGCCGTCGAGCTCGGTGAAGAAGGTCTCCGGATCGAGCACCACCCCGTTCCCGACTATACATCGGGCCTTGTCGCGCAAAATGCCGGAGGGGATCTGGTGGAGAATGAATTCGCTGTCGCCGATCACCACGGTGTGCCCGGCGTTGGCGCCACCTTGGTAGCGCACCACCACGTCGGCCCGTTCGGTGAGCACGTCGACCACCTTGCCCTTCCCCTCATCGCCCCACTGCGCGCCCACTACAACTACGCAGTACGTCTTGGGATCAAACATACGGCTCCCCGTGCTCACGACCCAACGAGGTTAGGTGTCTTTGCGCGTGCTGGATGAACGGCGCCGGGCCCGGGTGGCGCGCTTGACCGGCTTCGCCGAAACGGCCTGGGCACTCTCAGCGGTAATGTCGCCCGCCTTGACCAGGCGCTTGACCTCCGCGTCGAAGGTCATCATGCCGGTCTTGGTCTTGTCGGCCGCCATGATGGCTTCCAAATCCGCCGGCGTCCCGCGCTCACGGATCCAACCGCGCACCTCATCGGTGGAGATCAGGACCTCGAACAGCGGCACCCTGCCGTCTCCGTCCTTCCGGGGGAGGAGTTGCTGCGCGGCCACAACCAGTAGGACGTCGCCCAGACGCGCGCGGGCCACGTCTCGCTCTTCGGCGGGGAACATGGCGAGCATTCTGGATATGGTGCTGGCCACGTTGGGCGTCGAGAGTCCGCCGATCACCAAGTGACCCATCTCCGCCGCGCGAATCCCCGTGTCCAGCGTCTCGCTTTCGGGGAGATCGCCGATCACAATGACATCCGGGTCCTGCCGCAGCGCCGCCTGGATGCCGTCCAGCACCGATGCCGTGTCGATGCCGACGTCGCGCTGAGTGACACTGCTTTTCATGTCGCGGTGGAGATACTCGATGGGGCTCTCGATGGTGACGACGTGTTTCTCCGTCGAGGTGTTGAGATGATGGACCATCGAGGCCATGGTGGAACTCTTGCCGCCGCCGCTGGCGCCGCTGACGATGATGAGCCCGCGTTTCTTCTCGAGCAGAGGCTTGAGCACATCGGGGACACCGAGGCTCTCCATCGATGGCACGGCAAAGGGGATGACCCGCATCACAATCATGAACGACGAGCGCTGTCGCAACAGATTCACGCGAAACCGGCCCACCCCCGGCATGCCCCACGAGCAGTCGTAGTCCCACAGCTGATCGATCCGGCTCCGGTCTTCTTCATTGGGAATCAGCTGGAGCGCGATGGCCCTGGTCTGGTCGGGGGTCAGGCGCTGCTTGGTGAGCGGCACCAACTTGCCGTCGATCCGGGCTCGAAACACGTCGCCCGCCTTGACGTGCAAATCGGACGCCCCGCGCTTGACCGCCGCCTTGATGATCTTCTGGACCGGGTCCGCTGCCATGATCGAATCCGTTCTCGGCTAGGGCTTCGGGTTGTCGGGATGGGACCGAACGGACGCGGCCACGCCCCCGGGCGCCATGAGCCCAATGAGGATGCGGGCCTCCTCGAGCGTCTCCCGGGCTATCTCCTCGGCCTTCCGCGCGCCGGTCGCCAGCAAGTCGTCCACCCGATCCGGATGGCTCTCCAGCTCGCGGGCCGCTTGCCGGATGGGGGCCAGCGTCGCCGCCATGTTGTCGGCCAACACCCGCTTGCAGTCGAGGCAGCCCCATGTGGCGCCGCGACACCTCTCGGCCACCGTCTCCACCGTCTCGGGTGGCGAGAAGTGACGATGGTAATCATAGAGATTACAGATCTCCGGCGTGCCGGGGTCGTTCCGCGTCACCCGCGCGGGATCGGTCACGGCCGGACGGAGACGCTGCCAGATCTCATCCGGCTCGTCCAGAATTCCAATGGTGTTGCCGCTGCTCTTGGACATCTTCGTCTTCCCATCGACGCCCATGATCCGCTTGGCCTTGGTCAACAGGGGTTGGGGCTCAGGGAAGAAGGGCGCGGCCTGCGGCGCGTACTCCGCATTCCACCGGCGGGCGATCTGGCGGGCCAGTTCCAGATGCTGCACTTGGTCCTCTCCCACAGGCACCATCTCGGCCCTATATAATAGAATGTCCGCCGTCATCAGGATCGGATAATTGAGGAGCCCGGCAGGAACGCTCTCGAGCCCCTCGGCCTTATCCTTATACTGGGTCATCCGCTCGAGTTCGCCCACGGGGGTGACCGCATTGAGCAACCACATGAGTTCCGTGTGCTCGGCGACGTGGGATTGGACGAAAAACGTCGACTGGTCGGGATCGATGCCCGAGGCCAAGAGGCCAATGGCCATTTCCCGGGTGCGCTGCGAAAGATCGCCTTGGGCGTCGTGAACGCCGGTCAGCGCGTGGAGATCGACGATCGAATAGAGGCAATCGTACTGTTGTTGTAGATTGACCCAATTCTGGACGGCACCGAGCCAGTTGCCGATATGCAGTTCGCCGGAGGGTTGGATTCCTGAGAAGATCCGTGGCATCACGCCAAGCTACCTAGCCCGAGGTAGACTAGCAAGATGGTATCCTCCAAAGACTTACTTCGCATCGCGACCCGCGCCGCCGAGCACGCAGCGGCCTATCTCAGAACGGTCCGCCCGCCCCGCGCGCCCGACGAGTGGCACGCCAAGGGCCGGGCCGACTTCGTCACCGACATCGACCGCAGCGCCGAACGCATGATCGCCGAGATCCTGCTCGACGAAACGCCCGGCGCCAGCGTGCTCGGGGAGGAACTGACGCCGGACGCGGCCGACACGCCACTCACCTGGATCGTGGACCCGTTGGACGGCACCACCAACTTCCTGCACGGCCTTCCCGCCTTCGCCGTGTCGATCGCGGCGGCGGTCGACGGCCACCTGGCCGCGGGTGTGGTGCTGGACGTCCCCCGCGACCTCCTGTATCGGGCGACGGCAGGCGGCGGAGCATGGCTGGGCGACACGCGGCTCGCGACCTCGGGCATCACCGATCCGGTCCATGCCCTGGTGGGGACCGGGTTCCCGTTCAAGCGCGGCGATCTCATGGAGGAGTATCTCGAGCACTTCCGCGACATCCTGACCTCCACCAGCGGCATCCGCCGCGGCGGATCGGCCGCCCTGGACCTCGCCGATGTGGCGGCAGGCCGCCTGGATGCCTTCTGGGAATTAGCCCTGGCGCCATGGGATATCGCAGCGGGCGCCCTGTTGGTCCGCGAAGCGGGCGGACGCATCACCGACCTCGCCGGAGAGGACATCGCCATGGAACACACCGCCGTGGTGGCCGGGAACCGAGCCCTCCACGCCTGGCTGCTCGCACGGGTTCTCGCCTCCCCAGAACCGATGCCCGAACCCTCTCACACGGGCGGGGGCGGGGGCGGG
>JBFGLJ010000209.1:0-3591 GCA_041576235.1 Gemmatimonadales bacterium | reverse complement strand
CTCCGTTTCATGACCTGCCCAATAAAGAACCCCAAGAGCTTGGTCTCGCCCTCCCGGTAGCGAGCCACTTCCTTGGGAAACGCGGCAAGCACCTCATCCACCCAGGTCTCCAATGCATCGGGGTCGCCGACCTGGACGAGCCTGAGGCGCTTGGCCACCACGAGGGGTTCCTCCGGAATCTCGAGCAGCTCAGCGAAGATGCGCTTGGCGGCCTGGAGACTGACCGTCCCTTGCTCGACGAGGCCGATTAGGCCCGCCAGCCGCTCCGGTTCGACGGCGAAGGCGCCGGTATCGTTGTACGCCGCTTTGACATCGGTTCGGATCCAGTTGGCACTCTTCTGGGGATCGGCGCCCGCCGTGGCCACCGCCTCGAAGTAGTCTGCCAGGGCCTGCTCGGCGGCGAGCACCTCGGCGTCGGCGTCGCTGATCCCGTACACGCTGACCAAGCGCTGGCGTTTCGCCTCGGGCATTTCAGGCAGGGTGTCCCGTAGGGCCTCGATCCTGGCGGGGTCCAGGACGAGCGGAGGCAAGTCCGGGTCGGGGAAGTAGCGGTAGTCGTGGCTCTCTTCTTTAGTCCGCATGGGGCGCACGGCGCCCGAGGCCGCGTCGAAGAGCAAGGTGGTCTGCTCGATCGTCTCTCCCCGCTCGAGGGCGGCCGCCTGCCGCTGGTACTCCGCTGTGAGCGCCCGCTCCACATTGGCGAAGCTGTTCATGTTCTTGACTTCGGTCTTGGTGCCCAAGGCGGTATCGCCAGGCCGGCGGATCGAGAGGTTGGCATCGACCCGGAGACTGCCTTTCTCCATGCTGCAATCGCTGATGCCGGAGTAGACCAGGATCTGCTTGAGGGTGGTGAGGTAGGCCCGCGCCTCGGCGGGGCTTCTCAAGTCCGGACCGCTTACGATTTCAGCGAGCGGGGTCCCGGCCCGGTTGAGATCCACCGCCGTCTTTCCCGGGTATCGATCGTGGAGAGATTTCCCGGCGTCTTCTTCCAGATGCAGTCTGGTAATCGAGACGCGCAGCGGACCACGCTCCGCCGAGACGAACTGGACCCCCCCCTTGGTGGCCAGCGGCCGGTCGTACTGGGATATCTGGTATCCCTTGGGCAGATCAGGATAGAAATAATTCTTGCGCGCGAAGACACTGGTGGGATGAATCGTGCAGCCCAGGGCCAGGGCCGCGCGAGCGCCCAGGCGGACGGCTTCGCCATTGGGAACGGGGAGGGCCCCTGGGAGCCCGAGGCACACGGGACACACGTGGGTGTTGGGTGGCTCGCCGAAGGTCACACGACACCGGCAGAACATCTTCGATTTCGTGGCGAGCTGCACGTGGACCTCGAGCCCAATGACCGTCTCCCAGCTCATGGCTCTACCTCGGCCGTGCCGTCGATTGCCTCCTCCAGGGCGGACGCAACGGCGAGCATGCCGGACTCCTCGAAATCGGGCGCGATGAGCTGCCCGCCGATCGGGAGGCCGCCGGTGCGACCAATCGGCAGGCTCAGGGCTGGCAGTCCGGCCAGACTCACCGCGCACACGAAGACATCGGCCAGGTACATGGCGACCGGATCGGCGGTCTTCTCGCCGGCCCGAAAGGCCGGGGTGGGCGTCGTCGGTGTGAACAGGTAGTCGATGCCGCCCGCAAACACGTCCTCGAAGTCTCGGGCGATGAGGGCACGCACGTGTTGCGCCTTGGTGTAGTAGGCGTCGTAATATCCCGCGCTCAGGACGTAGGTGCCGATGAGGATCCGGCGCCGCACTTCGGTGCCGAAGCCCGCTCCCCTGGTGGCCCGGTAGAGCGCCCGCAGCCCACCATCGGGACCCGAGCGGCGAACGCCGTAGCGCACCCCGTCGTAGCGGGCCAGGTTGGAGGCGGCTTCAGCCGGCGCGATCACGTAATACGTGGGGACGGCATACCGCGTGTGGGGCAGTGAGACTTCCGATACCTCGGCCCCGAGGTCGCGGAGCGCGGTGATCGCCCGGTCCGTCGCGGCGCGCACACCCCGATCGAGATCGTCCGGGAAATACTCGCGTGGGAGGCCAACGCGGACGCCCTCGAGGTTCGCGGGCCGCTCGGGAATGTCGGGAGGCGCGCGGTCGACGGTGGTCGCGTCGTTGGGGTCCGCTCCACTGATGGAAGACAAGACCCTGGCCGCGACGTCGCACCGCTGTCCAAAGACCGAGATGCAATCGAGCGACGAGCCAAACGCGACCAGTCCGTAGCGGCTCACCCGGCCGTAGGTCGGCTTGACCCCTACCACACCACAGAAGCTCGCCGGCTGGCGCACCGAGCCGCCCGTTTCCGAGCCCAAGGCTGCGGGTACCGTGCCGGCGGCAACGAGCACCGCCGACCCGCCTGAGGACCCGCCCGATACCCGGTCGGGGTCGAGTGGATGGCGCACCCGGCCGAAGGCCGAGTGTTCCGTGGACGAACCCATGGCGAATTCATCGAGGTTCGTCTTGGCCACGATCATGGCTCCGGCTTCGCGCAGCCGCACGATGGCCGTCGCGTCGAAGGGCGAGACGTACCCTTCGAGAATCCGGGAGGCGCAGGTCGTCGGTTGATCGGTGGTGACGATATTGTCTTTGACCGCGATGGGGAGACCGTCCAAGGCGCCGCGAGCGGCCTGCTCGACCCGCCGGGCTTCCCGGTCGATGACCTCCTGCGACCAGGACAAGGTGGCATTGAGGCCGGCGGCCTCGGCCTGCCGCAACCGATCCCCCACATCCCGGGCAGTGGCAGCGGTGCTCGTCACTCTTCCTCCATGGCTTCGAGGCGGGGGACGAGGAAGAACCCGTCGGCCATTTCTGGGGCGAAGTCCTCGACGGGGTGCGCCAACGGGGACGGGTCAACGTGATCATCCCGAAGGGCCACTCGGTCGGGCCCTGCTCGAAACGACTCCACGCTCTCGGCGTCGGGGACCTCGCCCAGCTGCTCCACGTAGTCACAGATCCGGCTCATGTCCCTGCTCACCGCCTCCAGCGTGCCTTCCGGGATTTCGATCTCCGCCAGCTTTGCGATGTGCAGCACCTCCTCCGTGGTCACCTTCATGCGCCCTCCCAGTGTCGTTCCAACCCCGCGTACGCCACGAGGAGTTGTTTGAGGCCAATGGAGGCATCGTCGAATACGACGGCGACTCGCAGATTCTTCCCGGTTCCCTCAAGGCCCTGAATGGTTCCCCCGCCGAACTGCTGGTGGTGGACCCGCTCCCCGCGCACGTAACGCGGCGCGTCCTGCGACTCCATGTCGTCCGCAACGATCGAGGTCGGCAGCGCCGACCCCCGGCTGCCCCAGCTGAGCCGCGGTCTTCCGATCCGCGTGGGGCCCCAGAAACTGGAGGTTCGTCGCTCCTCCACCAAGTCTGTCGGAACCGCGCGAAGAAAGCGGGAGGCGCGTCCGGGCCGGAGTTCCCCGCCCCGCCGCCGGCTCCGTGCCCAGGTCAGGTAGAGTTTGTCCTTGGCCCTCGTCAATCCTACGTAACAGAGCCGCCGCTCTTCTTCCACGCCATCGGGCGATTCCTCGGCGCGTGCCAGCGGGAAGAGGCCGTCTTCCATGCCGGCCAGCACCACCAGGGGCCACTCGAGGCCCTTGGCGGTG
>JBFGLJ010000208.1:0-3643 GCA_041576235.1 Gemmatimonadales bacterium | reverse complement strand
GGGGGGAGCACACGGCTAGGGAGACGGGCGGCCGAGGTCGATACTCTTCAGCCGCTCGAGCTCGCTCTCCAGCCGGCGCACCGTGAGGCTCTTGTCCGCCAGTTCGTCTTCTAGGCGCCGTAGTTCTCGCCGCAGTCGTTCCAGTTCGCGATCCTGGTTCGCGATGCCCTGCCGCAGGGCCTGATGCCCTTCCTGGATCTCTCGCAGCGTCACCCGTAGAGAATCGAGTTGGAATTGCTCCATGTCGACCTCGGTTTCGAGCCGGGTCAATTCCGTGAGCAAGGCGAGGAGAACCCTGCCCGGGGTGCGAAATCGGCTCGCCGGGAAACGTGCCCGGAGGGCTTCGAGCGACGCCCGGGCGCGGGTAGGGTCGTAGACGGGGGTCTGGGGGAGGGCATAGACCAGGCCGAGCCGAAAGAGGGTCCGATCGCTAGGTGCGGGGCTTGGGTCGGCTTCATGGGCTCGGGCGGCCAGCTCGTATTGCCCCGCCTCGAAGTACCGATCGAAGCTGCTGGCGGCACATCCCCCGCCCCCGCCGACGAGGGCCGCGAGCAAAAGCCACCTCCTCGCTCGCGTCATGTCGGCCCGGTCGCGCCGCCGGTGGCGGCGAAGAGTCCCGCGTGGGGCACCGACGGCACGGCATCGGGCAAGACGAACGAGAACACGGTGCCAGTCGGGGCATTGTCTCGGACCGAGAGAATGCCGCCGTGGGCCTCGACGATTCGCCGCGAGAGAGCCAAGCCCAGTCCCACCCCGCCGCCCTCGGAGGTCCGGCCGTAGCGGCCCTGGTAGAACCTGCTGAAGATCTTCTCCTGTTCCTCGATCGCGATGCCGGGACCCTGATCGGCCACGGAGACCACGGCGTATCCGGTCCCCGCGCGAGGGCGGCGAAGCCGTCCCCTGAGGTGTGGCGGCACGAAAGGCGGAGCCCGCTCCATATAGGACGCTTCGACGCGAACGGTGGTCCCCTGCGGCGAGTACTTGAGCGCGTTCTCCACCAGATTATGCACCACCTGGATGATGTGGTGCCCGTCGCATGCCACCACCAAGGGCTCGGGTGAGAGCGCCGGGTCGATGCGCCCGGCGGCAAGACCACCGGCCGCGAGCTCCGCGTGAACCGTCGCCACCAGCTCGCGAATGTCCTGCCACACGAACTCGTATTCGATGCGTCCGGCTTCGATCTGCGACTGTTTGAGCATCTTGGTGATCATGTCGGACAGCCGGCTGGCACTCTTCAGGTTGAGGTTCACGAGGTGCCGCTGCTTGTCGTTCAGTCCGCCCGGGAGCTCTTCCAGCAAGAGGCGGTTGACCTCTTGAATAGAGGCGAGTGGGGTCTTGAGTTCGTGAGACACGTGTGATAGAAAGTCCTTCTTGACTTGGTCCAGTTCGCCAAGCCGGGCAATCATGCCATTGAAGTCCGTCCCCAGTTCCGAAAACTCATCGTCGTCGACCGATGTGAGGCGGTAGTCGAAGTCTCCGCGAGACACGGCCTGCGTTCCCGTCTTGAGATACCGGAGTGACTCCGAAATGGACCGGACGATCCGGGCGGCGATCACGGCGCTGGAGATGAGGGCCGCCGCCAGGGCAATGAGGGCGATGAGCAGGGTCCGCCGGGCGGCGGCCGCCGACTGCTCGAGTTCCGCGACCATCGCCGCCTGCCCGGCCTCATTGACAATGCGGGTTTGTTGCCGGAGCTCGGGCACCGCGTCCGCAGGGGACTCGAGCGAGGTGGCGTCATCGGCGGTGCCCGACGACGCCCCCACCGCTCCCCCTCCTGTTCCGCCGTACCCGGCCCAGAGGTCCACCAATCGTGAAAGTTCGGCTCGTTCGGTCTCCGACAAGGGCAGGGCGCGCAAATCGGCCAGGGTCTGGCTGAAGGCCCGGAGCGCCTCTGTGGCCTTGGCTGCGTAGCCCGGTTCCCGGGTGACCAGGTATTTGCGGACGTTCTCGTTGTACTCATCCAAGTGCTGCAGTTGTTTGGTCGCGCTCAGGGTCAGCTTGGAGCTGGTCAGCAGCTCTTGGTTCCGCCGTGACGCCTGGAAGATGACTAGCGTCTGGTACAGGAGGAGCCCAGCCAAAAGCGCAATGAGAACGCCGTAGCCGGTGGCGAGTTTGGTGGCAACCCTCATGGCGCGTCCTACGCGACCCCGTATGTCTTGAGCTTGTTGCGAATGGTCTTGACGTCGAGCTTGAGACGTCGTGCGGCCTCTGCCTTATTGTGGCCCACTCGCTCGAGGGTATCGAGAATCAGCCGCTTCTCGGCCTCAGCCAGGCTCAGGCCCGCCAGCGAGGCCGTGGTCAACCCCGCGTCCCCGCCGGTGGGTTCTCCGTCCTCGGCGAAGTAGGGTGGCAGATGGGTCACCTCGATCCAGCTATCGGCGAGGATGATGGCGCGCTCGACCACATTACGAAGCTCCCGAACGTTGCCGGGCCACGGATAGGCCAAGAAACGTTCTCGCGCCGAGTCACGGAGGCCGTGGACCGATCGTCCATGCTTGGTGTTGAGGTGCTGAATGAAGTGCTGGGTGAGAAGTGGGATGTCCTCCGGTCGGTCTCGCAGCGGCGGCACGTGGATGGTGAAGACGCCCAAACGGTAGAAGAGGTCTTCCCGCAACATCCCCTCCTGCACCGCGTCTTCCGGCTCACGGTTGGTCGCGGCCAGAACCCGGACGTCGAAACGGTGCTCGCGTGTTCCGCCCAGTCGGCGGGTGCGCCCATCCTCGAGAATGCGGAGTAGCTTCGGCTGCAGCGATGCGGGCATCTCGGCGATCTCGTCGAGAAAGAGTGTCCCCCCGTGCGCCAACTCGAAGCAGCCCGGCCGGGTCGCAGTAGCCCCCGTGAACGCTCCCTTCTCATGCCCGAACAACTCGCTCTCGATGAGGCCTTCCGCCATAGCCGCGGCGTTGATGGCGATGAAGGGTCCCGACGCGCGCGCGCTTTGCTGATGGATGGTTCGAACGACCAGTTCCTTGCCCGTGCCACTTTCGCCGACCACCAGCGCCGAGGTGTCGGTTGCCGCCACCCGCGCAATCATGGCTCGGATGTCCTCGAGCGCCTGACTGCTCCCGATGATTGCTCCCGTGCCTGTCTGCGTGGCCAGCTCGGCTTCGAGTCCTTCCACTTCGGTCCGAAGCGCGATGTCTCGTGTTGCCGCCTCGATGACGGCCTTGAGTTTGAGATAGTCCAGCGGCTTGGTGAGAAAGTCCTGCGCCCCACGCTTCATGGCGTCGACCGCGAGTTCCACGGTGGCGTAGGCCGTCATCAAGATGACTGGCCGCGCGGGGTCGCCGGCCTTGAGAGCGGTGAGCAGATCGAGCCCCGAGGTATCCGGAAGCACGACGTCGGAGATGACCAGGTCTGGCGGCCGCTCGGCGATGTGCCGGTCGGCGGTGGCCCCGTCGGGGGCCACCGCCACCTCGTATCCCCAATCGGCAACTCGCATGGAGACGACTTCCCGCATAGCGGGCTCGTCGTCGACCACCAGCACCAGCAATGACGGATCCGGCATGTCCTCGAATCGGAGGTCTCGTGAGCCCTAAGTATCCACGAAAACCGGCCCGGGTACAACCTGAGCCGGAGGGGGCGTTCGGCCAGCCGGGAGGGCGTCATCCCCCAAGAGACGCGCCGACCCGCCGGTCAAGCT
>JBFGLJ010000207.1:0-3673 GCA_041576235.1 Gemmatimonadales bacterium | reverse complement strand
CCGTCCGACTTCGGCGTCAGCAGCGACGACGAGATGTTCGTCCTGACCGGGTCGTACTACCTCGATTGAGTCTTTACGCCGGAGTTTTCACCGATTGTCGATTCGAAAGGCCGCCCCTCGCCTCGGGGTAGGCCCTCGCTTAGGAGGGGATCTTGGCCGTTTGGCGGGCCGGAGTCCCCGAATCGATGTCGGGGGCGACGACCTTCATGACCTTCGCGGTGGCGGTCCGGTCGCCGAGGTGCACCACCCGGACCGTCGCCAACACCTCCTCGACCTCGGCTTCCACCCCACCCCGGACCGACGGCGGCGCATAGATCTCGAACTGGTCGCCCAGGGCCACACCATCACTGCGGCCCTTGTCCAAGAAGACCACATCGAGCGGTCCCTTGAAGATCTGGCGGTCCCGGCTCGCCAGGAACCGGGCCTGGATGCCATCCGCGACCGGGATTGCCACCACGTGGCCCGGATCGGCGAAGGGCTCGGCCATCACGACCCGCTGGCCGGAGCGAATGTCGTTATACACCGCTTCGACCTCGGCAACGTACTTCCCGTCTTTGATCTCGATCACACGAGAGAGCCCGGTGGGTACGACGACGCGACCGTAGCCACCCACATCACCGGTCTCCATGATGGTCAGGAGCGAATCGCCCACCTGATACGCCCCCCCCGACGGCGCTTCGATGACTACCCTGGTGAATATCGTCGCCGTCGCCGACAAGCGGGCATTGATCTGCATGGGCGACACAGGACCGAGCAGCTGCCCGTATTGATAGGACTGCCCTTCGGTCAGCCAGCCCGAGGAATAGAACTCGCCCGCGCTGAGTGGCTTGGAGGGCTTGGCGTTGTAGGCGGCCAAGCTCGCCTGGTTCGGATCCACCCGGGAGCGCCGCCTGAAGAGCCCTGACTCCAGCGGCGCGTCCAGCTGGTCCACCCGGCCTCGAGCGTCGACAGCCATCATGTCGGCGTCGGGCACGGCCTCACCGATCCCCGGCTCGTCCGGAATGGCCGAGACGCCCTGGCCACCCTGGAGGCGAAGGACTTCGCCCGGATAGATCCAGTGCGGGTCCTCGACCACCATCGTGTTCTGCCGATAGATCTCGGGCCACAGCAGCGGGTCCCCGTAGTATTGCTGGGCCAAATCCCACAAAGTGTCGCCTTGCCGGACGGTGTGGGCCTCGGGTACGACCCCTTGTGCCCAGACCCCGGCCGGGACGACCACCAAGACGAGCGCGGGGAGAGGGGCGCGGACCAGCTGGCGGAGAAACGAGCGGATTCTAGCCATAGTGCGACCTGTGAGGGTAGAGTTCAATTCATTGCAGGACAACGGATTAGCACCCGTCAACTCGGCCTCCGGAGCCTCGCGGGAGCACCGAAAAGGCCGTCGGGCGAAGCCCAGGGCTCTTGCTCGGCCCTGCAAGATCAATTCCCCTCGGGGCCCAGTCGCCCAAAACCCTTGATTTGCGGCCCTTCCACCGCCTCCCAGGCCACCCTCGGGACATCCGGCTGAGGTCCCGGGAGGCCGCGAAATGCAGGGCCATCGGACCGGACCCCGTCGAGGCGGGCGAAACGCCCCGAGGGGGGCAGAATGAAGCGCCTAGAAGGGCAGATCGTCGTCTTCGGCGTCCAGGGCCTCGGGGAAGTCCTCGAAGGATTCCTTGCTCTGGCTGGCCCCGGCCCCCACCTGCGACGGCACTCCCGCCGCCGCCTGATCGCCTCCGCGGCTCCCCAACATGATCAGATCCCTGGCGTTGATTTCGGTGCTGTACCGGGTCTGTCCTTCCCGATCCTGCCACGTCCGATACTCGATCCGGCCCTCGACGTAGACCCGATCTCCCTTCTTGCAGTACCGCTCGACGATATCGGCCAGGTTGGAGCCCCGGTTGTTCCACAGCACCACCCGGTGCCATTCGGTCTTCTCTTGCCGCTCGCCGGCCTTGTTGGTCCATTGCCGGCTGGTGGCGAGCGAGATCGTGGCCACACGGGATCCGTTCGAGGTGCTGCGCACCTCGGGATCGGCACCCATGTTCCCAATGAGAATCGCCCTGTTCAAACTCCTGCTCACGGTGACCTCCAGCAGTTGATTGCGGTTCGGGATCGACGCGGGGAAGGTACCCCGCCCGTCCCCGAGGACTCCCACCGAATATACGCTAAGGCGACCGATCGGACGCAGCAGGGTCCATGATCAGCCTCAGGAGGATCGCATTCTCGACCGGATTCCGATAGTAGCGCGGACGGGACCCGACCCGCTCGAATCCAAAGCCCCGGTAGAGGGCCTGCGCCGCATGGTTGGACTCGCGGACTTCGAGGTAGATCTCGCCGACGTGTTGCCCGCGGAGAGCGCCGACGGCGGCATGGAGGAGCGCGTGACCCACGCCTTGTTTCCGCCATTGGGGATCGACAGCGAAGTCGAGAATCTCGGCGACGGCGCCAACACTGCGGGCAATCGCATAGCCGAGGATGCCCGCCTGGGATTCGGCCACCATCGCCGTGAATCCCGGGGCCTCGAGGACATCACGAAATCCGTCCGGCGGCCACGGGTCCGAGAAGCTCGCCGCCTCGATGCGGGCAAGCGAGGGCGCGTCATCGATCCGAGCCGGGCGGATGAACCAGGGGTCGTCCATGAACACGCTCCCATTTTGCCTGGGCTTCCGCCGGTCGGCCGTAGTCCGGCTCCCACCCTGCTACCTCCTCGACCCCGACCACCCGCGCTCCACCCGGCAATCCGGCGAGATGGAGGAGCGCCGCCGCACCACCAGGCGTGGCCGGGACCACGGCCACCCCCGCCCATGCGCTGAGCGCAGCCAGCGCGTCCGGCGGACCATCTCCCACGACGAACGTGGGTCGGGGAGACCAGGTAGTAATCCGCTGAGGGCGACAGGCCACCGGGGGATATACCGTTTCCACCCGGTCCCGCCCCAACCGCCAGAGTCCGGCGTAGAGGTCACCGCGGAGGGCGTCGGTCACGGCGAGGACGACGCCTTCGTGGTCCGACGTCTCGCGTGCTGCGGCAAGCAGCGACGGCGAGACCCGGAGCTCGATTCCTCGAGTGTGCACCAGGGCCTTGGCGGCGGCGGCGCCGATTCGCAGCCCGGTGAAGCTGCCGGGGCCATCCCCGAGCACCACGCCCTCGAGGTCGTCGAGTCGGGCGCCAACCGAGCCAAGCGCCCGTGCGATGGCGTCAATCAGACCCACCGCATGGCGCCTTGGCGGGAGCACGATCGGCGCCCGGGCCCGGGTTCCCAGCGGGCCCACGGCAATCGATCCCCGCCGGCGAGCGGTATCGAGCGCCAGCCACATCAGAGCTGCTCCAGGCCACGGCGGTCCGGGCGGTCATCCAGGTGGTGAAGCCGGTAGTGCGCGCGCGAGGGCGGCAGCCAATCTCCGGCGCGCTCTGGCCACTCAATGAGAATGGCGTCTCCGTCGACCATCATCCCCTCCCAATCCAGATCAGCGGCCTCGTCCGGTGACCCGAGACGGTAACAGTCCACGTGGAAGACGGGCCCCCGCCGTCCGGCGTAGCGATGCACCAAGGCGTAGGTCGGGCTGGTGGCGTGCCGGTCGACGCCCAGCCCCTCGGCAATCGCGGTCGCGACGGTGGTCTTCCCGGCCCCCAGTTCTCCCTCGAGCAGCACGACGGCGCCCGGTGGGAGACTCCGGCCGAGGGCCCGTCCTT
>JBFGLJ010000206.1:0-3697 GCA_041576235.1 Gemmatimonadales bacterium | reverse complement strand
GGCGTCGGGATGGACATCGGGGGGGGGGACGGCGCTGAAAGCGCGAGCGGGAGCGGGGGCGGGCTCGAGCGCCGCCTCGTGTCTGGCAAGGACTTCGAGAAGCGGCTCAAGCTCGACTCGGCCCTTCTCGCCCGGCTCCACCGGGACAACGCCTTGGATGTCCAGCTGTGGGAGCAATGGAACGCCAGGAGCCAGGAGGGGCTCGCTCGGCTCGCAGCGGAGGCGGCCCGGGGGACATGGGGCAGGAGGTGAAACGGGGGATCAGGCGAAGCTGTCCGAGCCCCATGAGTCCCGGCGGGCCTCGAAGAATCGCTTGAGCAGGTCGCCGCACTCGTCCTCGAGCACGCCGCCTATCACCTCAGGCCGATGGTTGAGTCTGGGATGGCGCAGCAGGTCGTGGACCGAGCCCACCATGCCGCACCGGTCGTCGTACGCCCCGAACACCACACACCCGATCTTGCTCAAGACAATGGCCCCGGCGCACTGGGCGCACGGCTCGAGCGTGACATAGAGCGTCGCATCGGCGAGCCGGGACTCGTGGGACTTGGCCAGGGCGCGCTGAATCGCAAGGAGCTCGGCGTGGGCCGTCGGATCGCCCCGTTGGATCGTCTCGTTGTGGGCTTCGCCCAGCACCTCGCCCTCGCGGAGAATCACCGCTCCGACCGGAACTTCCTCGCGCACGGCGGCCGCACGCGCCAGCCGAAGGGCCGCTTCCATGCCCGCCATGTCGGCGGGGGAGGGGTGCCCCCTACGCACGCATCATCCCCCTCTCATCGCAATCGGGATGCGAACGCGCGCATCCGGCGTGACGCGTTCGAGACCCCTCAAACTTGGTCACGTTCCCGAGTGGCGTCCACCGGTTAGGTGCCGACCGCACTCTCCTCGGGCGTGGAGGTCGTGTCCGAAGCCGCCTCGCCGTTCCGCCGGTTCGCGGCGAAGCTCAGTGCATCGCCCCGCCTCTCCCGCTCGACCCTGATCACGTCGCCCTCGACGAATTTCCCTTCCAACACCTCGAGCGCGATGGGATTCTGCAACAGCCGTTGGATGACCCGCTTGAGCGGTCGTGCGCCGTAGGCGGGGTCGTAGCCTTCGGCAACCAGCAACATCTTGGCCGGCTCACTCACATCGAGGCCCAGGCCCTTCTCGGCCAGCAGCCGTTCGAGGTGGGCCAATTGCAGATCGACAATGCGGCCGAGGTCGGCCTTGGATAGCTGCCGGAAGACGATCACCTCGTCGACCCGGTTCAAGAACTCCGGCCGGAACGTCTGCTTGAGCACGCCTCGCACTCGCTCTTCTATGGTGGTCCAGGCGGCTTCGTCGCCTCCGGCCTCCGCCCCCGCCTCGACGATATACTGGCTTCCCAGGTTCGAGGTCATGATGATGACCGTGTTCTTGAAATCGACGACCCTGCCCTGACTATCCGTGAGCCGCCCGTCATCGAGGATTTGGAGCAGCACGTTGAACACGTCGGGGTGGGCCTTCTCGATTTCGTCGAACAAGAGCACGCTGTACGGGCGGCGGCGCACCGCTTCAGTCAACTGGCCGCCCTCTTCGAACCCCACGTATCCGGGCGGGGCGCCGATCATCCTCGCGACGGCGTGCTTTTCCATGTACTCCGACATGTCGAGCCGGACCATGGCGCGCTCATCGTCGAACAGGAACTCCGCCAAGGCGCGTGCGGTCTCCGTCTTCCCGACACCCGTGGGTCCGAGGAAGATGAACGAGCCAACGGGGCGGTTGGGGTCCTGGAGCCCGGCCCGGCTGCGGCGAACCGCGTTGGAGACGGCCGCAAGCGCTGGGCCCTGCCCCACTACTCGCTGACCCAGCTCGGCTTCGAGATGGGTCAACCGCTCGCGTTCGGACTCCATCAGCTTGGCGACCGGGATGCCGGTCCATTTGGCCACGATCTGGGCAATGTCCTCGGCGCTGACCTCTTCCTTCAGGTACTTGGCCTTGGCTTGGATCTCCCCCAACCGGACCTCGTCGGCCTGGAGCTCCGCTTCGAGTTTGGGGATGTCACCGTACCGCAGCTCGGCCGCCCGCTGTAGATCGCCGCTCCTCGTAGCCTGCTCCACCTCCAGGCGCAGGGCTTCCCCCTTGGCCCGGCGGGCTTGGATCTCCTGGATCGCGCTCTTCTCGGCCTGCCACTGGGCCTTCATCGCGGCAGACGCCTCCTTGAGGTCGGCGATCTCCTGCTCCACGGCCCGGCGCCGCTCCGTCCCCGCCTTGTCCTTCTCGTTGAGGAGCGCCTGGCGCTCGATTTCGAGCTGCACGATCCGCCGCTCGACTTCATCGATTTCCTGGGGAAGGCTATCGATCTCGATCCGAAGCCGGCTCGCCGCCTCGTCCACCAGATCGATCGCCTTGTCGGGAAGAAACCGGTCGCCGATGTAGCGATTCGACAAGGTCGCCGCGGCAACGAGCGCGTTGTCTGTGATTCGGACCCCGTGATGCACTTCATACCGCTCCTTGAGGCCTCGCAGGATGGCAACGGTATCGGTCACGCTCGGCTCACCCACCAGCACCGGCTGGAACCGGCGCTCGAGCGCGGCGTCCTTCTCCACGTGCTTGCGGTATTCGTCGAGGGTCGTGGCCCCGACCACGTGAAGCTCACCCCGCGCCAAGGGGGGCTTGAGCATGTTGCTCGCGTCCACGGCGCCCTCCGCGGCGCCGGCCCCCACGATGGTATGAAGCTCATCGATGAATACGATGTAGCGCCCTTCGCCAGCCAAAAGCTCCTTGATCACCGCTTTCAAGCGCTCTTCGAACTCCCCGCGGTATTTGGTCCCGGCAATGAGTTGCCCCATGTCGAGTCCAACGATCACCCTGTGACGGAGGGAGTCGGGGACATCACCGTCGACGATCCGCTGCGCCAGCCCCTCGACGATGGCGGTCTTGCCGACCCCGGGTTCGCCGATGAGGACCGGATTGTTCTTGGTCCGTCGCGAAAGAACCTGCATCACCCGGCGGACCTCTTCGTCGCGGCCGATGACCGGATCCAGTTTTCCTTGACGCGCTTGGTCGGTGAGGTTTCGAGTGTACCGCTCGATCGCCTGGTACTTCTCCTCCGGTGCCTGGTCCGTAACCCGGTGTGATCCCCTCACGCCAGCCAAGGCCTCCTCGAGATCACCGGTTGTCACGCCCTTGGCGCCGAGCAATTCGCGGGCGGTGGTCCCCTTGGTATCGGCGAGGGCGATGAGCAAATGCTCCGTCGACACATAGGCGTCATCGAGTTTCTTGGCCTCGGCTTCCGCCCGATCGAAGACCGTGTGAAGCTCGCGACTGAAGCTCGGATCACCGGCACCCTCCTGCCGCGGGAACCGGCCGATCTCCTGGGCGGTCTCCTCCTGGAGCCGGGTGACGTTGATCCCGGCCTTGTGGAGCAGCGGCTGGACGACCCCCTCCTCTTGCGCCAGCAGGGCCGCAAAGAGGTGGGCATCGTTGATCACGGGATTCCCGCGACGCCGGGCGTGATCCCCAGCATCGCGGTACGCTTCCTGGGCCTTTATGGTCAGCCGATCAGGCCTTAGCATGGCCTTCCTCGCGTTCTCGAGTCATCCGCGCTCGGGCCGTCGCCGCCATGGCCAGAGCGTCGTCATCCATCCATGCTCGGGCAAGCTGCATACCCTCTCAGTCTGCCGTTTTGGCTGGAATACCTGCCATTGTGAAAGCCAGCGAGGGCCCTCTCGGGCCCTCG
>JBFGLJ010000205.1:0-3745 GCA_041576235.1 Gemmatimonadales bacterium | reverse complement strand
GATGAGGCGCTCGGCATGTTGTTCGGAGCCTCGAGGGCGGCGGGCCCGGGGGTGGCGCGACCGGTCGCGGCGGCGGCGGGCCCTGCCCCCGCCCCCGCCCCCGCGAGCGGCCCCGCGTCGACGGCGAGCCTCCTTCGCCGGGCGAGGGCCCATTATACCCGTGCCATGGATGCGCAGCGGGCGGGTGATTGGGCCACCTACGGTGACGAGATTCGACGACTGGGAGACGTCATCGAAGAACTCACCGCAGGGACCGCCGGGGCACCGTGAAGATCATCACCTGGAATCTCAATTCGATCCGTTCACGCCTCTCCCGCACCCTCGCCCTCCTCGAGCGACACCACCCCGACGTCCTGTGCCTGCAAGAGACCAAAGTCCGAGATGATGACTTTCCCACGGCTGAGATCGAGCAGGCAGGGTACTACTCAGCGATCTTCGGACAGAAGACCTATAATGGCGTCGCCATCTTGAGCCGGACGCCGCCCGCATGTGTCACACGAGGCTTCCCGGGCGACCCGGTTGCCGACCAAGCGAGGGTCATCGCCGCGGAGGTAGGCGGGATCAAGCTCATCAACCTGTACGTGATCAACGGCGAGGCGGTTGATAGCCCGAAATTCCAGATCAAACTCGCCTGGCTCGACGCCGTGCAGGCTTGGCTCGACCAGGAGCACGAGTCCATCCAACCCCTAATGCTGGTCGGCGACTTCAACGTGGCACCCGAGGATGTCGACGTGTACGACCCCGACAAGTGGCGTGGGCGGATCCATTGCAGCGATCCGGAGCGCGCGCGCATTCGGGGCCTGCTCGAGTGGGGCTTGATCGACCTGACGAAGCTGTATCACCCCGATGGCGGGCTCTACACCTGGTGGGATTACCGCGCCGGGGCGTTCCACCGTGGGTGGGGGCTGCGGATCGATTTGGCGCTGGCGACGAAGGCCGTGGCGGCACGCTGCCGTGCCGTCACCATCGACCGCGAGGAGCGCAAGCCTTCCGCCGGCGAAGGCAAGCCCAGCGACCATGCCCCGCTGGTCATCGAACTCGAGTAATCAGCCGACGTACACGGTCTTGATGTTGACAAATTCCCGAATGCCAAACTGACCGAGCTCCCGTCCATACCCCGACTCCTTGATTCCCCCAAACGGGAGACGTGGGTCCGATCGCACAACGGCATTGACGAAACAACTGCCAGCCTCGAGTTCGGTGGTGGCAATGCGTTGGCCACGCTCCACGTCCCCGGTAAACACTGCGGCGCCAAGGCCAAAGGCGCTATCGTTCGCCACCGCGATCGCCTCATCGGCGTCGGCGACCGGGATCACGGCGGCCACTGGTCCGAAGAGCTCCTCCTCGTACGCGGGCATGCCCGGTCCGACATCGGTGATCACCGTGGGCGGGTAGAACGCCCCGACAGAGTCGGGGAGGTCACCTCCAAGGAGCGGCCGGGCGCCGGCCTGAATGCTCAGCTCGACTTGCCGGTGGAGATCATCCCGGAGATCATGACGAGCCAGTGGACCGACATCCACAACGGGATCGAGCGGGTCTCCCACCGTCTTGACACCCATGAGCGCTACGAAGCGATGTTCGAACTCGTCCTGAATCGACGCCGGCACAATGAATCGCTTGGCGGCAATGCAGCTCTGCCCGCTGTTGATCAATCGGCTCGCGACACAGGCTTGCACGGCCTGCTCCAGATCGGCATCCTCGAGAATGATGTACGGGTCGCTGCCGCCAAGCTCGAGGACACTCTTCTTGAGCGCGCGGCCGGCCGCCATGGCGACGGCCTGCCCGGCAGGCGTGCTCCCCGTCAACGTGACCGCTCGCACCGCGGGATGGGCGATGACGTCCGCCACGGCATCGCTTCCGATGAGCAGGGTGCGGAACAGGTGCTCGGGCGCGCCGGCCTCGCGGATGATCCGCTCGATGGCGAGCGCCGCGCCGGTGACGTTACTCGCATGCTTCAGCGCCATGGCATTCCCCGCCATGAGGGTCGGGGCCGCCGCGCGAAAGACCTGCCAGAGCGGGAAATTCCAGGGCATCACCGCCAGAACGACGCCGAGGGGCTGATACGCAACCAGGCTCCGGCTGGCATCGGTGGGAATCGGCTCCGATGCGAGAAACGCTTCGCCATGCTCAGCGTAGTATTCGCAAACCCACGCGCACTTCTCGGCCTCGGCTCGTCCTTGGACAATCGGCTTCCCCATCTCGCGCGCCATCAACGTGGCGAGGGCATCCGACTCCTCACGCAGCCGAACCGCTATGGCACGGAGGAGGGCCGCGCGGGCAGCGAAGGGCGTGCGCCGCCAGTCGGTGTACGCGCGCCCGATCTGGGTCACCACCGTGGCCGCCGCCTCCGGGCTCATCGCCTGATAGGTCTCGAGCGTCTTACCTGTTGCGGGGTTGATGCTGATTAGCGCCATACGTCATCTCCTCGACTCGGAAGCCAAACCTAGCCGAGAAGAAGACGGTATGCTACACGCGCGGTGTCTCTAAAATTGCTCGGCCTCGGTCGAGTGCTCGAGGGCGGTCGTAGAACTCGACCCGCCGCTGATCACCGTCCGTACGTGGTCGAAGTATCCGGTCCCGACCTCGCGCTGGTGCTTGGTGGCGCTATACCCCACCGCCTCCGAGGCAAACTCCGCTTCCTGGAGAGCCGAATACGCCGTCATCCCCCGGTCGCGATAGGCCAGCGCCAGCTGGAACATGCCATGGTTGAGCGCGTGGAAGCCGGCCAGGGTAACGAACTGGAAGCGGAAGCCCATGGCGCCCAGCTCCCGCTGAAACTTGGCGATGGTAGCATCGTCCAGATTGCGCTTCCAGTTGAAGGACGGTGAGCAGTTGTACGCCAGCAGTTTGTTGGGGTAGTGGGCATGGACCGCCTCGGCGAACCGCCGTGCTTCCTCCAGATTGGGCCTGGACGTCTCACACCAGAGGACATCGGCGTACGGGGCGTAGGCCAAGGCGCGCGCGATGGCGCACTCAGGCCCACCGGTCATGCGGTAATATCCTTCGGTGGTGCGCTCACCCGTCAAGAACTCGTGGTCACGCGGATCGATATCACTGGTCAACAAGCGAGCGCTGTCGGCGTCGGTTCGCGCAATGAGGACCGTCGGCACGTCGAGTACATCGGCCGCGAGCCGGGCCGCCACCAAGGTCCGGATGAAGGTGCCCGTCGGCAAGAGGACCTTGCCGCCGAGGTGGCCGCACTTCTTTTCCGACGACAGCTGATCCTCGAAGTGCACCCCAGCCGCGCCAGCGCGAATCATGTTCTTCATCAACTCAAAGGCATTGAGCGGACCTCCGAACCCGGCCTCAGCATCGGCCACAATGGGGGCATACCAATGCCGCCGACTAGCATGGTCCTCCGCGTGTTCGATCTCGTCCGCCCGCTGGAGCGCCTGGTTGATGCGTTGGACGAGTTGCGGGACACTATTGGCTGGATAGAGACTCTGATCGGGGTAGGTCTGTCCGGCAAGGTTGGCGTCGGCGGCGACTTGCCACCCGCTGACGTAGATCGCCTCGAGGCCAGCTCGCACCTGCTGGACCGCCTGGTTCCCGGTCAGGGCCCCAAGGGCAGCCACATAGTCGCAGGTGGTCATGAGGTTCCACAGCCGCTGGGCGCCAAGATCAGCCAGCGTGTAAGCAATGCGCACGGAGCCCCTGAGTGCGGCGACGTCGTCCTCGCTGTAGGGCCTGATGACGCCCGCCCATCGGTCGCCGGGACCGGGCCGGGGCTGGGACTCTGGTATGG
>JBFGLJ010000204.1:0-3794 GCA_041576235.1 Gemmatimonadales bacterium | reverse complement strand
TCGGCCGCCGTCGTCGAGGCCGGGGCGGGTGCCGCCTGAGGCGCCTCGGTGGACTCTCCTGCCGCGCTGTCTGGTGGGGTGGGCTCGGCCTCCGTCTTGAGCCGTGCCGCGATGGCCTCGGGCTTGGGACGCCGCTTGCGGCGAGGCCTGCGACGACGGCGCTCGAGATCGACGTCGCCTTCGGTCCCAGCATCCGTGCTGTAGGTCTCGGCATCGAGATCCTCGACCACCTCCCGAACCGGCATCTTCGTCCGAGCCTCCTTGATGACCTCAGCCACAGCGTCGGTAATCAGACTCACACTCCGGATCGCGTCGTCGTTCCCGGGAATCGGCACCGAGATCAGATCCGGGTCCGCATTGGTGTCGACAATGCCCACCACAGGGATCCCGAGCTTGTTGGCCTCCGCAACGGCAATGCGCTCCTTCTTCGCATCGACGACAAAGAGGGCACCGGGCAATCGGCCCATGAGCTTGATCCCCTCAAGATTCCGACTCAACTTGACCTGTTCCCGTTCGAACAAGAGGCGTTCCTTCTTGGTGTAATTCTCGAACTCGCCTTCCGCCGAGCCCTGTTCGAGGACCCGGAGACGATGGATCTGCCGCTTGATGGTTTGGAAATTCGTGAGCGTCCCCCCCAACCACCGTTCGGTCACCCAATACGCCGCGGCATCGCGGGCGGAGGCTTCGACGATGCCCTTGAGCTGCCGCTTGGTGCAGACGAAGAGGACGCCGTCACCCCGCATGACCACCTCACGGAGTAGGTCCTGGGCGGCCTTGATCTGACGCAGGGTCTTTTGGAGATCGATGATATAGATGCCGGAACGTTCGGCGAAAATGAACCGGCGCATCTTCGGGTTCCACCGCCGTGTCTGGTGGCCAAAGTGCACCCCGGCTTCGAGCAGGTCCTGTAACTGCGGCTGTCCCATGCGAGTAACGTCGTCCTTCTCGTCTTAGGGTTGATCGTCCACCGCGTTCGCGTCCCGACGCCGACCCGTCATACGGGCACCCCGGCCGGAATCCCGCGGTGTGTGTCGTTCGAAGCGGGCGGCACCCAGCCGCCGCTCCGTTAGCGCTTCGAGAATTGGAAGCGCTTGCGCGCTCCCGGCCGGCCGGGCTTCTTCCGCTCGACCACGCGGGCATCCCGCGTGAGCAGCCCGCTCCCCCGCAACTTGACGCGATGGGTCTCGTCGGCACCGAGTAGCGCCCGAGCGATCCCCAGACGCAGCGCGCCGGCCTGCCCCGAGGCCCCGCCACCCTGAACGTGCGCCCTCACATCGAATGCTCCAAGGGTGTCGGTCGCCGCAAAGGGCTGCTGGATATGTTGGACCAGAGAGGGGCGTGGGAAGTAGTCGCCCAACGTACGGCCGTTGATGTCCCACTTCCCAGTGCCGGGTGTGAGGTACACCCGCGCCACACTCGCCTTCCGCCGCCCAACCGCCTGCCACCGGAATCCCGTCGTTGCCGGCGTTGTCATGATTGCACCTTGCTGGCCTGCACCGTAAAGGGTCTCGGCTGTTGGGCCGCGTGAGGGTGCTCATTCCCCGCATAGACCTTGAGCTTCTTCCGCAGCCGTTGCCGCGCCAGCGAGGTCTTGGGCAGCATGCCGAACACCGCCTTCTCGATCACACGATCGGGATGCTTAGCCAAGAGGTCCCGAACCGGGGTGTGCTTCTCGTGTCCCATGTAGCCGCTGTACGAGAAATATCGCTTCTGATCCATCTTCCGTCCGCTGAGGCGCACCTTCTCGGCATTGATGACCACCACGAAGTCCCCACCATCCATGTGCGGCGTATACGTCGGCTTGTGCTTTCCGCGAATCAACTGCGCCACCGCCGACGCCAGCCTCCCGAGGGGGACGTCCGTGGCGTCGACCACATGCCACGCATGCTCCAGATCGCGTGGAGTGGCGGTGAAGGTCTTCATCATGCTCCCTGCCGGGCCTCGTGAAACAGGACGTAAATGTACAGAGACCCGGAACATAGCGGCTCCCGGGCGCGAGGGTCAAGCCGGACCATCCATGGGGGCGGGGCCAGGGGCCGGGACGTCGCCTGGAGCCAGCTCCACCAGCACCTCCCCCTTCTCGACCGCCATCCCGGCCTCCACCCCAATGGCCGCGACACGCCCGCCCTGGGGCGCCCGGAGCTCGTTCTCCATCTTCATGGCCTCGAGCACCACCAGGCTGTCCCCGGGCTCGACCAGGTCCCCCACCGCCACCTGAACCCGCACCACCAGACCCGGCATCGGGGCCTTGACCGCCCCTCCACCCAACCGGCCCTCGGGCGCCCCCGCGAGCGAGCGAATGTGCCGGGTCCGCTCGTCCACGACCTCCACCACCCATTCCTCCCCGCGGCGGTTCAGCACCCAGTGTCCCCGCCCGCGGCCCGCCTCGCCCTCGGCCACCGACAAGGGCACCGAGCGTCCGTCCACCACCAGCTGCCGGAGCGGCGTCCCCGGCAACACGCTCAGATGCGCATGCCGTTCCTGACCGTCGATCCGGACCCGCTCGCCCTCGATCTCGACCTCGATTTCGCGACCCTCGATCGTCACCACATACTTCATGACCGCTCCACCACGGCCAGCGTTTCGACGTGCGCCGTCTGCGGGAACATGTCATACGCCCGGACCAGGGTCACCCGGTATTCGCGCCCGCGCGAAGGAGGGTTCATCAGCCGGCTCAAGTCCCGCGCCAGGGTGGCCGGATCGCACGAGACGTAGACGAGTCGGTCCGGTCGCTTGGCCAGAAGGCCCCGAGTGACCCGCGCATCCAGTCCCGCTCGAGGCGGGTTGACGATCACCAGGTCGCACGCCCCAAGTCGGGGTACCACGGTTTCGACCGTGCCCTCGTGCCACCGTACCGCCAAGCCCTCGCACTGGTACTTGCCCTCGGCCACGGCCCAGGCATCTCGCTCGACGGCGTCGACCGACGCACCCAACTCCGCAAGGCGCCGAGCGGTCTCGCCCACGCCGGCGTAGAGGTCCCAGACGCGCTTCAGTCCCACCGGACCCAGGGCCTCAATCGCCGCGGTTTTCACGGCGTGGCCCACGGAGGGATTGGCTTGTGCAAAGGCAACGGCGCCTGCCCGAGCCGGCGCTCCGGCCACCCAGCGCGGCCGCCGCCTGCGGCTTCGCCGGAGCCACAGCGTGCTGGGCATTCCGGCTTGGTCGAGCTCGCCGGCCAGCGCGGGGGCCATTGGCCACGCACTGTGGCCTTTGGCCTCGGCCATCACGTGGCGGCCGCCCTCGCGGTCCAGCCGGAGCACCAACCGCGACAGGCCGGCCGGGAAGGCCGCCCTGCGGGCGCGTAGGACACCCCACAGCTGGATCAGCGCGGGGGCAGCGATCTCACATCGCTCGAGATCGAAGATGCGACCGGGATGCTCGAAGTGGTGAAAGCCGATGACGCCTGCTTCCCCGCGTGCGGTGAGCACCAGCGTATTGCGGTAGCCCCATGCCGTGCCGCACGGCACCACGTCCGGGTCCGAAAGGTCGAGCCCACCGACTCGCCGCAAGGCATCTCCAACGATGGTCCGCTTGGCCTCGATTTGGGTCGGGTGGTCCAGGTGCTGAAACTGGCAGCCCCCGCAGCCGTCTCGAAGGTAGTGGGCGCACTGAGGTGACACCCGCCCAGGACCAGCCCTGTCGAGGCGAAGCATGCGTCCGGTTACGTGCCGTCGCCGCTCGTTCACGAGCTCGACCACCGCGATGTCGCCGGGGGCGGTACGCGGGACGAACGCGGTCTTCCCGTCGACCCAGCGGCCCACGCCGTCGCCGCCGGCCGCCAGCCGCAGGATCTC
>JBFGLJ010000203.1:0-3811 GCA_041576235.1 Gemmatimonadales bacterium | reverse complement strand
CGAGGACGCGCGGCCGGTGCTCGAACCGGCGGTGCCGGAGTTCTTCCTGCCGGTCTCAGCAGAAATTGGCGAGGACCGATTGGTGTACCGTCCGGCCCTCCTCGGCACGGCCGAACTCCACTATGCCAATGCCCGACTGGGCATCGATGAATGGCGGAGGGTGGCTCACCTCGCCCCACTCGGCGATCGCGAGACCGGAGATGTCTGGGCCAGCGCCGAGTCGCTGCCCGACGGCGCACCGGACATCGCCGACGAACCGGAAGACGGCGCCACCTTTGCGCCGCTTCCCTCGGCGGCAACCAAGGCCAAGAGCTTCGTGACCTGGGCCAAACGGTACAAGACCCATGTCTACAAGGCTCATCCGCTCACCTTGTATCGGTCTATGGCCTTCAAGCTCACGTCGTCGCCCGAAGAATCGGAAGCGGATTTCACCATTCGCGTTCGCGAGGCGGCGCGGGAGCGGCGGGACGGAACAAAGGAAAAGCTGCGCAAGCGGTATGCCCCCAAGCTGGCACGACTTCAAGAGCGCATCCAACGCGCCGAGCGCAAGGTGGCAACCCAGCAGTCACAGTATGATCAAGCCAAGACCCAAACCGCTGTCTCCGTGGGAGCCACCGTGCTCGGCGCCTTGTTCGGCCGCAAGGTAGCGAGTGTTGGCACCGTAGGGCGGGCGAGCACGGCCATGCGGGGCGCCGGGCGAGCGGCGCGGGAGAAGGGCGATATTGCCCGCGCCCAGGAAGAGCTGGAGGAACTCCGCGCGCAGCTCGAAGGGCTGGAGACGGAATTCGAGGATGAGTTGGCCGATCTCAGGGCGGACGAGGACATGGAACTCGATCTCTCCACCAAGACCATCGCCCCGCGCAAGTCGGATATCGCGGTCGGCAACGTGGCGCTGTTATGGACGCCCTGGCGAGTCGATGCCACCGGCATTGCCGAGCCCGCGTACGCCGTATCCTGACTCCGGTCCCACCCCAAGCCCGTCCCATAGTGAATCCCGATACAGCCGAGAGCGCACGCGACATCACAGAGCTCGCCGTCCGGCTCTACGGGAGCGACTTCGTTGGTGAGCGAGGCGTGGTCCATGTGACGGCGGTTTGGGCGGACGCCAGTGCGGCGTACACCACACTGCGCATCACCCCGGCGACTCCAACCAACCGGTACGATCGGACGGCCCTCAACCTGGCGAGGGCTCGTGCCGATGCCATTGTCACAACCGGGAAGATCCTGCGGGAGGAACCCACGGTAACGCACGCATTCCTCGGCCCCGTACCTCATACGCAGGCGCTGCAACAATGGAGGATGGCGGTTCTCGGACAGGAGCGTCCACCCATCAGTCTCGTTCTGACCAGTGGCCGGGCCCTGGACCTCGAGCATCCCATGTTCCACTCACACACCGTCCCGATGGTTTTCACGACGGCGGCGGCGGCTCAACGCCTCGCTGTTTCGAAACGCGTGCGGGCGCTCCGCATTGCGGGGGTGGCGGACCCAACCCTGCGCGGAGCGATCGACTACCTCCAGACCGAGCACGGCGCGAAGACCATCGTCATCGAGGCAGGGCCAACAACCTCGCGTGACCTCTATCGAATCCCGATCGCTCTCGACGAACTGCTCCTTTCCGTCTGCCACGCGACGGAGATACCGGCCGAGGCGCACGGCGGGCCGTTTCTGGGTCGAGCCGCACTCGATTGCCTGCTGCCGTCGCGATCCGAGCCGTTTGACGATCGGACCTCGGACACCCCCTGGTCATTTGAGCGACGGACTCGGCCTCCAGCCGAGCGGTCGTGACGGTGAGCGGGCTCGCCCATGGACTGGCTCGGTGGCGGACTCCCGCCCGGCTGGGCTACGTGGGGGTCGTGCTCCTGGCCACGGTTTCTCAATTCGCCTTCGATCCGTCCTGGAGTGCCGTCCCCTCACGGCTCCAACGGGCGCTCAGCCTCTCCATTGAGTCCAGCGACGCCATCGATGCTGCGCGCAACCTCGCCCTATTTGCGGGCTGGGGTGTCGTCTGGATGGTCACCGCCCCCAGCCAGCGCGTGTGGCTCTCGCTCCGAAACGCCGCGCTCACCGGAGCCTGCCTCAGCCTCCTCGTTGAGACCCTCCAACTCTTTTCGGGGCTACGCTACGCCAGCATCCTCGACCTGTTGACCAATACCGGCGGAAGCGCCATGGGAGCCCTCGCGCTGCTGGCGCTGGTCTCCCTCGCGCGGTCGAAGAAGGGTCAACGATCCTACACGGGTATCCCCGCCCTCATCTTCGCGGGGACCTATGCCGTCGCGGCATTCGCCGAGGCCTTGGTTCCGTTGTTTCGGCAAGCCCCGCACGCCAACATCTATGGCGGGCCGCTGGGCCGGATGCGGGTCTCGTTGGAGTTGTTCGAGCTTCGATCGATCTTCGATTTCACGATGACCGACGTCGTGCTGTTCCTTCCAGTGGGCGCCTACGGTGTGGCGGCCTTGGTCGAGCGCGGCATCGCCTATCGCGGGGCGGCGTGGCGGGTGGGTTTCCTTGGTGCCGTGCTGTTCGGCCTAGCCGAGATCGGGCACGGATTCCTGGGACAACCCATCAACGTCGGTCCCTTCGTCGCGCACAGCCTGGGAGTTGGCGCCGGCGCGATGGCGACCGTGTGGGGATTGCCGCGCTTGAGCCGTGAGTTGCGCGGAGCGAGCCGTCCCTTGGGCCTGCTGATCCTGCACGCCGGGGTCCTGTGTCTCTGGTCCTGGCGGCCCTTTGTTCCCACACTCGACCCAGCCGTCATCAAGGCCAGCCTGTTCGACCAGTGGTGGGTGCCACTCGCTTCGATGGGTCAGCGCATGGATGTCTTCAGCGTGGTGGACGTCGCCGCCGAGTTCTTCCTCTACTTCCCCCTCGGAGCCTTGCTGGCGGTATGGCCACTCCGTCGTCGGGGTCCACTAGGCGCGTTCTACCCCGGTATCTACTTGGCGGTATTGACCGAGCTGAGCCAACTCCTGATCGCCGGCCGCTACCCGGACTCGACCGATGTGCTGGTGCAGGCCGCGGGGGTCATCGTCGGCTGGTTGATCGTTCGGCGCTCCGGATTCCAGCCGTACGGGGCGGTGCTCGGCTGATCAACTCGCACCGCTGCCCGCGTGCCCGCCCGGTTTCGTGGCCCGGATCAAGGCACCGACGAACTCCCCTTCCTCTTCACCCTCACCCTCGTGGCGAGCTGTGCCCACTCCCGCCCCGGACGTCTGACCCGCGGGTGGCGTATACACGGTTGCAGCCACGATGTCGATGTCCGTGAATCCGGTCTGGTGGAGAAGCGATCGAAACTCTCCCTCGTCCAATGCCCCCGCGAGGCACCCCACCCACAGTTCCATGTCGCGCCGGAGGGCATGGGGGATGGGGCCGCGTGAGACGATATCGGTCACGGCAAACCGCCCGCCGGGTTTGAGAACGCGCCACGCTTCCCGGAGCACCCGCCGCTTGTCGGCCGCGAGATTGATGACGCAGTTCGAGATGATGACATCGACCGAGGTGTCGGGCAGCGGGATGGCCTCGATGTATCCTTTCACGAATTCGACATTGGCCACAGCTGCACGGCGTTGATTGTCTCGGGCCAGCGCGAGCATCTCGTCGGTCATGTCCAGCCCATACACCTTTCCTGCGGGACCGACACGGCGCGCCGCCAACAGCACGTCCAGCCCGCCGCCCGAGCCAAGGTCGAGGACAACATCTCCCTCGCGAAGCTCGGCGAGTGCCGTTGGATTGCCGCATCCAAGCGACGCATGGGTCGCAGACTCGGGAAGCGTTTCGGTTTCCGATCCGTAGAAGCTCGATCCCTGCGACCCGG
>JBFGLJ010000202.1:0-3877 GCA_041576235.1 Gemmatimonadales bacterium | reverse complement strand
TGGTCGTTGGGCGTACCGCGTGGTGCGACTACCCACCGGAAGCCACCGCGATCCCGAACGTCGGGGACGGACTTCGACCCAACATCGAAGCCGTGCTGGCTCGACGGCCGGATCTCGTGGTGCTCTACAACTCCGGCCACAACGCCGACGCCGTCGGCCAGTTTCGCCGCCTCGGTGTCCCGGCCCTCCGGCTCAACACGGACCTGCTTGGCGAGGTTGGGCGACACGCCCGCTTGCTCGGTCGCCTCACCGATCACGACGCCGAGGCCGAGGCGTTCGCTGCCGACTTCGGCACGGCCCTCGACCGCGCCAGAACGCCGCCCTCTTCCAGCCCGCTCAGGCTCTTTGTCCTGGCTTGGGATCAGCCGCCAATGACCATAGGCGGGGGGAGCTTCCAGAGCGAGCTGGTCGAGCGCGCCGGGGGCCGGAACATCTTCGGTGATCTCGAGGCCGCATCGGCCCCTGTCAGTATCGAAGCCGTCGCGCACCGGGACCCCGATTTCATCCTCATCCTCGGCGAGGACATCCCGGCCATCGCGGATCGGCCCGAATGGAACGCGGTGCGAGCCGTGCGCGAGCGCCGGTTTCTCCACATCGTGGGATCCGAGTTCAGCCGCCCAGGCCCCCGCGCGCCTGAGGCGGTGCACACCCTGGCCGAGGCATTCCGGAGCGCGAGACCGTGAACACGCCGACCCGGGTGGTGGTGTCCGGCCTCGTCGTGGCCAGCGTGATCGTGGGCGTCTCGCTTGGGGCCGTGCGCCTGCCGCCGGGCGATGTCTGGACCGGGCTCATTGTCGGTGAAGGGAATGGTGCGGCCATTGTGAGACACCTGCGATTGCCTCGGGTCCTGCTGGGGTTTGCCATCGGTGGGAGTCTGGCGCTCTCGGGCGCCGCGCTCCAGGCGCTCATCCGGAATCCGTTGGCCGACCCCTACCTCTTGGGCCTGTCGGGTGGCGCAGGGCTCGGCGCGGTTACCGCCCTGGCCCTCCGACTGAACAGCGTCTGGGCCATTCCGGTTGCCGCGTTCGTTGGATCGCTGGCCGCCGTCGGGCTGGTGTACCGCTTGAGCGTCGCCAGTGGCCGTCGCCTCGATCCCAGAGTGCTGCTGTTGGCCGGGGTCGTGGTTGGCGCCTTCGCGAGTGCCTTGATGAGCGCCATCATTTCGCTGTCCGATGCGACGGAACTTCGCAATGCCTTTCTGTGGTTGCTTGGCGGACTCGGAGGGGCGTCCTGGCAAGCCTTGGGGGTGTTTACGGTCTACGCCGTCATTCCGGTTGTGGTGCTCTTCGTCAGCGGGCGATCGCTCGATCTGTTGGCTCTGGGAGAGGAACCGGCCCACCATCTGGGTGCCGACGTGGAACGGGTCAAACGGGTGGTGTTCGGCACAACGGCCCTGTTGACTGCCGCGAGTGTCGCCGTCTGCGGGATTATCGGCTTCGTCGGCTTGGTGGTGCCGCACGGGGTCCGTCTGATCTTTGGGCCGTTGCACCGGACGCTTCTTCCCACGGTGTTCCTCATTGGCGGGGCCTTCTTGGTGCTCTCCGACACAGTGGCACGCACCGCCGTCCGGCCGCTCGAGCTTCCGGTAGGGGTGGTAACGGCGCTCGTGGGGGTACCGCTCTTTGCCATGCTCCTCAGGCGGACGCTGGCGTGATCCTCGAAGCGAAGGCGCTGACGATTCGGTATCAGGGAGCGCCAACACCGGCGCTCGACGGGGTATCGTGCGGGGTCGGGGCCGGGACGCTCTTGGCGCTGGTGGGTCCGAATGGCAGTGGCAAGACGACCTTGCTCCGGGGCCTCCTCGGCCTGGTCCGTCCCAGCCGCGGACAGGCGCTCGTTCACGGCCGTGCCATCGCGGGATGGCGCCGAGGCGATCTGGCACAGCTGATCGGCGTCGTCACCCAGCGCGAAGAGAGCACCTTCCCCATGCCCGTGGCCGATGCCGTCATGATGGGCCGCTACGCCAGACTCGGCGCCCTCAGCGCCCCGGGTCGTCGGGACTTCGACGTGGTCAATGACGCCATGGAACGGTGTGACGTGCTGAACCTGCGTCACAGGAGCGTCGATACCCTCTCGGGTGGGGAATGGCAACGGGTGCGTGTCGCCAGGGCGCTGGCTCAGGAACCAAAGGCGCTGGTGCTCGACGAGCCCACGTCCGCCCTCGATGTGCGCCATGAGATGGAAGTCTTCGAATTGGTGCGCCACCTCATCTCGAGCGGCCTCGCCGGGATCATCGTCACCCACCATCTGAACCTCGCCGCGCGATACGCCGACCGGTTGATGCTGCTCGACCACGGCCGGGTCGTCGCGGAAGGCAAGCCGACGGAGGTCCTCACCACCAGCGTGGTGGCCACCGTGTTTGGATGGCCCATCGCCATCACCCCGTGGTTAGACGGCGCTCCACAAGTCACCCCCCTCCGACCAGGAGAAGAAAGGCTGAGTACGCATGAGTCGTAGGAGCCCCTCCCGCCGCGTCCTCCGTGGCCTGCCAATCATCGTGATGGTTGCCCAGACCTCCCTCGCCAGTCAGGAGGTTCCGGACACGGTCGAGCTCTCGCCGCTCGTTGTGACGGCGCACCGGATTCCCCTGGCACCAGACGCCCTGACGGCGGCGGTCAGCGTCCTGTCTGGCGCTGAACTCGAGGCTCGCGGCATTCGCTATGTCAGCGACGCGCTCACGGAGGTTCCCGCAGCGGTAGTGGTGCCGATTGGATCCTATGGGGGCGTCACGTCTCTGTTCCTGCGAGGTGGGGAGAGCGACTACGTCAAGGTCCTCGTCGACGGCGTCGCGGTGAACGCGCCCGGCGGGTCATATGACTTCGCCAGCCTCACCACGGATAACGTGGATCGCATCGAGATCGTGCGCGGCCCGGCCAGCGTCCTCTACGGTTCCGACGCCGTGACTGGGGTCATCCAGGTGTTCACCAAGCGAGGGGGACCCCGCCCCGAGGTCGACGTGTATGGGGACGGCGGCACCAACGGCCGCGCGGTGGTGGGGGCGTCGGTGGCGGGCCAACGAGGCCCGGTGCGGTACACGTTGGGCGCGTCTCGCCTGCGCACCGAGGGCACGTACGACTTCAACAATCGATACACCAACGGCACCGCGAGCGGGTCGGTCGAGGCCGCCTTCACCGACCGCACCAACGCTACGCTCGCCTTGCGCTGGGAAGACAACACCATCCACTTCCCGACCGACGGGAGCGGTGCGCCGGTGGATAGCAATCAATTCACCTTCGACGAGTCACTGGCGGCGAGTCTCCAGCTCGACCATCGCTTCTCCGAGGTGCTCCAGGCAACCCTCACCCTCACGAATTTCGACCTCGATGGTGGGTTCGAAGACACCCAGGATAGCCCGGCGGACACGCTGGGGTTTGCCTATGCCTCGCGACGGCGGAGTCATGTTGCCCGTCGCAGTCTCGACGCCCGGGCCCATGTCCTCGCCTCGTCGCGGCTGCTGGTGACGGCAGGCACCTCGCTCGAGATCGACCAGGAACGGCAGCGGGGCGAGACGACCTCCAATTTCGGGACGGGTGGCAGCACGGAGGCGTCCGAACCCTTCGATGCGCAGAGACGGAACCTGGCCACCTACATCGACGGCATTGTGGACCTTCCCCTCCCAGCCAGCGTGCATCTCGGGGCCCGGATCGAGGACAACGAGAGCTTCGGCACCTTCTTCACCTATCGACTGGGACTCGTATACCGGCTGGGTCCCGACACCCGAGTGCGCGGCTCCATCGGAACGGGCTTCAAGGCGCCGACATTCGCCGAGACCTTTGCGAACACGCCGTTCGAAGTGGGCAACCCCAACCTCGATCCGGAGCGATCGCGCAGTTGGGAGGTTGGAGCGGAACATGTGTTCTGGGAGGGGCGGCTTTCC
>JBFGLJ010000201.1:0-3902 GCA_041576235.1 Gemmatimonadales bacterium | reverse complement strand
TTGGTGGCCGGGTCGCCGACCGTGATCATCGGCTCGATCGCTATGGTCATGCCTTCGAGGAGGCGGCGGCCGCGCCCGGGAACGCCGAAGTTCGGCACCTGGGGTTCCTCGTGGAACTGGGCCCCGATGCCGTGGCCGACCAACTCGCGCACCACGCCGAAGCCAGCGGCTTCGGCCACTGTTTGCACCGCATACCCAATATCGCCCACGTAGTTCCCGTGTCTGGCCTGAGCGACCCCCGCCTCGAGGCACTGCTGGGTGACCTCCAGGAGCTTGGCGGCGGTGGGTGAGACTTCGCCGACCGGGATAGTGGTAGCCGAATCGGCGTGCAAGCCTTCGAGGTATACCCCGACGTCCACGCTCACGATGTTCCCCTCCCGCAGCACCCGCGTGGGCGAGGGAATGCCATGGACGATCTCGTCGTTGATGGAAGTGCAGAGGGTCTTCGGGAACCCATAGAGCCCCTTAAAGGACGGCGTCGCCCCATCGTGGCTCCGGATGAACTCCTCCGCCGCACGATCGAGGTCTTCGGTGGACATGCCGGGACGCACCATGTCGCGAACCAAGCGCAGGGTGCCGGCGACGATCTGCCCTGCCCGCGCCATGACCTCGATCTCCCGCGGCGACTTGATGGTAATCATCGGGACGCTTTCCCATTCCCGATAACGGCCTCGACCCGCTCGCTGATGTCTTCGATGCTTCCGACAGCAGCAATCCGGTGGACTCGTCCACTTGCTTCATACCAGGCGAGCACCGGGGCCGTCAGCTCTCGGTACACGTCGAGCCGCCGGCGCACGGCGGTGGGATCATCATCCGCCCGTTGCTCGAGTGTCCGCCGCCGTTCCAGTCGTTTGAGGATCTCCTCGTCGGTGATCTCGAACAGCAGGACGTAGTCGATCCGCCGGCCCATGCGCCGGAGGATCCGCGCCAGGCCCTCCGCCTGTGGCACCGTGCGTACCACGCCGTCGAAGACCACCCCGCGTTCGGCCTCGGGCTTGGCCAGCTCCGCCTCCATGATACCGAGGATGATCTCGTCGCTGACCAGGTGACCCGCCTCCATGACCGATTTCGCCTCGAGACCCAAGGGCGTTTGCCGCTTGACGGCGTCGCGGAGCAGGTCGCCGGTGGCGAACTTCGGGATCCTGAGCCGTTCGGCCAGGATCGCACCTTGGGTTCCTTTGCCGGCGCCCGGTGGTCCCAGCAAGAGAATGTCCATGTTGGTTACCCGTGGTCGGCGGCACACGGCGGCGGTGGGCAGGTGTTCATGATCGAACGCCTACCCACCGCCGCGGCCTCCTCCCACCATCCGTGATCGCTTAGATGTAGCGCGGCTGCTTTCCTCCGCGGAACCGGACTCGGCCGCTCCGCATGAACCCATCATACCGGCGCAACTGGCGGTGCTGCTCGATCTTCTCGATCGTGTCGAGGAGCACCCCGACCACGATCAGGACCGAGGCGCCGGCGAAGGCAAACGTAGCCTGGATCCCGAGCAGCTGCGACACATAAATCGGAATCAGGGAGATGGCCGCCAGGAACAGGGCGCCCGGGAAGGTGATGCGTCCGAGCACGGTGTCGATGTAGTCGGCGGTACTGGCGCCTGGTTTCACGCCAGGAATGAAGCCGCCCTGCTTCTTCAGATTCTCCGCCACGTCAACCGAGTTGAAGATGATCGAGGTGTAGAAATAGGTGAACAATATGATCATGAACGCGAACAGGATCGAATACGGGACCCCGCCCGGCACGAAGAAGTTTGCAATCTCCGTCAGGATCTCGCTGTTGGTGAAACTCGCCGCCGTCCCCGGCACGATGATAATCGTCTGAGCGAAGATGATCGGCATCACGTTCGCGGCCAGCATCCGGATGGGGATGAAGCTCTTTTGCCCCTCACGCACTCGTCCCCGCCCCATCACCTTGCGTGGGATTTGGATCGGGATTCTGCGCGCGGCAATGGTCATGCCCACCACGGCCGCGACGACGCCGATGAGCACAGCCAGGAACACCGAGGCAGCAACGATCGAGATGACCTGGCTGGTGACGAAGCCGATGAGTTGGAGCGTGGACGGCCAGAGGCGCTCGAGAATCGAGAACGTGATGAGCAGGCTCATGCCGTTTCCGATGCCCCGCTCGGTGATCTGCTCGCCGAGCCACATGACGAAGATGGCCCCGGTGGTAAGCATCAGCACCATGGTCATGCGGGATCCCCAGCCGGGGGCCTGGATCGCGCCGGGAATCGATTCGGTAAACAGGGCAAAGGTGTAGGCCTGGGACGCCGACAAGACGACCGTCAGGTACCGGGTCCATTGGGTAATCTTCTTCCGGCCTTCCTCCTCCTTCTGCATCTTGGTGATCGATGGGACCACGCCGCCGGCGAGCTGGAACACGATGGACGCCGAAATATAGGGCATGATGCCGAGGGCGAACACCGTCGCTCGCGACAATCCGCCGCCCAACATGTCGTAGAGCCCGAAGAACCCGGCCGCCGCCGAATTCCGGATGAAGTCGGCGAGGGCTTGAACGTTTACCCCTGGGGACGCGATGTGCGCGCCGACCCGGTAGATGAGCAGCACCAGCAGGGTGAAGAGGAGCTTCTTCTTCAGTTCGGGGTCAATCGAAACCGCCGGCATGCGGGGAGAGGTCACTTAGCCCTCGACCTTGCCGCCTGCCGCTTCGATCTTCTCGCGGGCGGCGCGCGAGAGCTTCACCCCGCGCACCGTATAGGCCCGATCCGCGTCGCCGTTGGCGAGCAGTTTGACGGGCGCCGTCACCTTCCCGATGAGTCCTGCGGCATACAGGGTCTCGGGCGTGATCTCGGTTCCCTCGAGACGCTTGAGCCGGGCCAGATTGACGGCCTGCGCCGGGACCCGGAAGGGATTGGTGAAGCCGCGCTTGGGGAGCCGGCGGTAGAGGGGCATCTGCCCGCCCTCGAATCCGGGATTCGACGCCCCGCCGGAGCGGGACTTGTGGCCCTTGTGCCCCCGGCCGGCCGTCTTGCCGACGCCGGACCCCGGGCCCCGGCCGACCCGCTTCCGGTCCCGGACCGCCCCTTTCGGCGGCCGGAGGGTCGAGAGGGTCATCTGCTCAGCGGCCTTGGTATCCTCGGCCATCAGGTCTCCTTGGTCTCGGTCACTTCGATGAAGTGCCGCACCTTATACAGCATGCCTTGCATCGATGGGGTGTCGTTCACCACCACCGTGTCTTGGTGATGTTTGAGGCCAAGCGCTTCGAGCGTGCGCCGGAACGTGGCCGGATGGCCGATGCCGGACCGCACCTGCTTGACCCGAAGTCGCTTTGCCGCCCGCTTCGCCATTTACACCTCCTGCCGCGGCCGGTAGGCGATCTGGTCGGGCTCGACCCCACGCTCCTGGGCCACTTGCCGCACCGACACCAGCCGGGTCAGGCCATCCATCGTGGCCCGCACCATGTTGTGCGGATTCGTCGATCCCAAGCACTTGGTGAGGATGTCGGTGATCCCCGCGCACTCGAGCACCGATCGCACTGGGCCACCGGCGATCACGCCCGTCCCCGTCGCGGCCGGCTTGAGCAGCACCCGCCCCGCTCCGTGCTCGCCGACGATCTCGTGCGGAATGGTCGTGCCGGCCCGGGGCACCGGGCCCATCCCGCGCCGGGCGCCATCGACCGCCTTGCGGACCGCCTCGGAGACTTCATTGGCCTTGCCCATGGCGACGCCGACCTTGCCCTCTCCGTCGCCGACGGCGACCAGGGCGTTGAATGAAAACCGCCGTCCGCCTTTGACGACTTTGGCGACCCGGTTGATGGTGATCACGTTCTCGACCAGGTCGCTGCTCCGCTCCCGCTCCCGCCGCGGGCGGCCGCCGCGGCGGTCGCGCCCACCGCGTCCCCCCCCACCCCCACCCCGGCCCCCACGGCGTTGCGGGGGTGCG
>JBFGLJ010000200.1:0-3979 GCA_041576235.1 Gemmatimonadales bacterium | reverse complement strand
CACGTCGGCCTGTCGACGCTCGATGAAGGCCACGATGCGCATGGTGTTGCCGCACCGGGGACACGCGAGGGGGTCGACCTCGAAGACGCGCTGGATGAGCCGTGCCCAGCGTCGGCGGCTCTCGGCGCGGCCGGGGGTGAGCGCGTCTCCTCGAGCGGGTTGGTCGTGGGGACGCCGGCCTACCTGAGCCCGGAGCAGGCGGCGGGCCTGAAGGACATCGGCCCTGGCTGCGACATCTACGGGCTCGGCTGTGTCATCTACGAGATGCTCACCGGCGAGCTGCCATTTACCGGGCCGACGGCGCAGGTCGTCATCTCCCGCCACCTGCGCGACCAGCCGCGATCGATGCGGGTGGTACGGCCCGAGATCCCCGAGGCCGTCGAAGAAGTGGTGTTCGCCTCCTTGGCCAAGCGGCCCGAGGATCGTCCCCGGACCGCGGCCGAAGTGGTGCAACGCATGTCCTGAGGAGTCTCTACATCTCGCACCATCCCTGAACCTTGCACGACACGCAGAGCCTCTCGCTGTTGCCGTTCTGGAACCGGGCCCGCGACTCGGGAAGCGCGTCGGGAATGGTGAAGTACCTGATGGCCCGGGATCGCAGCGGCTCGCTCTGGTCTTCGGGAATGATCAGGGCGGTGTAGGTGGTGGCTCCTCCCGAAGTCTCCTCGCACATCATGATCCAACTCATGCCCGGGGGCAGGTCGAGGGGGGCGTATGCCCGGGCAGTCCGGCCGTCAAGCCGAATCCCATGACTCCGGTCCAGCGCATACTCCCTCCTTAGTGGCGAACTCTGCCTCATCGGGCAGCGAGCTGCTGCATCCGCACCAGGGTCGATTCTACCGCCGGCTCGCCGTCGCGCCAGAGGGCGATGACCCGCTCGGCCCACAGTCGCGCGGTCACGGTTTCTCCCGCCTTGGCCGCGAGCTCGGCCCGAAGAGCCATGGCCCGGACCAGGCTCGCCGCCTGGGGTGGCTCGGTAATCACGCTCGTCCGTAGCGCTCGAATGGCGGCAAGCGCCCGGCTCAAGTGTTGGGTGGCCCGCGCCGTGTCGCCGACCTGGAGCAGGACCCGGGCCTCGTTGTAGGGGTGCTCGAACGACACCTCGCCCTCGGTGAAGTCGCCTCGCCCGCCCTGCACCTCGCTAAACTGCCTCCCGACCTCTTCGGGGCTGTTCTGATTGGCGGCCCATTGCATGCCCAAGAGGGCGTTGGTGTCCCAGCAATCCCGGCGTTCCGTCACCTGGCGCAGCTCGGTGAACGCCAACGACCGCGGGTACCAGGAGATGTCGCACTCGACGAAGCCGCCGAGGTTGGTCGGAGCCGGATACACCTGAAGCAGCGTGTCCAATCGCGTGGCCAGGGCCGTGATGCTGTCGAGGGGAGACCCGATGGACGCGTAGGCCATGAACGCCTGCCACGTCTCCAGGACGGGCAGAGCGATCATGCGATACGGGCCACTCGGGGCCTCCGCCAGCACCCTCGCGCCTGCCTTTCCAAGAGCGGCGGCAACCGACGGGCGGCCGGTGAGGGCCGCCAGGCCGATCAGATCCCGAGCTTCCCCAGGTTCGAGGCCCCTTGTGCGATCCAGGAATCGATCGGCGATGGCCCGTACCTCCTGAAAGCGCTCGAGTTTGAGCAACACCCGCGCCTCGATCAGTCCCGCTTCCACGCTGTCCTTCCTGGTGCGACTGACCTGGCGAGCCTTTTGGACCGCCGCGAGGGCTGACCGGTCAACGGTGCCCCCGCCGTCCAGCCAGCCATTGAGTTCCAGCGCGCGTCCCAGGGCAAGGTTGGCGCGCGCGGAGTCGGGGAAGGCGGCGGTCCAGTTCCGGACGATCTGGAGCAAGCGCTCACGATTGAGCGCGATGGCCTGCCGTTGGGTTGCTGGGATGGTGCGCGGCTCGCCTGCCTGAACGGAGGCGAGGCGGAACGGTACGAAGGCCAGGGTGTCGTTGGCGATTGACGGGAACGCCGCGAAGAGCGTGGGACCGGTCCCTCGAGCGTCGTCGGCATGGCCGGGACGAAGGTGGCCAGGACTCACGATCAGGACTTCGTCGAGGCGCTCGAACGGTCCGAATTGAAAAGCGAATGAGGGTACCTGCTCCAGCGCGCGCTGATACGCCTGGATGGCTCGGTGATAGCTGCTTCGAAAGCTCCACCCGGACGGGCTGGACGGATTGGCTGCCACGGCCCGGTCCCGCCGGTGGCATTCGCCGAGGCCGAACCATCCTTCGAAGCTCGCGGAATCTACCGCCACCAGCGCTGCATACCGTTGGCAAGCTTCTGGATACCGTTCCTCCGACAGTTCCCGAAGCGCCAAGGCGCGTTGCCGCTCGCGATCATCCCGGAGTCGGTCGAGGCTTGCCGCCGCCCGCCGAGCCGACGCTCCCCATTCCTCAACCGGATCGCCCGCCCAGAGCTTCACTTTGGAGAGCCACAGATGTGCTTGGGGATCGGTTGGATCCTGTTTGATGGCTTCCGCGAAATGTTGTTCAGCTCCTCTCAGATCCCAGGATTTGAGGGCTTCGTGCCCGGCGACGTACTGGCGGACGGCATCGGCGTTGCTCGATCCGAGGCTGCTGATCACCCCTCGCCCGACGTTGAACAGTTGTTCGACCATCCGCGCGGCACCGTCTCCCATGTTGGCGCTTGCCACACGAACCCGTTGGTTCTGCGAGGCCCGCCGGCGTCCCACGTCGTACTCGTCGGTCAGGATCTCCGTCGAATCTCCCAGGCTGACGAGCCTCGAGACCAACAGCCGGCCGGCGCCGAGTGTTCGTGCTATTCCGAGCCACCCCTCCACCGTAGGAGGGGGTCCACCCAGCTGCAGGATCCGATCGTTCACCCGATGGTCTTCGGTGAGCACCAGCTCCGGCATTTGTCCGAGTGCTGATCCGAGCTCGATCTCCCAGCGCAATTGGGCCTGGGAATCGGGATCGGGATCCAGAGTGGCGATCACGTATTGGGATGGATTGAGGCTGCTGCCGAAGAAGAGCTTGGGAACCAGCACCATCGCGGCGGCCGCCGCGACGAGCACCGGAACAGCTACCACCCACCGCCGCCGCCACGGGGAGGGTGAGGGCTTCGGCGCCAGGATCGCCTCGGGCTCCGGGAGCGGCTGAGACGCCGTCCCCGAGGTCAGCGCATCGGCAAACTCCGTCACGGAGGGGTATCGGTCGGCCGGAATCTTGGACAGCGCCGTCCTGACCGCCGCCTCCATGGCTATCGGAACCCTGGGCCGGACCACCCGGATGGATGGCGGCTGCTCCGAGATGTGCTTGGCGATGATGGATTGCGCGGTCGGTCCAGTGAACGGCTGCTCTCCGGTCAGCATCTCGTGGAGCATACAGGCCAAGGCATACTGGTCGCTCCGGCCGTCCAGTTTGCGGTCGCCCGCGGCCTGTTCAGGGCTCATGTAGGCCAACGTGCCCAGGGTGAGGCCTGTTTCGGTCAGCCGGTCGCCCCCGGCCGTATCCAGCGCGCGGGCGATCCCAAAGTCCGTCACCACGGCTTCCCCACCCTCGAACATGATGTTCTCGGGTTTGATGTCGCGGTGGATGATGCCGAGGCTGTGGGCGTGGGAAAGGGCCGAAGCCACGCCGGTGGCGATCTTGATGGCCTCAGGGATCGATAGCTGCCGCTCGCGATCAAGCCGGTCACGCAGGGTCTCTCCCTCGACGAACGGCATGACGTAATACAGGAGGCCATCGGCGTCGCCGGAATCGTAGAGCGGCAGAATATAGGGGTGGGTGAGTCTGGCGGCCGTTTCGATCTCGCGCAGGAAGCGCTCGGCGCCTATCGAGGTGGCGATCTCGGGTTTCAGAACCTTGATTGCGACGGGGCGGTGGTGGCGGAGGTCATCGGCGAGAAAAACGAGGGCCATTCCACCGCGACCGATTTCTCGCTCGATGTTGTATCTGCCTTGGAGGGCAGCCTGCAATGTCGGGCCGAGTTCGGCCACGCATGCTCCTGGCAGGAGT
>JBFGLJ010000199.1:0-4067 GCA_041576235.1 Gemmatimonadales bacterium | reverse complement strand
CGCGTGCCGCGCCATCGAGGAGACTGGTGGACGCGTCCGCGGCCGGCGTTGGGGCCCGCGCACGCTCGATCTGGATCTCGTGCGATTCGGCACCCGAACCATCGACGACCCTGACCTGGTGATTCCGCATCCGGAACTTCCCAATCGGGCGTTCTGGCAGCGCGGGCTGGCCGAGCTGATGGAGAGCACAGATGCCCGCTAGCGATCGGCCGATCACCATCCGTGATTTGCAGTCGATGAAGTCCGAGGGTCAGCGAATTGTCTCGTTGACGTGTTACGACGCGCTGTTTGCGCGGCTACTGGATGCCAACGGCGTCGACATCATCCTCGTCGGCGACTCCGTCAACCAAGTCTTGGCCGGCCGCGACTCGACCTTGAGCGCTACGCTCGATCAGATGATCTATCACGCCTCGGCCGTGAGACGCGGCGTCACGCGGGCCCTCGTGGTGGTCGACATGCCGTTTCTGACCTACCAGATCTCGGTCGAAGACGCGATCCGAAACACCGGGCGGGTCCTTCAGGAGACAGGAGCCCAGGCGGTCAAGCTCGAAGGGGGTGCGGCCATGGTGCCCACGGTCGCGGCGCTGGTCGAGCGGGGCATTCCCGTCATGGGACACCTGGGGCTCACTCCGCAGTCGATCCACACGCTCGCCGGCTACCGGGTTCAAGGACGCGACCAGGACACCGCCACCCGGCTCATGGCCGATGCCGAGGCTCTCGAGGCGGCGGGCGCGTTTGCGCTGGTGTTAGAGCTGGTCCCGACGGCGCTCGCCGGCCGGATCAGCAAGACCCTCTCGATCCCGACCATTGGAATCGGGGCGGGCGCGGAGTGCGACGGCCAAGTCTTGGTGCTGCACGACATGCTTGGTCTCAACCCGAGTTTTTCGCCGAAGTTCCTCAGACGATATGCCACCTTGGCCGAGACGGTCGAAGCGGCTGTGGAGCAGTTTGGTGAAGATGTTCGCGCCGGGCGGTACCCGGGTCCGGAACACAGCTTCGACTGACCGACGCCGCCTCATGGACCTGGTGACGACCCCGGATGGCCTGCGGGCGCGCCGGCAAGCGTGGCGCGCCGAAGGCGTCACCGTCGGCTTCGTCCCGACCATGGGGTATCTCCATGAGGGCCATCTCGCCCTCGTCGACCGAGCCCGCGAGCTGGCCGATGTGGTGGTCTTGAGCGTGTTCGTCAACCCGCTCCAGTTTGGACCCGCTGAAGACCTCACCGAGTATCCTCGCGACGTGGACCGGGACGAGCGGCTGGCCCGGGAGCGCGGGGTCGCCCTGCTGTTCGTCCCGTCGACCGACGCGATGTACCCCGACGCGTCCGACGTGCGGGTGACCCCAGGCGCGACCGCCGATCGATGGGAAGGGAAAGCGCGGCCGGGCCACTTCACGGGGGTCTTGACCGTGGTCGCGAAACTGTTCCACCTGGTGGAGCCCCACGTGGCCTGCTTTGGCCAAAAAGACTACCAACAGCTGGCGCTGATCCGTCACATGGTTCGAGACTTGAACTGGCCCATCGAAATTGTTGGGGTGCCAACCGTCCGTGAATCCGACGGACTCGCCATGAGTAGCCGGAACGTCTACCTCTCACCCAACGAGCGGCGAGACGCCGTTGGGCTGAGCGCCGGGCTCGGCGCCGCGCACGAGGCATGGTGTCGGGGGGAGGACAACGCCGAGGCCCTCGAGCGCATCGTTCGGCAACGGGTGGCTGTGGGGCCGAGTGTCCAGCTGGAGTATATTGCCGTCGTCGATCCCGACCGGCTGCAGTCGGTGGACCGCGTAGAGGGCACATCGGTCATTGCGGTGGCGGCGCGCGTGGGTTCCACCCGCTTGATTGACAACATTGTTCTCAGCGAAGGACTCTCCGACTCGCCGGCGGCTCATTCGCCCTAGGAGTTCGATGTCGACTGCACCGCCCCACACCCAAAGCCCGCACCCTCGGAGCGCGCCAGGCGCGGGCGGGGGGTCAGGACGTGGCTGACACGCGTTCGCCCTCCCCTCTCCTCCGTCCCACGCTTCCCGACTGGGCCGCCATGACCGAGGCGCGGCTCCGGCATGTCGAGCACGTCGCTGAGCTGCTGGTCGGGTGGGCTCGAGAGCTTGGGGTCCCGGATTCCGAACGGAACCGCTGGCTCCGAGCCGCCTGGCTGCATGATGCCATGCGCGATGCCCCCGACGGCGACCTGGAGCATTGGGCTCCATCGGCGACGGGACCGATGGACCTCAGACACGGACCCGCGAGCGCCGCCCGGGCCAAGGCCGAAGGTGAAACCGATCGCGGCGTCTTAGATGCGGTTCGCTACCATTCGGTCGGCTTGGCTGAATGGGACATGGTCGGGCGAATGCTGTATTGCGCCGACTACTTGGAGCCGACAAGACCATTCGAGAGAGCCAGGCGCGCGGCCCTGGCCGAACGCCTGCCGTCCGATGTCTCGGGCGTCCTCCGAGACGTGGCTCAGGCACGAGTCCTCCACGTCATCCGCTCCGGGTGGCCCCTCCCCGACCCGACGGTGCGCTTTTGGAACGCGCTTTTTCCTTACCCTCCCGTCGCTTCGTCATAGTCCTCGGAGGCCTCGTGGTCCTGCTGGTCTTGGCCGCCGCTGTCCGGCTGTGGCCCAAGACCGACCAAGTGCAAGGCCATGCCTATCCCGTACCCTCGGGTGCAAGCGGACTGGTCGTCGAGGTGCTCAACGGGACTGATCGACGAGGCCTGGCCCGTGCCGCGAGCCGCGCGCTCCGCCGCGAGGGACACGACGTCGTGTTCTTCGGAAATGCTCCGGCCCCGGCAGAGAGCACCACCATCGTGGTACGGCGCGGGAAGCCCAGCACCGGGGAACGGCTCCGCACCGGCCTGGGGGTCGGCGTGGTGGACGTCCAGCCGGATTCGCTTCGGCGCGTCGACGCGAGCGTGATCTTGGGGCCCGACTACCAACCCCCGCTTGAGGTACATCCCTAGCTCAGCTCAGCACGATCCGTGTTGGGCGCCAGGCGCCGGACCGCGAGGATGAGGTCCAGGACATTGGTCCCAGTCGGCCCTGGCTTGAACAGCGCCCCCGCCGCGCTCAACGCCTCGTATGCCGCATGCCGCCTCAAATCGTGGCCAGGGTCGCGTCCGGCTTGCTCGGCCCTGGCCCAGGTGCGTGAGTCCACCACGCCCCCCGCGGCGTCCGTCGGCCCGTCCCTGCCGTCGGTGCCGGCCGCCAGAATGGTCCAGCGATGGGCTCCGGGTCGCTCCGCCAATGCGGCGGCCGCCGCCAGTACAAATTCTTGACAGCGGCCGCCACGTCCGCCGCCGTCCTTCGCGATCCCCCGGGTACGTGCGAGCGTGACCGTCGTCTCTCCTCCGGCGACGACACACAGCGAGCGCTCAGGCCTGCCCGATAACCGCTCCAACTCCGCAACAAACCGGCGCCCGGCCGCCGCCGCCTCGCCCGTGACGGGCTCGGGCAGGGTTTCGCAGGTGAAACCGTGTTTCACGGCATGGGCCTCCGCCGCCGTTTGTGCGACCGCGTTGTTGCCGATAACGAAATGAGGAATGGCCGCGAGGGCATGGTGGGGCGGCTTCGGCGTGTCCTCTTCGCGACCCTCCGCTGCGCGCTCGATGAGGCCTCGGACGCTCGCTGGGATCTCAGACCAGCGGCCGTGGTTCTCGAGGAGGCCGCGCACGTCGGATGCCGTGCTCGGATCGGCTACGCAGGGACCCGAGCCGATAGCGGAGAGATCGTCGCCCAACACGTCGGACAGGACATAGACACGGGCATGGGCTCCGGCTCGATCGAAGGCGAGTCCCAACCGGCCGGCCCCCCATCGCGCGACGCGCTTGCGGACGAGGTTGCTCGACACGATGTCCAACCCCGAGCCGAGCAGGAGTCGGTACAACTCCTGGAGGTCGCCGGCCGGAATGCCGTCCACCGGTGACGCGATGAGGCTCGTCGTCCCTCCGGAGAGGAGCACCCAGGCCTGGTCTCCCGGCCGGATGGCCTCGGTGAGCCGACCGAGTTCGGTCGATGCCTCGAGCGATCGGCCGCCGGGGACGGGGTGGTCACCGATGGCCAACCGGATGG
>JBFGLJ010000198.1:0-4144 GCA_041576235.1 Gemmatimonadales bacterium | reverse complement strand
GGTCGGGAAAGATGGCCGCCATCTCCCCGATGAACGCGTCCAGGAACTCGTAGACCTCTTCTCGGGTGGGATCCATCGTCGGGTCGAACACGCCGAAGTGCCGCTCGATCTGGTACGGGCCGGGGGCGCTCGCGAGTTCCGGGTGGCCCGCAAACCAGCTCGTGGTGTGGGCCGGCATGTCGAATTCCGGCACGATTCGAATGCCTCGATCGGCGGCGTAGGCGATGACCTCGCGCAACTGCTCCTGGGTGTAGTAGTCACCATCGGAGCCCCGCTCGTGCAACAACGGGAAGCGCCGGCTCTCCGCCCGGAATCCCTGGTCTTCGGAGAGGTGCCAGTGGAGGACATTCATCTTGACGGCCGCCATGCCGTCGAGGGTGCGCGTGACCACGTCGAGCGGCATGAAGTGCCGGCTGACGTCGAGGAGGAGTCCCCGCCACGGGAACCTCGGCGCGTCGCGAATGGTAGCGGCGCGCACAAACGGCCCATGCGCATCGCGTTCGATCAATTGGAGAAAGGTCTCGAGTCCGCGAAGGACGCCGTACGGGCTCCCGGCCTGGAGCACGGCGTCCTGGGCAGTAACAGTCAGCGTGTAGGCCTCGTCCTCGCGCACGCCGGGAATGGAGTCTGCGCCACCCGACACCTGGATCCGGAGGCTGACCTCGGGCGGCGTTCCGCCGACGCCCGCCTGGAACTCGAGACCGGCGGCGCGAGCCAGTCGGCCCATGAACCGCGCCACGGCCCGCTCGAGCCGGGGCTCGGTGTATCCCGTAAGACTCGGCGTGAAGCTCGGAACCAAGCGAAGGCCGCCGGCGTGGAGCGTCACCTCCGCCGGCACCGGAAGGAGGGTGTGATCGCCAACTCCAGCGAGCGGCATCGGTGGATCCGGCTCCGAGGCGGCGTCGGTACACCCGGAGGCGGCGACCGCCGCGATGAGGAGGGCCGTTCGTCCCGCGTCCGGCGTTCGAATCATGGTCTGCTCGCGCCTCCCATAACCTCGGATGGCCGGCGTTTGACGGCGTCGACAAGGCCCGCCTCGGGGAGGCCTTGCCCGGCGCTGGGTGAATGCGTGCCGCACTCGCGCCCGACGATGTAGTCGGCTTGGTCCCTGCGCGCTCGGAGCAGCCCGAGGAGCGGCACGACCGCAAGCGTCATCAGGCCGCCGACCACATAGCCGTCCGCCAGGGATCGCACCCGGGCAAGATACCCAAGTCCGGCCTGGCTTCCGATCCCGCCGGCGTTGCCCAGGAGGGAATCGAAGCTGACGACCGTGGCTCGCTGTCGGGATGGAATGATTTCGTGCATGTACGCTTGCTTCGCGGGCCCCATGAGTCCCATGGCAAAGGTCACCACCAGAAAGAGGCCCACCGCCCACCAAAACGACTCCACCAGGCCCACACCCACCGCGGCCGCCGTGAACGCCACCGACCCGGCCACGAACAGGGTAGTCCTGCGGGTGCAGAATCGTCCGATCCATTCCACCATGGCGTTGCCTGCGATCATCGACAACGAGATGAGCGCCGCAATGACCCCGGCCACCCACACGGCATCGCGACCCAGGAGGTCCAGGAAATACGGTTGCCAGGCATGCCAGGCCCAGTTCAGAAACCCGAACTGAAAGAACGACACCAGAATCAGGAGCCGGACCGACGGGGCCTGCCATCCGTAGGCCACGCTCTCGCGGGCGACGTGCATCATTTCCCGATGGAGAGAAAGAAGCCGCACCGTGCGCGGATCGAACCCGAGATCGTGCATGCCGGCGTAGGCGACGGCAAAGACGGCGGCCAGCATGGCGGCGCGCGTCAGGTATGGCAGGGCGAGATTGACGTCGCCGAGGACCCCGCCGCTCACCGTGCCGATGAGCATGGCGGCTCCGGTGATCATGGAGCCCCTCGCGAAGATGGAATCGAGGGGTCCCTCGAAGGCCGTGGCGCGAAGCGCATCGACCAACCATGCCTCGACCGCGCCGGAGTAGAAGGTGAACCCCAGTCCCATGAGCACCGAGACCACCGCGAACGCCACCAGTCCACCCCCGGCGTGCGCGACCCACACGTACGCCACGGTGGTCACCCCGAGAATGGCGACGCTCAAGAGAAACGAGACCCGCCGGCCCCGGGTGTCGGCCAGGACACCGGTCGGGATCTCGAAGACCACCATGCCCGCGGTAAACGCCGCGTTGGCGATGAACACCTCGAGAATGTCGAGCCCGGCATCGAGGAGAAAGAGGGTGTTCACACCCCAGATGAGCGCAGCGGAGAGCGTGTACAGGCCGGCGAGCAGGTAGTACTCGCGAATGACGCGACGTGAGGCGGAGGGCATTAGACCCCAAGCTAGGGATCTCGGACCCCATGAGCCAGCGGGTGGCAACGCGCCGGCGAGGGTTGCTGGCGGGTCATTCGCCCCCCATACTGAGTCGACAGGATCGTGTGTTCCCTCACCCAAGGGTGGCGCCATGTCGCATATGCGCTCGAGCACTCTCCTCGCCTGCGTGCTCCTCGTGAGCCTGGCCTGCCGCGAGCGGGCGGGCATGGAAACGCCGGAGCCGCCTGCGCTTCACCCCGTGACGCAACCAGAGGGCAACGACACCGGTCCCAGGTATTCGCCTGACGGCTCCATGTTCGCGTTCACCTCCGACCGGGCCGGCGGCACCGATGTGTTCATCGTTCCGGTTGCCGGAGGGGAGCCTCGACAACTGACGCCATCCGCCAGCTGGGACGCCGGTGCGGACTGGTCACCCGACGGCAGCCAGTTGGCGTTCGCATCGGACCGCGCCGGCCTTCCCGACATTTGGGCGATGGGAGCCGACGGCACCAGCCCCAGGCAAGTGACGGCGGACTCCGCCCTCGAACTCTCACCCGCGTGGTCGCCGGATGGGGAATGGTTGGCGTATGCCGGAAACGCGAACGGCAACTATGGCATCTACGTCGTGCCCGCGGCTGGCGGCGAGGCCAGACTCGTGACGATTCACGCCGGCAACGAATTTGCTCCCCGCTGGTCCCCAGACGGCGGTACGATCGCTTTCACCACCGATTGGGCAGGCACGACGGACATCTGGACCGTTCCGGCCGCCGGTGGAGACCCGATGCGGATCACCGCGGACTCGAGCGACCAGGGGAATCCCGCGTGGTCACCCGATGGCCGGTGGATCGCGTTCGTCGCGAACACCGGCGGCCAAACCGACATCTGGGTCGTGTTGGCCGAAGGTGGGACACCGCGCCGGATTACCGAAAGCGCCGGCGCGGAGGGTGCGCCGGACTGGTCGCCGGACGGGCGGGTCCTCGCCTTCGGGTATCTCGAGGGCAAGTCGCACCTGTTCACGGTGTCGAGCACCGGAGGAGAGCCAACCGCGCTGACGAGCGGGGACCATGCCGAAACCGGGGCGGCCTACGCGCCAGACGGCAACCGGATTGCCTTTACCTCTGACCGCAGCGGCAACCAGGACATTTGGATCATGTCGTCTGACGGCGGCGAGCCGACGCGAGTGACAACCCACCCGGCCGCCGACTTCGCGCCCACGTGGTCGCCGGACGGGTCGACGCTCGCCTTCGGTTCGAACCGAGACCAGAGCTCGGGCGACATATGGCTGACCACCATCGACGGTCAGGCGACCCGTCTCACGACGAAGGGGAACGCCGGCGCACCGGTCTGGTGCGGCGCGACGATCGTCTTCAGCGCGATCGGAACCGATGGCAAGAGCCACATCTACTCCGTGCCGGCGAGCGGTGGCGAGCCGGCCGCGCTGACCACAGAGCACTACAATGTCTCGCCGACGTGCAGCCCGGATGGAGAGACCCTGGTGTACTCGCGGCATGAAGGGGAGGACTTCAGCCTGTACCGCAAGCCGTTCGCCGGTGGCCGTCCGGAGCAGTTGACCCTCGATCCCACCTGGGAGTTTGCGCCGAGCTTTTCGCCGGATGGAGCCGAACTCGCCTATGTGTCGAACCGGGACGGGAACTACGAACTCTACGTGATGCCCGCCTACGGCGGACCGTCATTGCGCATCACCAACTCGCCGACGGACGAATCGGGCGCCAGCTGGTCACCCGATGGTCTCAGGCTGGCCTACAGTCTGAATACCGGCCGGAGCGTCATCGTGACCGCCGACGTGTACCCAACCTTGGCGCTTCTCGAGGAGTAGCCCGGT
>JBFGLJ010000197.1:0-4179 GCA_041576235.1 Gemmatimonadales bacterium | reverse complement strand
GTGCAAGCGGCGGCGCCAAGCGCATTCGGCACGTTGAAATCGCCCAGCAGCGGAAGATCGACCCAGGCCTGCCCGAAGCGACCGGCGAGTTGGAACCTGCTCCCTGACGCGTCAACGCGATGGACCAGCGCGGTGACGTCCGCACTCGGATGGAGCCCAAACGTCACTCGGCGAGCGCCGACCGGCATGCGCTCCCATGAGGCGTCGTCGCGATTGACCACCTCGACACCATCCAGCCCGAGGCAAGTCGCGAGCCGCATCTTGGCGGCCAGATAGTCCTCCATGGACGTGTGGTAATCGAGATGATCTCGGGACAGGTTGGTGAACACCCCCGCCGCGAGCGCGAGACCATCCAGGCGGCCCTGATCGAGGCTGTGCGACGACGCCTCCAACGCAACATCCGTCGTCCCCCGCTTGACGAACTCGGCAAGCGTGGCTTGAAGGTCGACCGGTCCCGGCGTGGTCAGGACACCCGCGGTCGACGGGACCGCCTCACCGGACCCGGCGATGGCCCCCAGCGTGCCGATGCTGGCCGCCGTTCCTCGGTGATTGAGCACATGCCGAATGAGCGCGACCGTCGTGGTCTTGCCATTGGTGCCGGTCACGCCGATGAGCCTCAACCGGTCCCCCGGCCGGTCGTACCAGGTTTGGCCCGCGATTCTGGCGGCCTCCTGGCCATCAATGACGATCACGGCCGGGACCGACACGTCCACGGTGCGCTCCACCACCACTGCGGCCGCTCCGCGCGCCACGGCGTCCGTCACAAACTCATGGCCGTCCGTCACCGTCCCGCGGACGGCACAAAAGAGCTCTCCGGGTTGGACCGCCCGACTATCGGCGCGGACGCCGGTGATCGCGGCACCGCTCGCGGAGTGGGGGGCGTCGATGAGGAGCCCGGCACTCCGGAGGGCGTCGACCAGCTTCTCGAGCGGCTGGGGACGAGCGGCTGGACGCTCGGTCAATTGGCCCACACGGTCACCGACCGGCCCGGTCGAAGCGGCGTCCCGCCTGCCGGCCAGGTGTGGTCCACCCGGCCGAGGCCTCTCAATCGGACCTGGAATCCTCGTTGATGCAGCGCGTGGACCGCTTCCCGCACGGGCAGGCCGACGACCTTGGGAACCGGACGCGCCAAGAGCGTGACCCCGCTGTCCGCCGACTCGCGGGGCCAGGGGATGACGGTGGTGACCCCCGTCTCTCTCTCGCTCTCCGCTCGCCGCCGAGGCCTGAGCTGGACCCGGCGCTGCGACGTCGGCAACCCTGGCTCGGCGGCATCGAGAGGCAGCCGCCCCGCGGCCAACGCCCAATTCAACATGTCCTTGGTCGCCGGCGCGGCGGTCTGTCCTCCGTAGTAGCTCCCGACCTTCGGATTGTCGATCTTGACCACGACGACGAGCTGAGGCTGGTCTTCGGGGAACAGCGACGCGAACGACCCCGTGTATTCGTGCAGGTAGCGACCATCCGCAAAACGGCGTGAGGTGCCGGTCTTACCCACGAGCACATGCTTGCCGAGTTGGGCCCGCTCCCCGGTGCCGCCGGTCTCGACGGCACCGCGCAAGTATCGGCGCAGCTGGGCCGCCACCGCTGGCGACACCGCCCGCCGCACCGGCTCGGGTGCGTGTCGATACACCAGCCGGCCAGCCGGCCCACGGATGGCGCTGATCAGCGACGGGGTGAGGACGATGCCATCGTTGGCAATCGCGGCATAGGCCACGGCAAGCTGCAGCGGAGTCACCGCCAATTCGTAGCCCATAGCGAGACTCACCGGACTCATTCGCCGGGTCCATTGATCGGGAAGGGCGAGTCGCCCGGGGGATTCCGACGGGAAGTCGATTCCGGTCGGGCTGCCGAATCCAAAGGCCCGCAGCGCCTCGAACTGCTGCTCCGGAGCCAACCGGAGCGCGAACTTCGCCATGGCCACGTTGGAAGAGACCCGGATCGCGTCGGCCAGCGTGAGCCGGCCCGTTTCGTCGTGGCTGTCTTCGATCGTGCGGTAATGCGATGGCTTGCTCGGCTCGTCGACAATCGGCATGCGCCACTTCCCCTGCCCGATGTCTTCGGTGTCGGCGCTGTCCACCAGGCCGAGGCTCAGCAAGGCCGCGGCGGTGAACACTTTCGCCGTCGAACCAGGCTCGAACGTCGTGTGGATGGCCGCCGGTGACGCCACCACGCGGGTGCCTTGCCGCACACGTGAAGCGATGGCCAACACTGCGCCGGTTGCTGGTTGCACGAACACGACGTCTCCGCCGTCTGCGTCGGCCTGGGCGATGGCGTCCTCCAACCCTCGCTCGGCGATGTCCTGGAGTTCGGCGTCGAGCGTCAAATAGACATCATGTCCCGGGACCGGTTCCCGCCGTTGGCGCGACGGGGACTCATACCGGCGTCCGGCAGGATCCTTGAGCACGACCGCTTCACCAGGGACCCCGGCGAGGAGGGAATCCAACAGCAACTCGAGGCCCGATGCGCCGTCGCCGTCGTAGTTCAGGCGTCCGAGAATCGGCTGGGCCAGATTGCCCGAGGGATACGCGCGCTCCATGCGCAGGTGCGGATGCACACCGCGCAGGGTTTGCAGGGGCGAGATCTTGTCGGCCGAGTAGGGCCCGGCCAGCCACCGGTAGCGCTTCGAGCGGCGGAGCGAGCGCTCGAGGGGGCCGGCGGCTACCCCCAGGTGCTTGGCAACGAGCCGAGCGGTGGCCCGGGGATCCTCGACCTCGTTCGGAGCGATCCCGATGGCGTATTGTTCCTGCGTGACCACCAACGGATGCCCGTTCCGATCGTAGAGGGTGCCCCGCCGCGCCGGCAGGGTTTCCGTTGTCGTGCGTTGCCGCTCGGCGAGCTCGGCATATTGGCCCCCGTGGACAATCTGGACCTGTGCGGCACGAAGGAGCACCGCGAGCATCCCGATCGCCAAGATGGCTTGCAGCGCCCCGATCCGCGCCCTGGTGCGTGCCATTACCTTTCCTCGCCAGCAGTGGAGTCATCCTGCGGTGTGAGCGTCTCCCATTCCCAGTCTTCCGGTTCGCGCAGCCCGAGATCCCGCTCTGCTTTGGGCACCAACACGCGGCGGCTTGCCGCCTCGCGGATGCGGCGAGTGAGCTCCGCGTGCCTGGCTTCGAGAACGGCGCGTTCCTGGCGAACCTCACGGAGTCGGCGTGCCGTCCTGATCGCATCGCTCTGTCGCGCAACCACAATGGCGGCTACCGCCAAGAAGACCAGTAGCCACAAAATCACCCAGTACCGTCCCCTAGGATGCATTACTCACTCGAAAGACCCTGAGCTTCGCACTCCGAGCTCGGGGATTGCTCCCCACTTCCTCATCGCGCGGCTGCAGGGGTTTCCTCGTTGTCGTCCTACCGTATGCGCGTCCGCGGCAGGTGCACACCGGTTGCCGCGGCGGGCAGGTGCAGGTCCGGCTCCACTCCCGAAAGTGGTGCTTCACCAGCCGGTCCTCTCCTGAATGATAACTGATCACCACCAAGGATCCGCCGGGACCGAGCGCATCCCGCCAGGCCGGGAGGGCGGTGTCCAACTGCTCGAGTTCAGCGTTGGCCTCGACGCGGATAGCTTGGAAGAGGCGGGCGAAATCGGCCGGCCCCGACCGCGGTCCCAGCACTGCCCGAATGGCGTTGACCAGGTCGTCACTGGTGCGAAACGGCTTGGTGGACCGCCGCGCCGCAATGGCGCGGGCCAAGGGCCGGGCCCTGGGCTCGTCGGCATAGTCTCGGAAGATCCGCGCTAACCGGTCCGGGACGGCTTCGTTCAGGATCTCAGCCGCGGTTTGGCCCTGGCGGCTCATGCGCATGTCCAACGGAAGCCCACGACGGAAGCTGAACCCGCGGGCCGGATCATCGAGCTGGCGCGAGGAGACCCCGAGGTCGGCGAGGACGCCGTCCGGCCGAAACCCGGCCACGGCCCGGAGGGCGCGGGGGCTGCCGAACGCCGCCTCCAAGTACTCGATGTGGGCGGTGCCGAGGCGCGCTCTTGCGCGAGCCATCGCCTCTGGATCGTGGTCGATCCCCAGCAGGATCGCGCCGCGGGCCAGGAGGTGTCCGGCGTGACCCCCGTCACCGAGCGTCACGTCGGCGATGCGACGCGCGGCGGCCAGGGCCTCGAGGACCTCGGCCAGCATGACCGGTTGATGATATGACTGGCCCTCCGCCTGGGAGTCGAGAGGGGGCGGGG
>JBFGLJ010000196.1:0-4330 GCA_041576235.1 Gemmatimonadales bacterium | reverse complement strand
CGAGCTCGACCGACGCGACCAACAAGGGTTCGGTGAGGGAGCGGCACTCTTGGTCGCTGCAGCCCACTGACCCAACGACGGCCACCGCGAGGGCTGCGGGGAGTGTCTTCCGCATCACATCCGGTCGGGGGGGGTCAAATACCGAGGCCCAGCCCGAGGCGCGCCAAGAAGTATCCGGTCTTGGCATCGTCTGTCACCGTGAAAAACTGCCCACCGAGATCGGCGCTCAGCGACCGGCTAATGCGAAAGAGGAGGCCGGCCCCGCCACCGTAGGTCGCATAGCTGGGTTGACCGCACCGGTCGGGGTTGCAGATCAGTTTGCCGAGGCCCACTCGGCCGGCGAAATACGTGGCCACGTGCCGACCCGCCGTGACAACGTACCGCGGTTCGAGGAACACCAGCGACAGGGCGGCGCTCACGTCATTGGTGTTCGATTGAAAGACGGTGCTGCGCTGGTATCCGAGTCCAATGGACAAACGACTGATAGTGTATCGGGCCTGCACATCGTACCCGAAGCGCGTGTTCGACTCGAACCCAGGCTCTGATTCCGTCGGGAAGACCACCGCCCCCGAGGTCTGGAGCGAGAAGGGCTGGGCCGATTGGCCCGTGAGGTTCCCGCTCGCAAGAGTGGCGGCCGGAGCGAGCAGGAGAAAAGCGGCGAACCTCCCATTCATGGAAGGGAGCCCGCAAGCCGAACCCCGGCGAACCGCCAGCCCGTGTCGTGTCGGCGGACCTCGGCGGTGAACCGGCTGGCCTCTTTCTTCTGCACCCCAAAACTGCCTCGCCACTCGAAGACGAGTGAGACATCGGCGGTCGCGATGGACCCATCGAGTACGACCTCGTTCACCGTGCCGAGTGTGGCCACCGGTCGTTCATTCTTGATGAAGGTGGTCAGATCGGCCATCGTCTTCGGGTCGAGCAGCACGGAGCCCAGGTTGCCGCCTTCGTTCCTGCTGTTGATCAACCCGACCAGCCGGCCTACCCCTGCCAACAGTTCCAACCGAATGGCCGACCGGTCCGCCTGCGCGTCTCGTACCTCCAGGGTCTCCGGCTGGGCCGCAGTGGCGAGCGGAACGACCGAATCCAATACCGGAGTCCGCGCCATATCGAACGGAAGCGAATCCTCCGCTGGGAGAGCCGCCTCGCGTGCCGGACCCGCCTCGGGGCTGGACGGGGGCGGGCTCACCGGGGGAGCGTCGCGACCTGGCAGGGTCAGGCTCGGCGTTCGCCCCGATGGCGCGGCGTCGGGGATTCCACTGGAAGGCGGCGTGCGCTCGGGCTGGGCGGTCGATGCCGCGCCTGGATCCGGGCGCCGTGAGGGAGACGGCCGCGGCGCCGCCGAGGCGGGGTCGGCCGCCAGACGGGCGGCGGGCTCGGCGACGTCCGTGGTCAGGGTATCGGTGGACGTGCTGTCACGGGCGGTTGGGGCAATGCGCAGATCTTCGCCGGGGAGAAAACTCGTTGGCATGCCGGCCTGGAGAGAGTGCGCGTCGGCCGCTCTTCCCGCGACACCGCCGGAGCCGCTGCCCCCCCCTCCTCCCGATCTGCCTTGGCTCGAGATGAGCAGGCCTGCCGCCGTCCCCAGCCCAAACAGGAGCGCGGCGGCGCCGGCCAAGAGACCCGATCGTTTCCAGGTGCCGTGCCGATGATGGCTCGCGGGTAGCGGGGTTTCTGGCGGGATCAATACCACCGGTGTGGTGGTGTACTCCGCCAGCGTGCCGGGCTGCGGGGCCTGCGCGGGGGGCTTGTCCCCTGCCCCCACGCCGTGGCGCCGACCGCCAAGCCACGCCCGCACGCTTTGGAAAGGTCCCCGCATGAAGCACACCGCCTCGGTGGAACGAATCGAGCCAACTGTGGGAGGGTGGGCGCCCATCGTATCGCGAGAAAGCGCCCGGTGTCGCTGCAGTTCCGCGCCCCGCGATCGATGGGAATACCGCACGATACGCGAAATCCGTTCCAGGGGAAAGGGACGCAGAGGGTCCACTCTCCCTTGGCCCGGGGGGATCGAGGCTGGCCGAGGCTCGTCGCGGGTATGCCCTTGCGAGACGGGAGGTTACAGGCGGGCGTTGGGAGACGTCGTCGGGGTCGGGCGTTGCCTGGCCCCGAGCGGCACACAGAGATCCTGTTGCGAGGGACGTTGCAAGCCGCGAGGATTGATCTACCCTCCAACGCCCGTCCATCGAGGCACCGCTGGCGCGAAGCCCCTTCCCTATCTCTCACTCACTAGGCGCGCACACGAGGTGCTTGACCCGTCGCGGCGATCAGCCGCGAGGACTTGCGACCGACGGATTATGAGTCCTCGCAAATAGGCAACCCGGGCCTACGTGTGCCCACGGGACCGCACCTGAACGCACCTGTGCCTACACGGGACGTCCCCTGAACCTACGCGAACCGACGGGTGGGTTCCCCAGTTTGTTCCCCAGTGAGATTGCCGGGGGTCTCAACGCGCGAAATGAAAGTCGGCGAGATGGCGTTCGGAGCATTGGCCACCGTTCGAAGCGATAAAGTGAACCTTGAACGAGTTTGGTCTCCAGAATCTCAGGTCGCTGGGTGAAAGCGTGACCGCCGCTTGGGCTTGCCGCCCCGCACCTCCACTCGGGCCTATCAGGCGGGAATTGGCCTTCTCCGGACCCGCAAGAGGGTTTGTCTCATCAGTCCTCTGCAAATAGGCGACAATGCCCACAGGCCCAGGATTGCCGAGAATCGCCGAACTCGTCAAATAGATCACCCAGGTGCCATTGGCCTTCAGAACAGGGTCAGTCCAAGCATGGATCGACATGTGTTCGACCCTTCCCCTGTTGCCACGCTGGTACTTCACCGCTCGGGCGTAGGGCTGACCTTCCACTCCATCGGACGGAGCCGCGGCCCAATCGAGTAGCTCCGTGGGGATGTTGCAGTCCAGTGGACCCGTGTTGTACTCGACACCGACAAAACGCCACGGCGTGCTACCGCCCGCTGATGGGTTACCGCCTGCTAATGGGGTGCCACCCGCCGATGGGGTACCGCCTGCTAATGGGGTACCACCAGCTGACTTGGTCCCAGAAACACAGCACTGGTTCGCCCTCGCGGGCGGGACCGCAGTCTTCAACCAGCAGCGGGCCGTCGGGCCCTGGACACCCGGCCTGACGTAGGTCCAGGCTTGGCAGCGACCATCATTGTTGCACGCCCGCTCACACAGGCCATAGTCGGGACTCGGAAGATTGAAGTTGGCGTAGTCCGACCCCGGTCTATCAGAGCCTTCCTCGACCGATTGGCCCAGGACGACGAAATTGTCAACAACGACCACGACATTGTCGACCATGAGCCCGATTTGGTAGTAGCCCGGGCTCCAACCATCGTCCAAGCCCCAGCCCGTCGAGTACCAGGAGTTGGTCCATCCTGTCTTGATGGTCTGATCTGCGATGCCGAACTCCCTGAATGGCACGCCGTCCTTGTACATGATCGACTGTATGTCGAACTGGTACGGCCGAGCGGCGGCTGGATAGGAAAGGCGAAGCTCCCAGTAAATCGTGCGAGACTGCTTCGCGAAGTGCTCTCGATAATCTCGAGATCCATACGGCGCTGGTGCATCACGCTCGCTTTCGAAGAAGAGAAATTCTTCGATTCGTGATCCCGGCGGAAGGGATTCAGGAAAACCCCCGATCCACTCTGCGCGGCCGGGGTCGACGGCGGCGCCGGAATTCTCTTGCGTCGCGGCTTCGCCTGTAAGTCTGCTCGGAGTCCACAGGAGAAGGAGCAGCGCTGCCGTGCGAGAAAGGTGTCTCATGATCGCCGGCCTCCACATCTCGGTAACGCGCATTGAAGGGTCATGTCAGTACGGCACGTAGATCCACTGCATGCGGGCCAGAATTGCTCCAGCTCGAGCACCGTACTCGATCTTGATCTCGCGATTCGGGGCTGCGGTTGGAACGATTTCCAGTTTGAGGTCGAAGCTGTCCTCAGTGTCGTTGAGGTGGAACTGGAAACCCTGTTTGACCACTCCTGATGCCGCAACCCTCAACTGGCAGCCCTCGAGGCACGCGATATACCCGTTTGTTACTTCTGCCGAACGTCCCATCGGTCGTTCGTACCCCGAGACTTCGCCATGCAGCTCAACCGGATAGGTCGTTCCCGCCACGATCGTGCCGCTCGGCGGTGGTGTATCGAATCCGATTTCAAAGTGCAGCTCTTCGATCCCGACGCCCGGTATGTTCTTCGTTTTCACCCGGTCGATCAGGCCGCTGTCCCACAGCTTAATGTGGTCATAGGTGCCGTCCTGCCACTCCCATCTGTTTTGACCACCGGGCGGAGAGACCAGCACACTTCCGGCGAATCGCCACGAGGTGACTGG
>JBFGLJ010000195.1:0-4359 GCA_041576235.1 Gemmatimonadales bacterium | reverse complement strand
CTCTCACAGCGGGATGGTCAGCACCGCGCAGGGAGTCCGGTGGGCGAGCTGCCGGGCGACACTTCCCGATTCGACGGGACCGGGCGGGCCCCCGCGATGATAGCCGATGACCAAGACCCCGGCGCCCCGATCGGCGACCTCTTGGAGGATCTCGGCGACGGGACCGCCATGCCGCACGTGAAGCGCCGATGTCATGTGCCCACCCCGAATCACCTGGTTCGTCAGCTGGCCTTCCTCTACCGCGATGCGCTCGAGATCTTGGCCCAAGAGCACGCTTCGGCTCCCGGGGACCGCCTCGACGAGGTCCGCCGGCTCGTCCTCCCGAGTACGTTCGACCGTCACGAACGACAGCTGCCCACCCATGGCGCCGGCAAAGCGCATGGCGGCGTGCACCACCGCTAGTCCACGATCCGAGCCGTCAACGGCGGCCACGACTCGCGATTCGTCGAACCCGTCCGTCGGCACGAAGAGACAGGGAACGGGGCTGCGCCGCACCACCGAGTCCGCTGTGTCGCCGAGGAGCATGCGTCGGAGACGGGAGTGCCGCTTGCGGGTCAGGATGATCAGATCGGCGCGGTGATCCTCCGCGAACCGACTGATCTCGACGGATGGCAACCCCGCGCCAACCACCCACTGGATACGCCCGTTCGACGGGGCACGGTGCCGCGGGTGTCCGGTGACCCACCACGCGTGCAGATCCTCGCGAGCGTGCTCGAGGGCGTCCCGGTATGGGGGGATGGGCGCGATCTCCGCCCCGACATCGACCGGACGCTGGGCAATAGCTGACGCGACGTAGAGGACACTGACCTGGGCGCCGGTGCGTTTGGCAATATCGAGCGCGGCGTTCTCGGCTGCCCTGGCAGCGTCCGTCTGGTCCGTCGCTACGACGAGATGGCGGAACTGCATCGGTCCAGGGACATGGCTTGGCCAAGAATGGGCCGCAGAGAATGAAGTGAGGATGAAGCCGCTTGTAAGGGGGGGTGCAGGGTCCCCGTTTGGGGCTGACCCGCTTAGACTGTAGACATGGCGGACAAGAGATCACATGGGTCAACTGAGCGGCTCGAGGCGCTGCTTTCGGCCGGTCTGGAACTCAGCACCGTCCTCTCCCTCGAAGGCGTGCTCCACCGGGTCGTGGAGCTGGGGCGTGAAATCATCGGCGCCCGCTACGCGGCACTGGGCGTCCTTGGGCCCGATGGGAAGTCGCTGCAGCAGTTCGTCACCGCAGGGCTCTCGCCGGAAGACCAGAAGGCCATCGGCAAGCTTCCGATTGGGAAGGGTGTGCTGGGCCTGGTGATTCGTGAGAAGAAGATCCTCCGGATTGCCGATCTCACCACGCATCCGGCCGCCGCCGGCTTCCCGCCGAACCACCCTCCCATGCGTTCCTTTCTCGGCGTTCCCATCCTCGGCCGCCGTGACGTCATCGGCAACCTCTACCTGACGGATAAGCTGGCCGACGAGTTCAACGAAGAAGACGAATACGTCGCCCGCCTGTTGGCCGCCCAAGCCGCAGCGGCCGTTCAGAATGCCAGGCTCCACGAAGAGAGCGCCCGATTACTCGAAGAAGTCCAACAACTCCACCGCAGCCGGGAGCGATTCTTCGCGATGGTCAACCACGAGCTCCGAAACGCCATCGCTGGCACGTACGGATGGGCGGAAATGCTCGTGCGAAAGAAGGATCCGGCCTCAGTGCCGCGCGCCGCCTTCGAGGTGCTCGAATCGGCCGAGCAGGCCGTGACGCTCATCAACGACCTGCTGGATCTCAGCCGGCTCGACGAGGATCGGCTCAAGACCAAGATCGAGGAAACCGTCCCAGCGGAAGTCGTGCGGAAGGCGATCAACCGGGTCACACCGGCGGCGGCGGCCAAGCAATTGACCATGGCCTTCGCTCCCCAGGACAGCATTCCCAATTGCGCCACCGACGCGCACCGCGTGGAGCAGATTCTGGTGAACCTGCTCACCAACGCGATCCGCCACGCCCCAGCGGAGAGCACCATCCACCTCACCCTCAAGAATGGGGAACGGGGCTGTCTCGTGTGGGTGGAAGACGAGGGGCCCGGCATCACTGAGGATGACATGGAACGGGTCTTCGATATCTACGCCACCAATCCGCAAGCGGGGTCGGATGGGACCGGGATCGGCCTGCCGCTGTCGCGGCGGCTGGCCCGGCTGCTCGGAGGCGAACTCTGGGCCGAGAACCGAGGCGACCGCCCCGGGGCTCGTTTCATCTTGGAACTTCCGCACAGTTGGAAGCCTGGCAGACGGGGCCACGCCAAGGTATCATAAACTTTCCTTCATAATCGGTTCCTGCCTGGTTCATTTCCTCGGGGTAGCTTCGGTACCATGAAGATTCTCGTGGTGGAGGACGACCGAAAAGTCGCCGGCTTCATCGAACAGGGCCTCAAGGAAGAGGGCTACGTTGTCGACGTCGCCTCCGATGGCGACGAGGCCACCATGCTGGCCCATGTGTACGACTACGACGTCATCCTGCTCGATATCGTGCTTCCCAAGAAGAACGGGTTCCAGATCGCCACCGAGCTTCGCCGGGAAGGCAAGAGCACGCCGATCCTGATGCTCACCTCGCGGGACGCCGTCGAGGACGTGGTCCGAGGGCTCGACGCCGGGGCCGACGATTACCTCTCCAAGCCATTCCGCTTCGACGAACTCATGGCCCGGATCCGTGCTCTGGTACGGCGGGGGGGCGCGGAGCGCCTGGAAGTGCTCCGCTACGGACCGATCTCCCTGGACCGGCTGCGCCACTTGGTGACGGTGGGGGACGATCCGCTGGATCTGACCCCCAAGGAATTCCAGTTGCTTGAGTTCTTCCTGTTGCACCCCGAAGAAGTCGTTCGTCGGACCACGCTGCTCGAGAAGGTCTGGGATATGCACTTCGATCCAGAGAGCAACGTGGTGGACGTGCACGTTGGGAACTTGCGACGAAAGCTCACCCAGGCCGCAAGCGAGCGGCTCCTCAGTACGGTTCGCGGGGTTGGCTTCGCCCTGCGACGCGAGTCGCAAGTCACGCCCTCCTCGTCCGCGGAGCTCGGCCAGACCACCACGTGAGCGGCCGGGTCCGGGCGTACACACGGCCGGCCGTCACCCTCTTCTTCATCGCCGCCGGTTCTATCCTCTGGCTTCGGCCCGGCCTCGCCGTGTCGAGTTCACTGGTGTGGCTGGTCGGGCTCGGTATCACCGGGGCACCCGTCGTCTGGCGAACCATCAGGGGGATCCTCGCCGGGAAATGGGCGGCCGACGTCGTCGCAAGCATGGCCATCGTGGCGGCGCTCCTGTTGAGGGAACCGCTCGCCGGACTGATCGTGGTCCTGATGCAGACCGGCGGCGAAGCGCTCGAGCGCTTCGCCGAAGGACGGGCCTCCGCGGCCGTGAGAGACTTAGAGGCCGCTGCGCCCCGTACCGCACATCGTCTCACAGACAACACCGTCGACGACATCCCGGTCGAGGCAATCGCGGTTGGAGATCACCTCCTGGTGCGCCCAGGAGAATTGATCCCCTGCGACGGAGCGGTCCTCCGCGGCCGATCCCATGTGGACACGTCACGCCTCACCGGCGAGCCGGCTCCTATAACGGCAGAACCGGGGACCGCTGTCATGAGCGGGAGTGTCAACGGCCAGGGTGCGCTCACGATCGAGGCCACGGCCCTGGCTCGGGAGAGTCAGTACGCACTCATCGTGCAGTTGGTCCGGACCGCCCAGGCGAGCAAGACACCGCTCCAACGGGTGGCCGACCGCTATGCCGTCTGGTTCACCCCGCTCACTCTGGCCGCGTGTGCCGTCGCCTACGCCCTTTCGGGCGAGGCGGTTCGCGTACTTGCCATCCTCGTCGTCGCGACCCCCTGCCCGCTCATCCTGGCCACGCCCGTTGCGATCATCGGCGGAATCAATCGCACAGCCCGCCACCAGGTGATCGTCCGGACGGGCGCCGCGCTAGAACACCTGAGCCAGGCCACCATCGGCGTGTTCGACAAGACCGGGACCTTGACGGTTGGCCGGCCTGAGGTCTCGGGTGTCATCCCGCTCGCGCCCTACGACGCCGACGACGTCCTCCGATTCGCCGCGGCCATCGAGCAGCACTCCAGTCACCTCCTGGCACGCACGGTCGTCGAAGCCGCCAAGGCGCGAGGCCTCGGCATCCCCGACGCCCACCACGTGACCGAGGTGCCAGGCGCGGGGGTCCGAGGCGATGTCGAGCGGAGGCGCGTCACGGTCGGTTCCCTGGCCCACATCGGTGCCACCGAGCCTCTGGCAGCGAAGCGGCTGGCGACTTTCACCAACGGCGGGGGCGGGAGTGGCGGGGGGGTCCGGGCGTTCGTCGCGGTCGGGGGTGAGGCCGCCGGCGTGGTGG
>JBFGLJ010000194.1:0-4550 GCA_041576235.1 Gemmatimonadales bacterium | reverse complement strand
CCCCTATCGATCTCCCTGCCCAGGATCCCTTGCGGTTGTGGGAGCGCATCCAGGAGGGCCTACCGTTTCGGCTGCTGGAGCGGTTCCAGAAGCAGGCCGACCTCACCTGGCGGGAACTGGCCGATGTCGTCCAGATCAAGCCGCGCACCCTGACCCGGCGGAAACGCGCCGGCCGGCTCGAGCCCGAGGAGTCGGACCGGCTGGTCCGCGCGGTCCGGGTCTTCGGTTTGGCTGTCGAGTTGTTCGAGGGCGACGTTCCCGCGGCGCGCCACTGGCTCGCCACGCCATCTCGGGCCTTGGGCGGCCACAGCCCCCTTGCCTTCGCCCGCAGTGACGTCGGCGCGCGCGAGGTGGAATCCCTCATCGGGCGACTCGAGCACGGCGTGTACACCTGATGCCGCTGGCGTGGCGGCTGATCAAGACCAAGCATGCGGAGCAGGCCTACACCGGCGAGGGCGCCAGGCGCTTTGGCGGCCGGTGGAACAGCCGCGGCACGCGAATGATCTATGCCTCGGAGACCATCGCCCTGGCCTTGCTCGAGACCCTCGTGCATTTGGACTCGGCGATCCTGCTCGAGCGGTATTCCCTCTGCACGATCCAGCTGGATGATGCGGTGATCGAGGATCTGTCTCTCGAGCGTTTGCCGAAGCGGTGGCGCCGCTCCCCGCCGCCCCGAGCGCTCCAGGAGGTGGGCGATCGGTGGGTGCAGGACGCCCGCTCGGCGGTCTTGAGAGTCCCCAGCGCCATCGTTCCCATCGAACGAAACCTGCTGTTCAACCCCGTGCATCCCGACTTCGCCTCCCTCACCCTCGGCGAGCCCCGGCCATTCCCGATTGATTTGCGGCTGGTACAATAGAGGATGGCCATCGAGACCGTGCGCCGATTGTATGACCACCTCGTGTGGGCCGACCGCGGCACGCTCGAGGCCCTTACCCGCGCGGGAACGCCTTTACGACGGACGCTCGAGCTGTACGCGCATCTCCTGGGCACGGAGCATGTGTGGCTGGCGAGGCTGGAGCGGCGGGCTCCCGCCGTCGAGGTCTGGCCGGATCTGACGCTCGAGGGATGCCGAACGCTGGCGCGCGACAACGAGGGCGCGTACGCCCGGTTTCTATCGGGGCTCGACGACGAGGCGCTGTCCCGGGCAGTGCACTACACCAACAGCGCGGGGCGCGCATTCGACTCGACCATCGAGGACATTCTGGTCCACGTGGCTCTCCACGGGGCCTATCACCGGGGCCAGATCGCCCTCCTCGTTCGTGATGCGGGGGCCGAGCCGGTTCCGACAGACTACATCGCGTTTGTTCGTGGTGTGCCGGCCGCGACACGCCGGCGGGGCTGAGTGATGTGGTGGCGGTCGGCGCGGCGCAGGTGCCGTCAGTGCGGCAGGCAGCTGATGATCTCGACCGTGCGCACCGTCCGGGCGTCTTTCAGCGGCGTCACCGTGACGCTCGATGGCCTTCCCGTCAGCACCTGCGTCGACGCGACCCACGAGCGCCGCTTCGCCACTCCCAACTACCGGCCGCAGCTGATTCGGCATGTGCTCAGCAACCCCCGCTTCGGCGTGGCCACATCCGGGGCCTTGGCGAGGCCGCGGTGCACCCATTGCCGATCTGGGACCTGGGTCGACCGGGGTGGTGTCAGCCGGCGGAGCGCGTTGGTGACGATCCCCGGCGTCCCGCCGGTGCAGGTGACGGTGGCGGGGCCGGCGCTCCATTGCGCCAAGTGTGGCCGCGAACACCTCACCGAGGCGTCGGTGGTGGGTGAGGCGGTGCTCGAGGCGCTGCGTCTGGCGCAGCTGCGCCGGTGAGACCCGCCGGTCGAGCCTAGCGCGGATGCCTCATTTGAGGCATTCTATCCCCCACCCAAACCCGGCACTCGAAGAAGGAGGGGCGCATCACGAGCCTCCCCTGGTGGGCGTCGATGTATCTTGGCGCTCTCGCGACCCTGGCTGTTCTTTCGGCGATCCTCGATTTCGCCAAATCGCGTCCATGGTGGCATCTGCTCGCGAGTCTGCTTGCGGTTGCCGGCTTGGCGAGTCTCGTGGTGAGCTACTGGTCGGAGTCCACCGCGGCGGCCATGGGGCGCTGGGCGCTGGCCGTTCTGCTCCTCTCGACCGGCTGGCTGATGCTGTCGTTCGCCCAGCGCATCGGCGAGTTGATTCCGAAGATCCATTCCGCCGAACGTCGACCGGCCGCGTCGGCGGAGTATGTGTGGTTCCTGGCCGAGGGGATCTTCTTGGCGCCGGCCATCGTCATTGGCGTGTTGGAGGTGATCCGAGCATGGACATGACCGCATGACGCTCACGCAACCCGGCGGCGTTGGCGCCCGCACCCGCTCGTTCGAGGGCATCGCGGACGGCGACCTCCGGCGGCTCGCCATTCTGGCGCAAATGGATCAGGAGCAGTTCTTCGCGCAGCATCCGCGCTGGCGCCGGCAATATGGAGACCGGTTGATCGCCGTTGTGCTGACCCAGACCGCCGCCGCGCACTACGTCGATGGCACGACGGGCATCAAGGACTTCGGCGTCTGGAGTTTCTACCGCGAACACCCCGACGCGCCGTACCCGAACCGCCGGAAGCGCGTGATGCCCTTCGGCGACCCGCGCTTCGGACGCTGCCTCGAGCGACCCGAGTTCGAGGGCCGGCCGGTGGACCTGGTCGGCCGGAGCATCGCCGGTGCGTTGATGGAAGATCCGGCGGCGGCGATCCGGCGTTACCTCCAGACCGACCCCTCGCCGGTGGCGCGCCGGCTTCGCGCCCATCCGGTCGTGATGCTGGAGCCGGGGACCCGGCGGGGCGAGGTCATCTGGCCCGCAGGCCAGCCGAGGGGCGCATCCGCCGGCACCGGTCCTGACGACGGAGAAGGACGGGCACGGTGGCGAAAGCCGTAGCGAAGACCATGACCAAGACGCAAGCGCTCAACGCCCTCAAGGCGATGGGCACGGCCCAAAACCGTAAGGTCTATGCCCGCCACGGCGTGGGGACGAACCAGTACGGGGTGAGCTACGCCAACCAGAAGAAGCTGGCCAAGGAGATCAAGACCGACCACCGGCTGGCGCACCAACTCTGGGCCAGCGGGAATCACGACGCCCGCGTGCTGGCGGCGATGATCGCGGATCCCCGGAAGGCGACGCTCCGTGAACTGGAGGCGTGGGCCAAGGGACTCGAGAACTATGTCCAAACCGATTCGTTCTCGGGCTTCGCCGCCAAGACGCCGCATGCCCGGAGGATCTTCGACAAGTGGAGCGCGTCGAAAGACGAGTGGAAGGGGGCCGCGGCGTGGACCGTCTTGACCAGCCTTGCCATGCGTGACTCGGAGCTTCCCGACGCGTTCCTGGCCAAGCAGATCGGCGTCATCGAGCGTGGCATCCACACGGCCAGGAACCGGACCCGGTACGCCATGAACAATGCCCTGATCGCCATCGGCATGCGGAATCCGGAGCTGCAAAGGCAGGCGACCACAGCGGCCAAACGCATCGGCGTGGTGGAGGTCGACCATGGCGAGACCGGGTGCAAGACGCCGGACGCGGTGGCCTACATCAAGAAGGCGGTGGCGAGGAAGCGGGCCCGGTCGAAGAAGGCCTAAGATGCTCCGGCACCCCAGGGGCCGAGGCTTTCGTGGGGTTGAGTTTCGAACGGGCCCATCATACCATGACGTCTGGACCGGGCGCCCGTAGCTCAATTGGATAGAGCATCGGACTTCGGATCCGAGGGTTGGGGGTTCGAGTCCCTCCGGGCGCGCTCTGATCGATTCCCTTCCTCATAGACGAGTTGGACGTGGCCCGAGCCAAGAAACGAGCGGTGCGGATCGAGGCGTTCGATCTCGAGCCCGGGCGAGTTATCGCCCGCAAGTACGAGGTCATCGCCAAGCTGGGCGGCGGTTGGGAGGGTGAGGTCTACAAGATCCGCGAGCGCAATTCGCAGATTGCCCGGGCGGCCAAGTTGTTCTTCCCCCACCGGAACCTTCGGAACCGGACCTCGACCTATAACGCTCGTGTCCTGCACAAGCTCCACCACTGTCCCATCGTCATCCAATACCACACCGAAGAAACCATGACCATCCGGGCAACCCCGGTCACCGTCCTGATCTCGGACTACGTGGAGGGGGAGCCGCTCATCGATTTCTTGAAGTACCAACCCGGCGGCCGCCTCAGCCCCTTCCAGGCGCTCCACCTGATCCACGCCCTCACGGTCGGGGTGGAGTGCATCCACCAACACCGTGAGTACCACGGTGACCTGCACGCGTCCAATATCATGGTGCGACGGTTCGGCCTCGGCTTCGACTTGAAGCTCATGGATCTCTACCGGCAGGCCCCGCCCAAGGCGTGGAATATTCAAGACGACATCTGCGATATCGTGCGCGTGCTCTACGACGCCGTCGGCGGGGCTCCGCGGTATGCGAAGCAGCCGGACGCGATCAAGGACATCTGCTGTGGGCTCCGGCAGACGCTTATTCTCAAGAAGTTCCCCACCACCACCCACCTCCGGAAGCACCTCGAATCGCTCGAGTGGTGAGGGCCGGTAGGGGCGGGACCGGGGGGCAGTGGG
>JBFGLJ010000193.1:0-4597 GCA_041576235.1 Gemmatimonadales bacterium | reverse complement strand
TGCCCGCCAGCTTCTCGGGGGCCAGATCCGACGTGGTTGCCTTCATCCAGGCATCGTGGTCGGGGCCGTGCGGGAAGTACATGTTGTGCAGGCTCATCCCACCAGGCTCGAACCCTTCCTCCTTGGCGTCGTAGACCCCGTACAAGATCCCCATGAACTCGCTCATGATGTTCATGTGATACCAGGGCGGCCGGAACGTGTGCTCACCCACGAGCCAGCGGTCGGCGAAGATCGCAAAGTCGATGTTGGCCACTCCCGGAGTGTCTGACGGTGACGTGAGAACTGTGAAGATCGAAGGATCCGGGTGATCGAAGCTGATCGAGCCCATCACGTTGTACCTGGTGAGGTCGTACTTGTAGGGGGCGTGATTGCCGTGCCAGCCGACCACGTCGAGGGGGGAGTAGTCGAGCTCCACCATGAAGAGCCGTCCGTCGAACTTCACATAGAGCTCGCCCGCCTCCTCGGTGTCCTCGAAGGCGGCAACCGGGTAGAGGAAGTCGCGGGGGTTGGCCAGGCCGTTGGCGCCGATCGGGCCCCGCTCGGGGATCTCGAGGTACCCACCGTAGTTCTCGCAGATGTATCCGCGGGACGGGCCGTCGAGAAGATCGACGCGGAACTTCATGCCGCGGGGCATCACGCAGATCTCCCCGGGGGAGACGATCAGCACGCCGCATTCCGTGGCGAACCTCAGACGCCCCTCCTGGGGCACGATCATCATCTCGCCGTCGGCGTTGTAGAAGTAGGTGTTGGTCATCGACTCGGTCGCCATGTAGATGTGAGCGGCCATTCCGGCTTGCATGTGGGCGTCGCCGTTGGTGCACACGGTGCGCATTCCGGTGAGGAAGTTGGTGGCGCCGTCGGGAAACGGAGGCGGGTCCCAGCGGATCTGGCCGATGGGTGGCTGGCCCTCCCGGCACGGGGCCGTCCGGATGTGATGGTTGGCGGTTTCGACGAACCGCCAGGCGTGCCGCACCGAGGGCCGGATCCGGTAGTGCCAGTTGCGGCGGTTGCGGGCGTTGGGCACGGTGAACGCGGTGCCGCTGAGCTGTTCGGTGTAGAGCCCCAGCGGGGGCTTCTGGGGGTTGTTCTGGCCGATCGGGAGTGCGCCGGGCAGCGCTTCCGAGGCGAACTCGTTGCCAAACCCGGACTGGTAGTCGGGCTGCGTTTTATCCGTCATGTCGACTCCTCAGCGAGGGGTGGGTGCGCCCGGCCGATGTTAGGGGGAAGGCCTCATCGAGAGGCGGCGGCAAACTCGACGAAGTCGAGGTCGTCGGCGACCACCACCGGGCCCGCGAATCCGCCGCGGCGCACGTCATCGACAAAGCCGGCCTTGTCCGCTTCCGTGCGAGGGGCCGGGATCAGGTGGCTCAAGACCAGGGTGCCCACACCGGCCCGGGCCGCCATGCCGCCGACCGCCACGACCTCCGAGTGATACGCCGCGATCGCCTCCGGATCTGACAGAAGCCCGGGGGGCACGGCCGCCGGTCGAAATGCTTCTTGCACGAGCACGGTCCCTCCGGCAGCGATCTCTTCCAGCGCGGCACACATCGCAGTGTCCCCGGAGATGACCACCGAACCATCGGGAGTATCGACCCGAAAGGCCACGGCCGGCGTTACAGGTTCGTGGCGGACTTGGACCGCCGATACCGTGACGACGCCCACCGTGAAGACTTCCTGGGGAACGGGTTGGGCCGGGAATCGCCGCACTTCGATGATGGCCGGACCGGGTCGCCCGGTGTGCTCGGCGCGTGTGGCCATCTCCGCCTGCCACACGTCGAGCACGTGTTCGGCGATGGTGGCGGCCTCGCCATCGGGAGCGACCACTAGGAGGGGGGCGGCTGCGGCGGGCGGCCCCTCCAACCACCGGCTCATGGCCAGGTCGCTCAGCCCGACCAGGTGATCGCTGTGATGGTGGGTGATGAACACGGCAGTCAGCTCGGGAAGCGAGATTCCGGCTTCGGTAAGGCGCAGGGAGGTGGCCCGGCCCGCATCGAACTGGAGTTTGATGTTACCGCTTACCTCGACGAGCGCACCCGGCCCGGCCCGTCCCGGGACCATGAGGGGAGTGCCGCTGCCGGTGATGGTGACGCGAATCATTCCCTGACTCTACGGATGGACCCGGTCGGGCGAGGGCCGCGCCCACCCGGCAACGCGGCAGCGGTAACGTCCGGGTCACATCCGACTGCCATGATCGACACGAGAGGAAGCCCCGCAGGGTGGACTGGATAAGCGAAGAGTTCGGGATCGCCACCGGGACCCAGGCGAAGATACTGGCATCCCTCATTGTGGTGCTGGTCGCCCTGATCGCCCGGGCGCTGATCCTGCGTGGGGTGCATCGGCGCACCGACGAGACCGACGTGCTCTACCGGACCGGGAAGCTGACGACGTACTCGACGACGATTCTCGTCGGCCTCACCCTGGCGTGGATCTGGTTCTCCTCGTTCTCGAACATGGCCACCTACATCGCAGTTGTCTCGGCGGGCCTTGCCATCGCTCTGGCCGACGTGCTCAAGAACGTCGTTGGTTGGGGCTACATCGTCGTCCGCCGTCCGTTCCGGGTCGGCGACCGCATCGAGATTGGCGGAACCAAAGGAGATGTGCTCGACATCCGCCTGTTCCGCTTCACGGTGGCCGAGGTCGGCAACTGGGTCGTTGCCGAGCAAGCGACCGGTCGCCTCACTCACAGTCCCAACGGGCTCCTCTTTCTCCACCAGGTGGCCAACTACACGGAGGGCTTCGAGTTCATCTGGCATGAGATCCCCGTACTGGTGACCTTCGAGAGTGACTGGAAGCAAGCCGAACAGATCCTCCTCGAGATCGTGCGGGGCGCGGCGCCCGACATCGAAGCGCGGGCGGGGGCTCGCATCCGCGAGACCGCCCGCAGCTACCACATCAAGCTCGGGGTGTTGACGCCCACCGTCTACCTCACGGTCAAAGACAGCGGGGTCATGCTCACCGCTCGCTTCTTGACCGATGTGCGCTCGCGGCGCTCGATCGAGCAGAGTGTGTGGCGCGGCGTGCTGGAGGCCTTTGCCGTCGAGGACGGCATCGACCTGGCCTATCCGACGGTGCGCACCTATCTGGAGGGGCCGATCAAGCTGGAGAGCCGAGAGGGAACCGTCCGCGAGTAGCGGGTCGGCCCGCCCACGTCTCCCGGTAAGGTCCCTCGATGCTGAAGTACCACCCGCGCCGTCCCGCGTTGCATCACCAGCACGCTGAGGGCGCCAAGCTCGCCCGGCTGTCGCTCATCGTCAATATCGGCGACGCGGCGTTTTGGACCATCCTGCCCATCCAGATCGCGGTCCTTGCCGGCGGTGACGGCCCCGTCGGTTTCTACTTCGCGGCAGTCGCCCTGCTGGGAACCGTGGCGGCGGTGGCGAGCTCTGCGACATTCCGGCGCCACCGGAGGATCCTGATCGGGGCCGTCTCCCTGGTCCTGATAGTCGTGCTCCTGATCGGGATGAGCCGGGCCGGGAGCCTCTGGATGCTGGCAGCTTTCGACCTACCGCGGTCGGTGGCCTATTTGCTCCTGACGATCGTCATGGGCCTTCTGGTGCGAGATCTCGCGACCGCCGCCAACATCGCGATTCAAGAAGGCCGGCGCTACCTGTTCATCAACCTCGGCTGGCTGATCGGCCCCCTCCTCGCCGGCTACGTGGCCCGCTTCCTCAGCCTCGAAGCCGTCTTCCTGGTGATCTCCGGACTCTTTGCGCTCGCCCTGGCTTACCTGCGGCGGCTTCACATCGATGGTCACCCGGCACTGACGCCCGGCGGCGAGGTCGAGCACGGTCACGAAGCGATCGCGAGTCTCGTCGAGTTTCTGCGGCGGCCCCGCCTCCGCCGGGTGTTCGTGCTCGCCGTTGGGCTCGAGCTGTGGTGGATCATCTCATCGATCTATGTTCCGCTGGCGGTGATCGACCTCGGTTACGGGCCGGACATCGTTGGTTGGGTCGTCACCGGAGGCATCGTCCCACTGGTCTTGCTCGAGATGTGGGTCGGCCGCCGGGCCCAGGAACGCGGTACCCGCCCTTACCTGATTGCCGGGTTCCTCATCCTCGGCTGGGGAGCCGCCTCTTTCCCGCTGCTGGGTTTCAGTCCCGGGCTCCTGCTCTTCATGTTCGCCGCGGTGAACATCGGTGCCGCCCTGATCGAGCCGCTGACCGACACGTATTTCTTCGAGGTGGCGACGCTCGATGAGGCCACGAGGTTCTTTGGTATCTACAACGCCTCGGCGCCGATGGCGGGGCTGCTGGGCCCGTTCGTTGGGGCGGTGGTGCTCACCGTCGGTCTTGGGCTCAATGGGGTCTGGCTGGCCACGGCGCTCCTGATGCTGGGGTGCGGGCGGGTTGCCTGGCGGATCGCGCCACCCGTCTAGTGGCGGAGCGGCAGCGCGCGTGTTGTCCGGACGCGCATCACTCCCGGCAGAGGGGTCCGGGAGTGATGCCGAGATACGAGGTGCCGGGGTTCAGCCCCTCGCTTCAGTCGTCTGAGTCGTCCGAGTCGGGGGAATCGTCGGGCGAGTCGTCTTCGTCGGCGGTGTCGTCGGGGCTTTCGACGGACGGGCTGTCGAGGGAGTCGTCTTCGTCGGCGGTGTCGT
>JBFGLJ010000192.1:0-4613 GCA_041576235.1 Gemmatimonadales bacterium | reverse complement strand
GATACCCCGGGTGCGCGAGCAAAGGCCGCACGCTAGTATAGAAGGGCCACCTCGTGGAGGTTCCCCGATGCGCCTGCTCGTTCTCACCGGTGTCGCCGTCGTGGTCACTGTGGCCGCGGTCCAGCCACCCTCATCCGACCCAACGCCGCAAGGGGTCGAACTGTTCGAGCCCGGCATCATCTCCACCGACGGCGGCGAGGCCTTCCCGTCATTCAATCCCAACGGCGCGGTGCTCTACTTCGCCACCCACGACCCCAACTGGTCGGCGCACACCCTTATGGTCTCCGTGCGCGAGCCCGAGGGGTGGTCGCGGCCGCGCCGGTTGCCCTTTTCCGGGACCCACAACGATCGGGCGCCCAGGCTCTCACCCGACGGGTCCAGGCTGTTCTTCTCTTCCGATCGCCCGCTCCGGCACACCCAGGGGGCCAAGCGCGATTTCAACATTTGGATGACAACGCCGCCGCGGGTGCCGGGCGGCGAGTGGAGTGAGCCGATCCCCCTCCCCGAAGCGATCAACACCGTCCGGGACGAGTATCACACCTCGGTCACCAGCAACGGCACGCTCTTCTTCGCCGGCCGCGAGTGGGAGGGCGGGTACGGCCGGTCGGATCTCTACCAGGCCGCCTATAACGGGGGCATGTACGGCCCGCCCACCAATCTGGGACCGCCGGTCAACGACGAGCTGAGCCAGCCCGATTGCTATGTCAGTCCCGACGGCCGGTTCATGATCCTGGCCATCACCGACCACCCGGAGGGCCGTGGCGGGGACGATCTCTATGTGAGTTATCGCCGGGAAGGCGGCTGGAGCCGCCCGGTGAACCTCGGCGAGCCGGTCAACTCGCCCGAGTACGAGTACGGCCCCACGATCTCCGGCCGCTACCTCTACTTCACCAGCCACCGCCGCGGCAACGGCGACATCTATCGCATTCCGGTGGCCGAGCTGCCGGTGGAATTGGGGGCACGGTAGTCGTCAGTCGTCGGTCGCTGGTCGTCGGTCGTTCGTCCCAAGACTGATGACCGATGACTCTACTCTGACCACCCCCCTTCGCCACGCACTCAACACCACGTCGAACGTGTGGTCCGCGCCCAGCACGTTGGTGCGCTTCCACTCCTCCCCCACCTTGACGAAGGTCGACACCAGCCCGCCGGTGGTATCACCGTCGTAGCGGTACATCACCAGGCCGTAGTCCTGGTACTGGGCCATGCCCCAGATCTCCATGGAGTGGATGTGCGCGAGAGCGGCGCGATTGCGCTCCCGGAGATCCGCGCGCCCGAGGCTTTCCTGGATCCTGTCCCGGTCGCCCGGGGCGAAGTTTTCGAGGATCCAGTCGGCGTCGTCGGCCCGGAAGGCGCCGACGTCGGATGCGAGGGCGCCTTCGAGCGAGGTCCGGTCCACCGCCTCCCGGGTGACCTCGGGGATCGGCACGGGGTGCGGCAGGAGCCTGCCCGGGAGCACGACCTCGACCGTGTCCTCGCGCCCCATGCCCTCGGCAAGCGGATTGGTGTGGTTGTAGAGCTTGGCCACGGTGGAGCGGAACGCCAGCCGGCCGTCGAACATCGCGGCCTCGGGCGATTGTTCCGTGGCCGCCCCGGCCTGTCCGGCGCCCGTGCCGGCGTCCGCGCCGCCGCCGCAGGCCAGGCCGAGCGCCGCGGCGGCGAGGGCGCATGCGCGAACGAGCGCGCGTCGGACCCCCATCATGACGCCCCCTCCCCGCTCCCGTCTCCGCCCTCGATCACCCTTCCCTCGGCCTCGGCGCTCTTGATGGGAATGGGTCCAGAGGGTGGCACGCCCACCACCATGGTGTTGCCGCTGCCCTGCCCCATCACCTGAAGCAGCCGCAGCTGCATGAGGGCCGGGTTTCTATCGACCAGCTGTGCCGCGTTGGCGAGGTTTCGGAGCGCGGCCGTCTCGCCGCGCGCCTTCTCGAGCGCCGCCAGGCCTTCCTGCTTGGCCTTGACCACCTGGGTGAAAATCTTCTTGAGTTCGCCCGGGAACATGATGTCCTTGAGCTCGACGTCTTGAAGCTCTAGACCCAACTCAGTGGCCTTGGGTCCCACGATCTCGAGCAGCCGCTTGCCGAAGGCCTGTCGGCTCTCGAGCACCGTCTCGATGGGCGCCCCGCCGATGATCTCGCGCAGCGCGATCTGGAGTTCCAGGTAGAGCGCGTGTTGGTAGTCCTCGATCTGATGCATGGCGACCGCCGCATCGGCCACGCGGTACTTGGCGGCCAGGCTCACCTTGAGCGCCACCCCGTCGGCGCTCAGCACCTCCTGGCCCGGCACCGAGACGAACGTGGGGCGGACGTCCACCTTGCGGATGAGCGAGAAGGGTCGGGCCAGCCAGTACATCCCGGGCCGCATGAGCCCGATGAACCGTCCCCGGCTGTAGCGGAGGCCCTGCTCGAACTCGAACACGGTGACCGCGTTGACGAAGGCCCGGCTGAGGAGTCCCACGATGATGAGCATCGCCAGGAGAACGATGGTGAATTCCAGCATGGCAAGCCGTCCCGAAGCGAGCATGAAGGGTGGAGTGTCCTGCCACCGGAGGACCACGGGCACTCCGCGGGGGTCTGAGCCCGCAGGGCGGAGGGCCCGCGTGCGTCGCCGCCGGCCCTCCGGCGACAGAACCGAAGGGAGTCGAACCCTATCCTGGTGAGGAACCAGTGGGAGGGCTACACGCAGAACGGGAAGGACGATGTCCGACCCGCTGCTTCCGTCTCCCAGGAGGAGAATAGGGCGTTGGAGCGGGAAAATCCACTCGTGGAAGGGTCGTTAGTGGTCAGTCGTTAGTCGTCAGTCGTCGGACCGCAGACGGGCCTCAGCCCGCAGGACTCATGTCTCACGACTCACGACCGAACCGTGGACTGAGGACCATCCTTCCGCCTCCTTGACCACCCCCGTCTCGAGGCGTACGCTATCGTTTCGAGCCCCTCCACCACGTCCCACACCCGGGATCGGCCCCGATGAAGCGACCCATCACCCTCGAGGTGAACGGCACCGCCCGCTCGCTGGAGGTCGAGCCTCGAGCGCTGCTCGTTCACGTGCTGCGCGATGACCTCGACCTGACCGGGACCCACGTCGGCTGCGATACCAGCCAATGCGGCGCGTGCACCGTCTTGATCGACGGGCGCGCCGTCAAGAGTTGCACCATGCTCGCCGTCCAAGCCGAAGACCGCGAGGTCACCACCATCGAAGGCCTCGCCACCGACGGCGACCTGCATCCGCTCCAGCAGGCGTTTTGGGACAAGCACGGGCTTCAGTGCGGGTTCTGCACGCCGGGGATGATCATGACGGCGGTCGACTTGTTGAGCACCAATCCCAAGCCGTCGGAAGCGGAGATTCGGCACGCGCTCGAGGGGAACTACTGCCGTTGTACGGGCTATCAGAACATCGTCGCGGCCATCGCCACCGCGGCCGGATCGGACTAGAGGGGGGAACCATGGCAACACTCTTCGGATCGGGCATCAGGCGACGCGAAGACCCCCGGCTCATCACCGGCAAGGCCACCTACACCGATGACGTGAAACTTCCCGGTCTCTGCTACGCCGCCATCCTGAGGAGCCCGTTCGCCCACGCGCGGATCACCTCGGTTGACGGGTCCGCCGCCAAGCGCGCCCCCGGTGTCCTCGCCGTCTACACCGGCGCCGACCTCGCGGGCAAGGTGAACCCGGTGCCCTGTGCCTGGAACGTGCCGGACTGCGACCTCAAGGTCCCTCCCCACCCATTGCTCGCCCACCAGACGGTGCGCTACGTCGGGGACGGCGTCGCGATGGTCGTGGCCGAGTCGCGCGCAGCCGCCCGCGATGCCGTGGACCTGATCGATGTGGACTACGATCCCCTGGACGCCGTGGTCGATCCGGAGGCGGCCACCAAGGACGGCGCGCCGCAGCTGCACGATGACGTTCCCAACAACATCGCGTTTACCTGGAAGGTAGCGGGCGGTGACGCCGCCGCCGCGTTTGCCAACGCCGAGGTGACGGTCGAGCAGCGGTTGCTCCAGCCGCGGCTTCAGCCAACGGCCATCGAACCGCGGGCCGCCGTCGCAAGCTATAACCAGGGCTCGCAACAGCTCACCCTCTGGGCCACCAGCCAAAACCCGCACATCCACCGGTTCCTCTGCTCGGTCATGCTCAACATCCCCGAGCACAAGATCCGGGTCATCTCACCGGAGGTGGGCGGCGGGTTCGGGAGCAAGATCCCGGCCTACGCCGATGAAGCGTTGGTGGGATTTGCGGCCAAGGAGTTGGGCAGGCCGGTCAAGTGGACCGAGGACCGCTCGGAAAACTACAAGGCCACCATCCACGGCCGCGACCATGTGGAGTACGTGGCGCTCTCGGGCACCAAAGACGGGACCATCACCGGACTTCGCACCACGGTATACGCCGGGCTGGGTGCGTACGCCTCGACGGCGGGCCCCGGCGTGCCGACCATCTTGCACGGCCTCATGTATTCCGGGCCCTACACGATCCCCAACATCGACGGCACGGTCTATGGGGTCTACACGACGGCCACGCCGGTCGACGCCTACCGCGGTGCCGGGCGGCCCGAAGCGACGTACCTCCTGGAACGCCTGGTCGATCTCTACGCCCGAAAGATCGGGATGGATCCCGTCG
>JBFGLJ010000191.1:0-4653 GCA_041576235.1 Gemmatimonadales bacterium | reverse complement strand
CGAGGGATGCTCGATCTGCCGCACCGGCCCGATGGTGTCGGTGATCCCGCCGGCCGCGCTGGTGTCGACTTCAATCCAATACCGCAGTCCGGTCGCATCCACGTGGAATTCGGCCACCCGGCCGTGCCGTACCGCCGAGGCGCGCGCCTGGGCGTGGGCGGTTAGAAAGTCGTTCACCACCGCCCGTCGCGAGATGGATCGTTTGCCCGACAGCATCCGCGGCGTGGCCACCAGCGCCACCATGCCCACCACCACGATGGCCATGGCCAGCTCAATCAGACTGTATCCCCGCTCCCTCATGGGACATCCTAGTCAAAATATTTGACACCTCACTGTCCCTTGAGTACGGCACCCTGTGTGCCGCGGCTCGATAAAACGATAAGTTGTTGAATGACAATGGGATAAATTTCTTGACGCTGCGTTACTGCCACAGCCCTGACCCACCAACTAGGGGTAATATGAGAGCTGGATCACCGAGGAGGAACGAACAATTCTTTGACACTACAACTAACCTCAAGAGACCCAGAAGCTTGGACGGTCGTCTCGAACGGGATCGGTCCGAAGTTCGGAGCTTCTGGATGCGGTACCCACACCTCAGCCACGCGTTCAGCGAGTCCACACCCGTCCTTTTGCTAGGGGAATTCCCAGCATCGAGGGACGCAGGAGCCCGCAAGCTGCAAAAGGATGTGGGGGGTGGGTGATCTGGGTCACATCCCGCGAAATGCTTTGGAAGGCGCTGACCTCAGCGGCGCGTCCAGATCATGTCCCGTTGGTGCGCGAAGCGGATTTGAGGCTGTGGCCGCGGGTGGTAGTGGAAGGCCAGCTCACCTCCTGCGTCCTCCGCTCCATAGGTGACCCGGTAGAGCTTCACATCGTCGTCGAGAGAGGAGGAGCGCACCTCGCTGATGAGATGCACCTCGTAGTCGCTGGGGCGCGGCCCGGTCCGGAAGACCAGGGCATCCTCCGCGATTTCGAAGGTGCGGTCGGCGTAGTCTGGCGCAGTGGTCTGCCAGACCCCGACCAAGTCGCGCGGAAGCGGATCGCTGCGGCCCGGCACGAGGGTGACACCGAGGAACCCGATTGCGAGCAAGGCCCCGGCATAGATGGCCTGTGACAGACCCAGACGAATCCGGCGGCCGAGCTTGGAGACCGGACGGTCTGGGCGCTTCTCTTCCCACACAACGATCGAGAAGATACGAACCACGGAGAGATAGCCCCGAGGAATAAACACCTTGGCCCACGTGATCTTCGGGCGCTTGCGGGTCGGATCGATGATGCCGCCCAGGTTCTCCATGAAGTCGCCCAGCGCCACGGCACCCGCGCGCAGGCCGGTCGATGGTTCATCGCGTTCGGGGTCCCCAGGGTCGGGGTCCCCTGGATGGTAGATGTACTGAATGGACTGGTCGTCGCCGCTCATGCACCGCTCCGTCCGTATGTTGCGCGCTGAGATAATCTGCACGACATGTGCCAACCTGGCTGGATCCGATAGGGCCGGAGAACAGTGTCACCGGCGCTTTTTGGGGGGGTCACGGCGCATGGGCGTCCAGACCGACGGTACTCTGCAAGACTCCCCGGTGAGCTATTGCGAGGGCCCCTCCGGAAGGCGCACGTGAGCGATGGCTTGTGGAAAGAACACCGCGAAATCCTGGTCGAGGGCGGTGTACTGGTCTCTCAGCGAGTCGACCGCGGTGGCCAGATCGATGCGCCGCTCGAATCGCACTTCGAACCGGTGCGACATGCGGCGAAGCGTGAGCGCCAATCCGTCGACCGACGCATAGCTCGACAGCCAGTCCTGCTCGACCATCCGCTCCACGATGGGCCGCATGGCCCGAGGCATGAGGGTCGGGTGATCGGCAAACGTCCGATAGACGTAGGCCACGAAGGCCGGTAACGGCTCGGAGTGGTACTCGGCCCAACGCACCGACAGGAAATGATCGTAGAACACGTCGATCAGTATCCCGGAGAAGATGCCGTGACGCCCCCGAATCCGCCCCCGGCTCGCCTGGAAGGCAGGATGGCGGTCCGTGAAGACATCGATCCGCCGATGGCGCAGCGCCCCAGCCTCGACTTCGGGGTCCAGGCCATCGAGGGTTCGCCCAGCACCCCGAACGAGGTCGGGCAACAGACTCCCGATGAGAGACCCGGGTGTATCGTCCGCCAGGTAGAGGTGAGCGAGAAAGTTCATCCAGAGAGGTTAGGACGCGTGAGCCCGTCGGCGGTGTTGCTCGCGGTCCACCCGATCGGTCGCGGCTTCACGCCGACTCCAGCGGAAGAACACCACCGCGATGGCGAGCCAGACGATGGGATCGCCCAACGCCTTCATCATGAGACCCGCCGCCTGTTGATCGGTGCCGGCGGCAATGCCGTGCACCCGCGGGGCCAGCTCATAGAGAGAGTACACGGGGAAGTCGGCGAAGGTGAAGAAGGCTGCCGGAATGGTGGGAATGATCGTGGTGAGAAAGAGGTAGCCCATCTTGCCGGGCTCGCCGAGCCGGCCCAGCGCCGGGGGCGCCACCACCGGCCACCACATTGCCAGGCCCGCGGCGAGCCAGGCCACATCCATCATGAACGACCCCCACTGCAACGGCCGGAGCCCGTTGACGAGCGGAGGCCAGTGCGAAACCAGCAAGACCCCATCGACGATCAGCAACGCTGGCAGCGGCCGGGCGACAACCCGAAGGAAGCGCCGAGCCGTCGGTCGTTCGGCAACACCGAGAAACACCCACTCCGGTGTGCCCAGCAGCAAGAGCGGTGGGACAACGAGCGTGTAGGCCAAGTATTGGAGCGTGTGTGCGCTCAGGAGGTACCCGGCGCCCAACGCGCCGAGTGGCCAGTCGGTCGCCGCCCAGAGGGCCAGCAGCCCCATCCCAAACACGACCGGGTGACGAGGACGCACCGCCAATTCTGGGAGCGGCGCGTGGATCGGCCCGAATCGCCGGAGGACGAAGGTATATCCCGCGGCCAGCGCTCCAACAAAGAGCCACACGCCCGGATAGGCCTGCCAGGACCAGTTCCATGCCGCGTCGCTGGCCGCACACCACCAGCTCACGCGGGGGAGGCTCTCGACGGGTGGCGGCCTGCCGAAACCGGGGGTGGGGCACCCCGCACGAGCTCGAGCGGGGGCACGACCGGGAGCCTGACCTCCACGGTTCCGGCCCGCCGAAAGCTGAGGTCGAGCGTGACCGAATCGCCGGCGGCAAGCAACGTCCGGAGATCGGTCATCATCAGATGGTATCCACCGGGAACCAGTGTCACGGTTGTTCCCGGCGCGATGACAATACGATCGATGCCACGCATGTGGCCGAGGGGGCCGTCGATGAGTTGCGTATGGAGGAGGACCCTGCCGGCGATCGGACTTGCCGCGCCGATGAGGGTGTCGGGCACGGACCCGAAGTTCCGAATGGACAGGTAGGCCGCGGCCATTTCATTGAGCGCCGGTTCGATGACATAGCCATCGAAGATCTCGAGATCGCCCACCTGGACCACGCCGGTCGATGGGGCAGCATCATCCGGCTGGGCATCGCGGCAGCCGAAGGCCGCCGCGACTACGACCCCGGCAAAGAGGGGCCACGACACCGTCCGGGCCGGATTCATCGGTCCACCAGCCGCGGGAGTTCCCGTGCCCAGTCGGACTGGCGGGTGCCGAACGGAAACACCACGTGGGCTGAATCGTCGGGTGTGAACGCCATGATGTGAGCGGCGTGGCTCACGAGATAGCCGCCGGCCTGTTCCTCGTCCCGGATCGCTGGCGTCAGTCGGAGGGCTCGCTGGATCCGCTCGAGTTGATCGGGCGCGCCGGTCAGGCCGATGAAGTCGGAGCTGAACGCGTCGAGCCACTCCCGCAGCCTGTCGGGGGTATCGCGCTCGGGGTCGGTTGTCACGAAGACTACCGTAATGGCGGACGAGACCTCGAGCGGCAGGTGCTCGAGCGCCGCCGCGAGATTCGCCATGTGGACGGGACAGATATCGGGACAATTGGTGTAGCCGAAGAACACGAGCGTGACGCGCCCTTCGGTCTCGCGCATGAAATCGAACGGCTCGCCGTTCGTAGCGGTCAGCGTGAAGGGGACCTTGGCGACCGGGTTTGACAGCCGTACTCCCGCGTCGCCATGGGCGCCTGGCTGGCGGTTCCCACACCCCGCACCGAGCAACATCACAACCGCGGCGAGAAGTGCCGTGCGTACGCGCACATTCATGGTTTGCTGGCGGGCGTCAGGTCGGTGTCGGGGCTTCGGGGGGCCGGCTCGAGCCCTTGGTCAGGAGACGCTCGGTGAAATCGAGCCGTTCCTGGGCCTCGGCCAGCTCCTGCCGGCTCTGCTCGACTTCGGCGCGAAGGGCATCGACCTCGTCGCGGAGACCGTCGATCTCGCGGCGGTCGGGAACGTCCCGAAGGAACCGGGCCATCATCCAACTGCCGCACGCCGCCGCAATGACGATCGTCACCAGGGCGAGCGCCGGAAAAAACCAGCCCATGCCTTCCCTCCTTCGGTTGCGCCATGTCTCACGGCATCACTTTCAAAATCGTGCGATGGAGGGAAGATTGCCAGGGACTCGACTCGACTCGCCTACTTCGCCTTGGTCAATAGAATCGCAGACGGCCTGGGGGTGGAGATGGAAGGGAGTTGGGCAGAGGGTCTAAGCAGCGGGGGGAGG
>JBFGLJ010000190.1:0-4727 GCA_041576235.1 Gemmatimonadales bacterium | reverse complement strand
CCCACGGTTCGAGGGGTTGCTCAGGAAGATGAAGCTGGCCTGACGGTGCAGCGTGGGGGACGGGCGTTCGGGGAGGGGGAGCGGCCGACCGGATCGAGGAACCTGGCTGCTCCCAACCGCGATCCCTCGATACCCGCCCGCCCGCTCCGATTCCTTGCACCCCGCACCCCCTTCATCACGACCCCTACCGAACTCCCACCTACTTCATCGTGATCAGGATGCTCTCGACGCCCTGGGCACTGGTGGCCATATGGTCATGCGCGGCGGTGGGCTCGACCATGAAGACTTCGCCAGCGGTGAAGGTCCTCGGAGTCTCGACGCCGCCTTCGCGGTAGACAAGATCGCCGCCCTTGAGCACCACCACGAGTTGACCACCGGTGTGGGAGTGCTCGCCGACCCAGCCCTTGGGCGGGGTCAGTTTCTGGACGATGACCCGGTCGTTTTCGAACACCACGTCAGCCGGCGCGTTGGGGTAGTTCTGCGCTGCCGCCGCGCTCTCGGCCATGCCCTGCTTTGGCGCCATCGAGACCAACACGAAATCCATGGGCGTGTTGCCGGTGATCGCATGGTCGTGGGCGGCCGTGGCGTCGACCCAGAAGACGTCGCCCGGGGCAAAGGTCCGCTTGGTGTCCTCGCCGCCTTCCCGGTAGGTCATCTCTCCGGCCGAGAGCGCAATGGCCAGCTGGTTACCGGTATGGCCATGCTCGCCGGCCCATTCGCCGGGCTGAGCCGCGGCGCGCTGGGCGATCACCTTGTCGTTTTCAAACACGACGTCGGCCGGGAGATTGGGATACGCCTGCCGAACAGGGCTCACCGTTGCGGCCGGAGCAGCATCGGCGCCGGCCTGTTGTTCACGACTTCCTTCTCCATAACAGGCAGCGAGCCCCAGACCAAGGAGGAGCGCTGCCGCGCTGCGTGCTAGTGACATGGAGGTCTTCCTTTCCTCGAGAGTGAAGGTGATTCGATGAGTAGGCGGTCAGCCTCGCTCACATCTGCCGCTCAAAGGCGATCGTCGACGTCGAGCTTGCGATCATCTCCTCCCATTGCGCCAGGATTTCTTGGGCCTTCTCGGGACCGCCGACGGCCTGGGCCATGGCGCCGAACCACTTGATTTGGTTCGGATGCACTTCCCAGGTCATCTGGGCCGGCCCTTCCGGCATGACCCAAATCACGGTCATGTCCCAGGGTCCGGTCTGATGCTCGAGCGCCATCACCGGCGGTGGGGTCCCAGCGGCATTGGTGGCGGGGACGAAATAGTCCTGAATGAGTCTCATGGCATCATCCCGCTTGCCCGTCTTGAATTTGACGTGCCCCACCTGGTACCAGGTCACCCCGGTCCACTTCTTGGGCTGGGGCGGCCCTTCTTGGGCTCCCAGACCCGCGGACCACACGAATGCCAGAGCAGATACGGCCAGAGCCACACGACGCATGCCAGCCTCCACGTAGGGGGGTCCGAAGCAACGCGCTAACGTAGCGCGTTGACTGGCGGGCCGCCAGAGAGACGGCAACACGCGGCGACTCCCCCCGCGGGTGCGCTGCATCGTCCGCAGCCGCGATCATCCTGGGCGGGCACGTGCTTGTCTCGCCCGCCGGCTGGAGATACGATTTGGCAGGGACAGGAATGAGGCGACCCGAGGGAGGACCTATGCACAGCCGAGCATTAGCGGTGATGATCTTGTCGGGAGTTGTGATTGCGGCCTGCGGAGGAGGATCGGACGCGAGTCGCGAGCGGGAGGGAGCGGCACCACCGGCCGCCGCGCCCGCGCAGTCGAGCAGTCTGGATCTGGCGAGCCTCAACATCTGCGAGCTCATGCCAACCGAGTTTGTCTCCCAGACCCTTGGCAGTCCGGTGGCCCAGGCAGGCCGGGAGCAGGACTTCGCTCCAGTCAAAGGCTGCGAATACGGCCTGCGGCCGCGGGGCGGCGCGAGCTACGAGTTCGTCGCGATTTGGGTGCAGCCACCGGGCTTGTTCCAGACCGCCGAATCGATTCTCGAGACCTCTCGCGGCTTGGGACAGGAGGTCAGTTCGGAAGCGCTTTCCGGGCTAGGCGATAAGGCCTTCGTCGTGAACAATCAGACCGAGCAACAGTCCGAGGTGCACGTGTTGCTCGAGAACGACCTGTTCCTCCAGGTCATCGCCGAGACCAGGGATCGAGCGGTGACCCTGGCCGAGGCGACCCTCAGGCGGCTGATGCCCTGAGGAGTCCGACCAGACACGTGGGAATAGGGAGCGGGGAGCGGCGAGTCGGCAAGCAGAGCAACAGGAGCGGGATGCCAACACGAATGTTGTCTGACGTCATAGTCGTGGCGTGCCTGGTTGGCTGCGGCGGGGATGCCAAGATGGTCGACCAGATCATCTTTGTTTCCAATGAGCAGGGCATCGTGGACGGCGACTGCAGCGCCGTCTTGATGGAAGTGCGCCAGGTTGCCGCCAGCCAGGACCGGCCCACGGCGGCCATCCGTGAAGTGCTGCGCGATGCGCACCCGTCCCCGTCGCTCCACCAGCCGGGAACCCTCCCGCTCATCGACTATTTCCGCGGGGTCCGCATCGAAGACGGCTCGGCGATCGTGTCCTTCGACGGCCCAGCGCTCGAATACCTCAACAATGCCGCCTGCGCCCAGGCCGCGATCAAGAGCCCCATCGAACGGACCCTGATCCAGTTCCTAGGCGTCCAGCGGGTGGAGTACGAAATCGACGGCTCCATCTTCGATGAGTGGGACGCCTGAGCCAGGGAAGGGATATGACCAGAATCACCGTCCATCACTGCCCCATCTGACCAGGTAAGACCGCCATCGCCGCCCGGGTGGCGGCACAGCTCACCAGAGCCCTCCCCGGTGCCCACGTCGAGCGGGTCCGGGGCGGGTTCGGAGAACTCCGGGTGGAGAGCGACGGCCAGGACGCGTTTGCCAGCAGTCCTTTCCATTATCCGCTGCCCTCGACGGTGCTCGAGAAGTTGAGGGAGAGGGAGTGGGGAGTGGGGAGTCGGGAACCAGAAGAGGTCATAGACCACGTCGTCTAGCATTCGTCTTGCCTGACAGTATTCTAGAAGGGTGGGGCCCACCCACCGACCGCGCACGCTCCCGGAGGTCGCATGGCATCCCGGCCCGCAGCGCCGTTTCTCCCACAGCCCATCTACGCAACTGAGGACAGCGATCCGCCCAGCGTGCCTCGGGTCTTTATTTCGCCTGCCCGCTACGTGCAGGGTGAGGACGTCCTGGATCACTTGGGGAGGTATCTGTCGCTGCTGCCCAGCACTCGACCGACGGTGCTGATGTCTGCAGGCGGCCGGCGGCGCCACGGCGACCGGATCGGGGCTGCCATCGCGGCGGCGGGTCTCACCCCGCAGATCGAGACGTTCGGCGGCGAATGCTCGACCGAGGAGATTGAACGGGCCGCCCGGGCGCTCCGGACCAAAGCCGCCGGAATCGACAGCCTGATCGCGGTTGGCGGCGGGAAGTGTCTCGACGCCGGCAAGAGCATCGCTCGGCGGCTCGGCGTGCCGATGGTCAGCTGTCCCACCATCGCCTCGACCGACGCGCCCTGCTCCGCGGTGTCGGTGATCTATACCGAGGCGGGTGTGTTCAAGGACGTCGAGTTCTTCAGGGAGAACCCCGCACTGGTCGTGGTGGACACGAGGGTCATAGCCGAGGCTCCGCTTCGCTACCTGGTAGCCGGCATGGGAGACGCCATCTCAACGTGGTATGAGGCCAGGACCTGCTTTGCCAACCCCAAGGCCCGGACCATTCTGGGTACCCGGATCACCCTGACAGCCGCTACGATTGCGGAACTCTGCGCCAAGACCGTGTTCGAGCACGGGCTCGCCGCGGCCGACGCCGTGGACAACAACATGGTAACCGAGGCGCTCGAGCGGGTGGTCGAGGCAAACACCCTGCAAAGCGGGGTGGGGTTCGAGAGCGGTGGGCTCGCCGTTGCCCACGCGGTGGCGACCGCCGGCCTCACGACCATCCCTTCGGTCCACGAGCAGTACCTCCATGGCGAAATGGTGGCGATTGGGGTGCTGGCGCAGCTGGCTATCGAAGACAATCTCGACGAGGCGAAGCGGGTCGCCGAGTTCTTTACCCGGGTCGGTCTGCCGGTGCACTTGGGCCAGTTGGGACTCGATGCCACCAAGGACCGGACCGCCATCGATCAGGCCATGGCCGTCTCCGCCGGGCATCCCATCGCCCACAACGAACCCTTCGAGGTGACGGGAGCGTCGCTGTCCCGGGCGATCATGCAGGCGCACGAGGTAGGCACCCGGGTGGCGGTGGCGCAGGGCAAGGCCCGCTACCAAGAACTCCACGCGGCGGTGTGAGCCGATGGACGAGTTGCTCCCGAAAGCCTTTGGCGCGGGACTCTTGTTCCTGGGCATTTGGTGGATTCGCCACCACCACCGCACCCGGGAGCGCGTGCGGGCCGCCCGGCTCTGGCATGCAGTACCGGGAGAAATTCTCGGGTCCGAGGTGAAACGGCACCGACGCGGCCGGTCGACGACCTACGAAGCACGGATCCGCTACCGCTACCACGTGGCCGGCCAATCGTATGAGAGCAGTGCCATCGTGATCGGCGGTGAAGTGCGGGCGAGCCGATCGCGGGCCCAGGCGCGAGTGGGCAAGTACCCCGTTGGCTCGACCCCGGACGTGTTCTACGATCCCAAGAACCCTGCCGAAGCCTGCCTCGAGCGGGTGCACGAGGGGTCGTGGGTGGAGCTTCTGGGTGGTGGGGT
>JBFGLJ010000189.1:0-4781 GCA_041576235.1 Gemmatimonadales bacterium | reverse complement strand
GGCGATGCGCTTGGTGTTGGCCTGGGTGAAGGCGCGGCGGGCGGCATCCCAGAGTTCGATGTCCAGCGTTCTGTTGCCCAACGGCACGTGCGCGGCTGCGGTCGTGTGATCGGCGTAGCTCAGCTCGACCCTGAGCCGCCGGGCGGCCAGGCCCCGCCGCCGAAGATGCCGGCCGATCCGTTCGCTCAACCGGCGGAGAAGCGTGTGTAGCACCACGAGGTCATTGGTGTCGGTAGCCAAGGTATGCGCGGCTCGGAATTCACGGCGAATCTCCGGAGGAAGCACCGGCCGCTGATCAATGCCGCGCGCCCTGGCCGACAACAGACTGCCGTGTCTCCCGAATACCTGCCACAGGTGGCGCTCCTGTACCGCCGCCACATCACCGATCAATTCGAGTTGGTACTCGTCGAGACGGATTCGGACTGTGGAGGGGACATCGGGCAACAGGTCTACCGGATGCGGGGCAAGAAACCCGGCCTCGCCGCCACGTGGAATGTCGAGCAACGGAATGGAGTGGCGCCGTTCCGCCGATTCCTTGAGCACGGCGGTCGCGGTTTGGCTCACCAATTTATTGGTCGCAACTCCAATCGACAGAGGAAGCCCCAGGCGCTGCTCGGCTTCCCGCCGGATCTGTCGGGCGACATCGATGGAGGGGCCGAAGAGCTGCCCCGTGCCGGTCAGGTCCAGGAAGGCATGGCCGTAGCCATGGGGTTCGATGATGGGGGCATAGGTTCTGAGGATTCGAGTGAGTGCCCGCGACATCCGGGCATACAGGGCGGGATTCGGAGGCAACAAGACCAAGTCCGGGCACATCTTGCGCGCGCGGTGCACCGGCGTGCCCCGAGCCAGCCCTGCCGCGCGCGCTTCAGCTGAGAGGGCCAACAGGGTCGCGCGATCGGCGCCGGCGGGAGCCACGGCAATCGGCCGTCCCCGGAGCGTGGGTGCCACCAGGCCCTCCACGGTGGTACAAAACGCGGGCGGGTCGATGAAGACGATGGATCTAGAGCAGCGACTTCTGGCACTCGATCGACTGGGCATGTTCGACACGGTCTGGTTGTGGCCGCCCCCGCCCCCGCCCCCGCGGAGCAACGGGGAACTGGTACATTTGCTGCAGCACGCGTATCCGACGTGCTAGCGCGTCAGTATAGCATCGGTTCGCGGACGTATGCATGCCGTAACACCGATGGTACCGCTCGACCAGCTCGGGGAACTCCTGGGCGAGGAACGGAAGAAAGCGGTGCCGGGTTGCAGCATTGAGTCGGAGCGCCGACCCCGCCACATACCGAGCACCGGCTTTCTTCGCCGCGTCCATCAAGGCGGCCAGGCCGGCCCAGTCGTCCGTGATGCCGGGGAGAATGGGAGCGATGAGGAGTCCCGCGTTGATGCCGCCGTCGACCAACGTCGCCAGGGCGCGAAGGCGTGCCTTTGGCACAGGGGAGCGGAGCTCGAGCGTGCGGGCCAGACGGGCATCGAGCGTTGCGAGGGACAGGTTGACGCTGACGTCGTGACGGGCGCTCAGCTGCTTGAGCAGGTCGAGATCGCGGGTCACGAGCGTCGACTTGGTAATCACCCCAATCGATAAGCCACGATAGCGGAGCAACACCTCGAGCACCCGCTGCGTGATCCGGAATCGTCGCTCGGCCGGCTGGTAGGGGTCGGTGGCGGTGCCGATGACCAAGGGTTGCCCAGCCATCTTGGCCGGCGCCAATGTTCGGGCCAGCACGTCGGAAAGGTCCTGCTTGACCAGGATGCGCCGTTCAAACGCCTCCCGGCCACGGAAGGCCAGAAAGGTCGGGTCGTCGAGATGTCCCTCGCCGTGCGCCCGCTCGACCAGAAACCGATGCGTCTCGCGCGCATAGCAATAGGTGCAACCAAACTCACACCCGACATACGGGTTGAGCGACCAAAACCCCATTCCGGTTGCCGCAGGGGAATTGAGCGCGGAGCGTATCGGCACGGCCACGAACGTGGTTCCCCGCTGACGCTCGTCGAGCGTGACCCAGGGCACGGTCTCGGCTGGGGTCCACTCCGGGATGAGCGGGAGCTGGACGGGCTGCCGTTTCTCCTTCCCGCCCTGCCGCCTGACCGCCGTTTCCATCAGCCGCACCTCCCCCACCCGCACTGGAGGCAGGTGATGCATCCCGAGTTCCGAACGACGGGCCCGGCGCACTCGGGGCAGACCCGGATCAGGTCATACGTGAGCGGATTCCGGTCGGATGGGGCGACAGGGGAAACACTGGCCGCGCGGGGGCGGGGGCGAGGGGCGAAGACGCCACCTGGCCGGAGACGGCGCCGATCCGGGGAGGACAGCAATGGACACCTCGATCTTCGGGATATATTCGGTTGTTAAACCGAATATATCCCGAATAAAATCTCGGTCAAGACCTTGGCGCTAGGGTGAGTGGGAGACCTGTTTGGCCTTGGACGCGGTGGGAGACGGCTCTCGGGGGGCCGGGAAGTCGGCTTCGGTCGGTGGGCGGAGCAGGATGTCGCAGGCGAGGTACACGTTCTTCACGACCGGGTACAGCCCGAGCGGCACCGCGAGAGCGAGCAGGGGGCCCCAGGCCAGGATCAGATTCCAGGGTGGCGGGGGGGCGCTCCAGAGCACCAGCACCCAGACATTGGCGTGGAAGAGGGTGACGGCCATGATGAGCGTCGTGATGTAGGCGCCGAGCCAGTACCCATCGCGCCCGCGGCTGAGGTCCAGCCCGCAGACGGGGCAGTTGGGGCAGAGGGTCTTCCAGCCCACGAAGATCGGCCGCCCGCCGCAGGCGGGGCAACGCCGTCGCAATGCCCGGCTCAGAGCTCGGCGCGTCCTCAGCATCATCGCTCGACCATGACGAAGGTGCCCTCGGGCAGCCACTCATCGGGGTGGGTCCGAACGTGGGCAGCGCTCATGTGGGTGGGGGGACCGTCCGGGAGCGGTTGCTCGGTCGATGGCGCCAGGGCAAAGTGGCGGTAATAGAGAGTGGGTCCGGCGTTTCGCGCGTGTTCGATGACGAACTCGGCGAAGCCTTTGATCCAGTACCCAGGTGGCCGGGGGCGCTCCTCGAGCGCCCGGCGGTGGCGGTCGAGGGCAGTGATGATCTGGTCGCGGGAGTGTCCTGCCTTCCGGTAGCGGACGCGATGCGTGGCTTCGTCGCTACGGCGATCGGGATCGCGCTTGGCCACGAGGTCGCAGGAGCAGCCGCCGTGAAGCAACCGCACCACGACGTGGGCGTCGAGATGTCGCCGCTTCAGGGGTCGTTGTTCTTTCGTCGAGAGGGTATCCGCGCGCAGCCCATCAGGCAGCATGGACCTCACCTCGCTGACCGTGAGCGGGGTTGCGACATAGACGAAGTGGCACACTACCGAACCTGCTCGTTGGCCTTCTTGTGGCGATTCTTGAGGATCAATTCCGCCGCTTCGCCAGCCAGCCCTCCCTTGTCTCGGATCTTGCGCAGGGCGTCGTCGTCTTGCGCGCCGAGCGTCTCTGCCATCATGACGATCATCGATCGCCGGGCCGCCAGTTCGCGGTCCTCCAGGGCTTGGCGGTGCATCTTGAGCCCGAGAACACCGGCAGAGATGATGGAGATCCCAAAGAGCACCCCGCCGACGATCCCCAGTCCGACGGGCACGCTCCCCCGGACACCCGCCACGGCCACCAGCAGGGCAAGAAGTCCGACGATCGTCACCAGCCACATCTGGCGGCGAAACAGGCGGGCGTTGTCGGTCAAGGGGGCACGGGTCATGGACACATCCCGGCTAGCGGTTAGATCGGCAGTTCCTCACGGACCAACACGAGAATCGCCGCATGCGGCACCACCAGGTACCTAGTTCCGTCGAACGTGATCTCCACGGCGGCCTTCCGGAAGAAGATGGCATGGTCGCCCACCTTGCCCTGCAACGGGCGGGTGCGGCCCTCCTTCTTCTGCACCTTCCACGGCTCTTCCTCGAATGCCGTCGGGTCCGGGATGGGATCGCCTGGCCCGGTGGCTACGATCAGCCCGCTTTGGACTTGCTGGGATTCGACAGCTGTCGGTGGAAGGTAGAGCCCGACCCGAGAACGATCATCGCCTTCCTCCGCGGTGATCAACACCCGGTCTCCGACAACGAGGAGTTGTTTCTTCGGTAACTCCGGCTGGTCATTCATGATCAGGATCCTCGTGCACCGTCACCACCTTTGTAATGCGGAGTTGCCGAACACGCTGGGGCAATTCCAAGAGCACTTCCTCCCCGGCCTTGCGGTCGCGGAGCGCCTTTCCAAGTGGCGAGGCGAGGGACACGTGCCCGGCGTCGACATCCATCAGCTCAGCCAGCACCAGAGTGTAGGTGTCCTCCTCCTTCGTCTCCATGTCGACCACGGTTACGGTGGACCCCAAGCCGGCCCGGTCCCGAGGGGCCCCGCTCGATTGGAGTTGGCTGACCACGCTCATGCGACGGTTCAACTGGCCGAGGCGTGCCTGCACGAACTGCTGACGCTCGAGCGCCGCCTTGTATTCGGCGTTCTCCCGCAAGTCGCCCATCGCCACCGCGTGCGCAATGGCCTTCGGCAGGGTGACCGTGAGTTCGTACTTGAGCTCCGCGATCTCGCGACCCAGTTTTTCGCGCATCTCCCGTATCATCGGTGGTTCCTAGGGGGTGGAAGAACGGGCGGGTGGGGGAGGGGGCTCCCACGGTCGCCGCCGTGCGCCCTCCGCTCAAATAATGGCCGCCGGAGCGTTGGAGGGACAGGGGGGCCGGGGACCCGCTGCTAACTCGTTCCAAAATAATACGATAGGCTGGGATTGGAACGCCGGGTG
>JBFGLJ010000188.1:0-4799 GCA_041576235.1 Gemmatimonadales bacterium | reverse complement strand
TCCTGGCCCGGGTCGAGGCCTTAGGGCGGCGGCCGCAGCAGTTGCAGCCGCCGGTGTTGCGGGTGGGCGACTTGGAGCTCGACACCGGAACCCGCGAAGTCCGCCGCGGGGGTGAGGCCATCGACGTGACGCCGAAAGAGTACTCCGTGCTCGAGTATCTGATGCGCCACGCCGACCGGGTGATGTCGCGGACACTCATCACCGAGTACGCGTGGGACTACCACTTCGATCCGGGAACGAACGTGGTGGATGTCGTCATCAATCGACTCCGCAAGAAGGTGGACGCCGGCCGAACCGCGAAGCTCATCCACACGGTCCGAGGCGTCGGGTACGTCGTGAAGGAATGACATGGCGACCATTCGCCGCCGCTTGACACTCTGGTACACGGTCGCGCTCGGCGCGACCGTGCTGGCATTCGGCGCCGCCCTGTACGTCGAAAGACGGAGTTCGGTCCTGGCGGAGATCGACCAGCGGGTCACGGTCGAAGGGGAGTTTGTCGCCAACTACTTGGCACGCTCCTATGAGGTCCTGGGCCAGATCACCTATGAAGCGGCCCGTCCAGGACTGGAACCGGGGCTCGATCCGAGGGCTGGGCTCCGTCCGACCCGCACTCTCGAGCCGGCCGTTGCGGCCCCACTCGACGGTCTCCGCGGCTATCTGGTCGTGGTGGACCCCGGCGGCCAGCAGCTCTACACGTCCGATACCACCAGACAGCTGAGCTTCACGCTGCTCGACCAGCTGCTCGCCGAGGGCAGAACCATCCCACCGGCGTCCCGGTACGGCACCCTGGGAGGAGGAGAAGGCCATGGGCCAATCCGCTACCTGGTCCGGCCCGTCACCGCCGCAGGGCCGCATGTGGGTGGAATCGTGGTGGCCCTCCCTTTTGCGGAGGTCACCTTCGGTCCCCGAGCGCTGCTTCGCTCCATGTTTCTGGTGGCGCCCATCATCCTCCTGGGCGCGTTGGGGCTGGGCTACTGGCTCGCGGGAACCAGACTCCGACCGCTCGACCGCATGGTGCGGGAAGTCGAGGCCATCACCGATGGCACCAGCTTGCACCGCCGGCTCGCGGTCCCCATGACCGGCGATGAACTGTCCCGCCTCGCAATCACGGTGAACCGCATGATTGCCCGTCTGGAGCGGAGCTTTCAGAGTCTGCGGCGCTTCACGGCCGATGCCAGCCATGAGCTCAAGACCCCACTCATGGTGGTGCGCGCCGGAGTCGAGCGGACGCTGACTCACCCCGGCACCTCGGGCGAGAGCCTCGAGACGCTCGACCAGACCCTCGAACAGCTCAACCGGATGACCGAGATGATGGACAACCTGCTCACGCTTGCCCGGGTCGATGAGGGAAGGGCTCCGTTGGCTCTGGAGCCATGCGACCTGCGCGACGTCGTGGCCGACGTGTCGGAGACCGGTGGGATCCTCGGCGAGGGGGCTGGCGTCGAAGTGGCGACCCAGATGCCCGAGACCCCGGTGCGGCTGCCGCTCGACCGAGGACGTATCCGTCAAATGCTGCTCAACCTCGTCACCAACGCCATCAAGTACACGCCGGAGGGAGGGCGTGTGGGCATCGAGCTGAGCTATGCCGGGTCGGAGGTCCGTCTCGTGGTCGAGGACACCGGCATTGGCATCGCCGCGGGGGACCTCGACCACATCTTCGACCGGTTCTGGCGTGCGGATGTGGCGCGATCGAGGACGGGTGCGCGTCCCGGGGTCGGATTGGGACTCGCGATCACCAAGTGGATCGCGGAAGCGCACGGCGGGAGCATCACCGTCCAGAGCCGGCCGGGACGGGGGACGACCTTTACCGTGACCCTGCCGCGTCCCGAGGCTGAACCGGCCGAAACCGGCGGCGCCTGACGGCTGACGGCCCTCGTCGCCCTCGTTCCTGCCGCTCACCCATCGCCCCCTGGTGCCCCGTGGGATGAGGGGTATATTGGGCACCTTCCACGCTTGGGTAGCCGCAGGACGCAGGATGAGGGCATGTCGCCAAGCCGTCATACGGCTGTCATCGATTTGTAATGTTCGGGCCAGTGTGAAGCAATCGTCTCAATGTTAGGTTGCCGGGGTCGTCGAACACTCTTGTGGAGGTGCTCGCGTGTTCAATGAACTCATTGCCTCGGATCGGAAGAAGCAGCGCAGCCTCGGGCAAGGCATCCTGTCCATGGTGGTGCATGTTGCCTTGATCTACGGAATGGTCCAGGTGACACGGGGCGCAGCCGAAACGATTCGGGATATCGTGGAAGACACGACCCTGGTGTTCTTGGCTCCCCCCAAGGCGCCGCCGCCGCCCCCCGAGGCTCCGCCCCCGGAGGCCATCGTCAGCGCCAATCCGCCGCCGAGAGGCTTCCAGACCGTCGTAGCGCCTGAGGCCATTCCGACGGAGATCCCACCGATCAACGTGGCCGAGCGGTTCAATCCCGATGACTTCACCGGGAAGGGCGTCGAAGGCGGCATCGCCGCCGGGGTGGTCGGTGGCACGGGCGATGTCCCCATCAGTGGCGAGGTGTTCCTCGAGGCAAACCTCGACGATCCGCCACGGGTGATTTCAGGGGCCACGCCTCGCTACCCGCCTGTGCTTCAGAGCGCTGGCATCAGTGGTCGGGTGGTCTTCGAGTTCATCATCGACACGACGGGGCATGCCGAAGCGAATTCCTTCAAGTTGAAGGAGTCCACCAACAAGGCGTTCGAGGCGCCGGCCAAGGAGGCCGTGCTCAAGACCGTCTTCAAGCCCGGCAGGGTCAGAGGGAAGCCGGTGCGGGTCCTCGTCGTCCAGGGCGTGTCCTTCGACGCGAATCGCTGACGTTCTTTCGTTGGCTGCCGGCGCGCCGCCGGCGGCCGCTATCCCACATTGAGGAGACCGATCGCATGGGTGTAGATATTCTCGAACTTTGGCACGCTGCCGGCTGGTTCGCGCGTGGGATTCTCATTGTGCTGATCATCATGTCGCTCTGGTCGCTGATGGTCGCCATTCAGAAGTACATCTACTTCAAGCGCAGCGAGAGCGCGACCCGGAAATTCGCGCCGCAGTTCTCCCGCGCCATTCAAGAGGAACAGCTCGACCAGGCCATCGCCTTGGCGGAGAAGAACAAGAAGAGCCACGTGGCCAAGGTCCTGGGTGGCGCCCTGTCCGAGGTCAAGCCATTGTTGCGTGACCGGGCGACGATCACCTCAGCCGACATCAACTCCGCGGAGCGGGCCGTCGAGCGGCAGATGATGATCGTGCTCTCCGAGTTCAAGCGCGGCATCGGCTTTCTGGCCACGGTCGGATCGACCGCGCCGTTCGTCGGTCTGCTCGGCACCACCATGGGCATCGTGAACTCCTTCACGGGCATGGCCACGTCGGGCGCGAGCGGCGGGTTGGCGGCTGTGTCGGCCGGTATCGCCGAGGCGCTCTTGGCCACGGCACTCGGCCTCGCGGTCGCGATCCCGGCGGTGTGGTTCTACAACTACTTCACCACCAAGATCGAATACCTGACGGTCGAAATGACCTACACGTCCAAGGAGCTGATCGACTACCTCATCAAGAGCGTCGGCAGCGAGTTCGGCCGGTCGATCTTCACCAAGGAATTCCAAGCCCAGAAGGCGGTGAGCGGCAGTGGCCATATCAACCAGTGAATCCGGAAGGACGTCCGTCAAATCGGAACCCAACGTGGTGCCGATGATCGACATCATGCTGGTGCTGCTGATCATCTTCATGATCGTGACGCCGTTGATCGCCGCCGGCTTCTCGGCCACGATGCCCAGGGGCGCGAATCTGGATCCCCGGCCCGAGGGCGATAACGAGGTCATTCTCGGGATCGACGTGAACGGGAAGTACTTCCTGGACGGCCGTCCGGTCCAGGAAGGCGGCCTGGAAGACATCCTCCGGAGCATCTACGCCGCGCGTGAAGAGGACAAGATCCTCTACTTCAAGGCCGACCATAACCTCCGGTTCGCCAAGATCGAGGAGGCGGTCGAAATCGCGCGTCGGAGCGGCATCCGGGTCATGGCGGCCATCACGGAGCCAGAGCAGACCGGGGCCATCTTCGGCGGCGAGGAGGAATAGCCCATGGGATTCTCGACCAGCTCCGGCCGCGGCATGTCGGCCGAACCGAACGTGGTTCCCATGATCGACATCCTGCTCGTGTTGCTCATCATCTTCATGATCTCGCAGCCGCTGAGCCGGATGGCGCTCGACGTGCAAATCCCGCCGCCGCAAACGACCCAGGAGGCGGGTCCGTCCAACCAGATCGTGCTGGAGGTCCGGGACGACGGGACCTATGCGATCAACTCCCAACCCGTGCCCAAGAGCCAACTGGACACGCAGATCCATGCCATCTTCGATAGCCGACCCGCCAAGCTCATGTTCGTGAAGGCCGGCCACAGCCGGCGCTACCAAGAAGTCATCGAAGCCATGGACATCGCACGGGGAGCCGGCGTGCAAGTCATCGGGTTCACGCCCGCCGAAGCCTCCTTCACCCAGGGAGAGCAGTAGCCGGCGGCGACCCTGGCCGATCCGGGCATGTGCGCCCCCCCGACCGCTGGAGCGTCTTCCGTCGGGGAGCCACTCCCCGGCGGCGGGGCCCCTAGGCCGAGCAGGATAGACTGAAACGAACCGGGTGCCGGCGCCGCGCTTGTAGCGGCCCCGGCGCCCGGTTTTGTTTGAGACAGATGCATACCAAGACCCGCCCTCAGTTTCGCATCACCCTGCCACAGAACCGAGATTCGTTGGCGGGGTTCCTGCTCTCTCTGGCCGCTCATCTGTCCCTGGTCGGCGTGATCTGGGTTGCGATCGCACAGGGCGTGCTGAGCGGCGG
>JBFGLJ010000187.1:0-4861 GCA_041576235.1 Gemmatimonadales bacterium | reverse complement strand
TCGGGTGGTTAGGTACGCGGCCGACCGGTTACAGGGAAGGGGCGAGGTGCGGGTGGTGATCGATCGGGATCCGGTGAGTCTGTTGTAGCCGAAGGGACCACAATGGCAGAGCAAGCGAAATCGACTCCGATCCGGTTCACCAGCATCCACCCGGTGCTGGCCGTCAGCGACCTGGAGGGTGCCCTGGCCTATTACCGGGATCGTCTGGGGTTCAGCGTGTCCTGGCAGTGGGGCGATGGGTCCGGCCCAGCGGTCCGGGCAGGCGTCGAACGTGACGGGCTCGAGATCCAGTTGGTGGCCGACGGCCGTTTCGCCCCGGAGACTGCTTCGGTGGTGTACGTCCATGTGCGCGGGGTCGATGCGTACTACCGCGCCTGCGTGGAGCGCGGCGCCGAGATCACCATGCCGCTGGCCGACCGGCCGTTCGGGATGCGGGACTTCCGGGTGGTGGACCCGAGTGGGAACGCGTTGGGTTTCGGCGAGCCGATGGCTTACGGCCGGCTGATGACCGAGGACTGACGACCTACGACCTGCGACTAACAATTACCGGGACCGACCATGTACGCCATCCTCGTCTACGGCCTCCTGATCATCGCTGTGAGCCTCTTCATGATCGTGAAGCCCGATCGCTGGGTCGAGCTCGCGACCCGGTATTGCGAGTTCCGCTATATGCATCCCATCGAGATCGCCATCGCCGTAGGCTTCGGCCTGCCGTTTATTGTTTTTGCCGGGGAGTCGGCATTTCCCACCTTCTTCAAGGTCTTCGGCTATGTCCTGGTCGCGGTCGGGATCGGCCTCATGCTCACCCCGCCCTCGATCCATCGCCGCTTTGGCATCTGGTCGCTCAAGAAGATGGAGAGGCTATTCAGACCTGCCGGGGTGGTGTCGCTGGCCTTCGGAGCGTTTCTGGTGTATGCGGCGGTTATCTAGACTCGCGACCGACGACCGACGACTCATGACTCACGACTCAAATCCATGCGCCATCTCCTCTTGAGCAATTCGACCAATCACGGCGGCACCTTTCTCGGCCACGCCGAGGAGATACTGCGCGCGTTTCTGGGCCGGGAGGTCGACGAGGTGCTGTTCGTGCCCTACGCCGCGGTCACCTTCTCGTTCGATGACTATACCGAGAAGGTAGCCGAGCGATTGGGTGTCTTGGGGTATGGGGTGCGGGGGATCCATCGCGAGCCAGACCAGCGCCTGGCGGTCGAGCGGGCCCGGGCCATCGCCGTGGGCGGCGGCAACACCTTTCATCTCCTGGACAGGATCTACCGGGAGCACCTGCTCGAGCCGATCCGCGAGCGGGTCCGTTCCGGTTGCCCGTACATCGGGTGGAGCGCCGGATCTAACCTGGCCTGTCCCACCATCCGGACCACCAACGACATGCCCATCGTCGAGCCGAAGGGCCTCGAGGCCCTGGGTCTCGTGCCCTTTCAGATCAATGCCCACTTTACCGACGCCGCGATTCCCAGCCACGGCGGTGAGACCCGGAGCATGCGGCTCGAGGAGTTCATCGCGGTCAACCCGGGCGTCACGGTCATCGGTCTCCGCGAGGGCACCGGGCTTCACGTAGAGGACGATATTGTCCGGCTGGTGGGCCCCCATCCGGCTCGGCTGTTTCGCTCGGGGCGGGAGCCGGTGGAGGTGGAGCCGGGGGAGATCCGCTGGGAGTAGCGAAGGAGGAAGCGGTGACGACCTACGACTGACGACTGACGACTCACGACTCCTTCGTCTTATCGATCATCCCTTCCCAGAGCTTCTGGATCGCCTTGGCCGAGCCCAGGCCCACACCCACCGCGAACGCAATGCCGATGGCGCCGAACCCGATGAGGAACGCCGCCAGCACGATCTGGCGGGCGAAGCCCAGCTGCCACATGGCCAAGGCGCCGACCACGGCCAGGAGCGCCCCCTTGAAGATCTTGGCCAGGAGGCGGGGCTTGGCGACGTCTTCTTCCTCGAGGGCGTCCTCGATCTTGGCCGCCAGGGTGTTGGCCAGGAGCAGCCCGGCCCCGACGATGATGGCCACCACCCCGAGGTTCGGGATGTAGAACAGGATCCGCTCGATCATCTGCGCTAGGGCGCCGAGGCCCCAGATCTGGAGCGCGTTGATGAGGAACACCATGATGATGAGCGCCATCGCGATGGAGCCGATGACGTTGTAGAGGGCCGAGCGCACGTCTCCCTTGCTGAATGCTGCGCGCCAGGCGTGGCGGCCGCCCAGGCGGTCGAGCCGGAGCCAGATGAGTGCCCGGACCACGGCCCGCTTGGCCACCCAGCCCACCGCCACGCCGAGCAACAGCACCACCAGCCCGCCGGCGAAGGTCGGCAGGTAATCGGTCAGCCGGTCGCGAAACTGCGCCAGCGGTCCCTGGGACATGGATTGGGAGGTGGGCAGGTTTTGCATGGGACTACTTCCTCGCAAAGAAGACGCGCTCGAAGCGATGGACCCGGTGCTCGGGCACCGCCCGGACGACGATCACCGGATTGCGGTTCCTGCGCGCGAGAAGCGCTGGGATGGTATCGCCGATCAGGGGCACCACCGGGCCCGTGGTCGGCGCGCCGATCAGCACCAACTCATTTCCCTTGATCGCCCGGAGGAGCCCTCGTCCCAGCCAACGCCGCCTCAGCACCTCGAGCTTGGCCCCGTCCCCGACCGCCGCCTCGTCGAGCGTGCCCTGCGCATCGATCGCCAAGCGGATCGCCTCCTCCTCGGTCAAATCGCGGTCGATCACCGTCAATGCCCGGATTTCCGCACCGAACCACTCGCCGAAGCCGGTGGCCAGCTTGGCCGCCAAGAGCGAGTTCGGCCCCGACGTCACCGGCAGGGTGATGCTGGTGACCGCCTCGCGATCGATGGTGCCGTAGACCACGGCCACCTGGCAGGGAGCGTCCTCCAGCACCCGTTCCACCACCGATGAGACGATGCGCTCGAAGAACGACTGCCGGTACGGCTGGCCGATGACCAGGAAATTGCACTCCTCCTCGCGCGCGGTCTGGATGAGCGCGTGACTGATGCGGCGGCCGATCTTGATCAACGGTCGCGCCTCGATGCCGCGGTCTTTGGCGTAGGCCACCCCGTCTTGCAGCAGCTTGAGCACCCCGGGCGGGAGCCTGCGGTCGGCCACGATCGGCTCGCCCTCCGGCACCTCGACCACGTTGGTGATGACCACTTCGCCCTGGCGGGGGCGGGCGATGGCGAGCGCGGCTTCCATCAGGGACGAGACGGTGTCCCGGTTCGATAGCGCCACCAGCACCTTGTACTCGCGCCGCTCGATCCGCTCCATCCAGGTGGTGCGGGCCTGGTGGGCCGTTTCCCGTTTCCGGCTGTAGCCGTAGTAGAACAGGGCGCCCGCCACCATCCAGCCGCCTGCCGCGAGCCAAGCGAGCGGGTAGTTGACGAACATGAAGAACGCGATGAACAGCATGGCCGCGATCGCAAGGATCGGGGTGAATGGGACCCAGGGGATCTTGAAGCCGCGGTCGAGCTCGGGTCGGGAGCGGCGAAGTCGGATGGCCGCCACGTTGACGCCGCCGAACAGGAGCAGGAACATGACGCTCGCTGCGGCGGCCACCTCCTCGATCGGGAGCGCTATGGCCATTCCGATGATCAGCACCGTCGAGAACAGGATCGCCACACTGGGCGTGCCGCGGGTCTTGTGCACCTTGGCGACCATCTTGGGGAGGCTCGCGTCGCGCGCCATGGCGAACGCCACGCGGCTCGAGGAGTAGATGGTGGCGTTCAGGGCCGACAGGGTAGACAAGAGCCCGCCCACCAGAATGATGAGCCCGCCGCCCAGCACGAACTGGTCGGCCGCGGTGACCAGGGCGATCTCTTTTTCCTGCCCGAGATAGTCCGTCACCGATATGCCGGGTGGCGGGATCACCGCGCCGATGGCCACCAGGGCCACGAGCAGATAGATGGGAATCACGATCAGGAGCGAGAGGAACACCGCCCGCGGCACGTTCCGTTTGGGATTCTCCACTTCTTCGCTGGTCTGGGCGATGATCTCGTACCCCTCGAACGCGATGAAGGTGAGCCCCATGGCGCTGAACACGCCGCCCCAGCCGCTGGTCATGAACGGGGAAAACGAGCCCTGCCAGCCGCTCTGTTGCGCCATGGCCCAAAGCCCGGCCACGATGAAGGCCCCGATGATGACGACCTTGCCGATGGTAACCACGTTGCCGGCCTTGCCGGCCTCGGAGGCACCGCGGTAGTTGATGACGGCGAACACCCCGCAGGCGATGACGGCGAGCCAGATCTCGAGTCGGGCGAAGGGCAGGCTAAAGTCTCCGACGCCCATCACGTGCAGCACCTCTCGGAAGTAAGCGCCGAAGCCTAAGGCGTAGAGCGAGCAGGCCACGGCGTGGGCGAACCAGTCCATCCAGCCGGCCAGAAAGCCGCTGGGGTCGGGCAGAGACTCCTTGATCCACAGGTAGCCGCCGCCGGCCCCGTGGATGGCCCCGCCGAGTTCGGCGTAGGCCATGGCGGTGAGCAGGGCGACAAAGCCGTTCAGGAGGAAGACCAGGAGCAGGGCCGGGCCGGCCACGCCGGCGGCGATGCCGGTCAGGACGAAGATGCCGGCGCCGATCATGGCGCCGACCCCGATCATGGTCACATCGATGAGCCGCATCTCGCGGCTCAGGCGGACTTCGACGGACACGCGACGGCTCCCGTGAGGACGGAATACAATGGACTCGCTCCGTGAACCGCGCAAGGAGGCGGGTGGGGAGTGGGGGGAGTGGAGAGGAGTTGGGAGTCGTGGCAGCCGTGGGTTGTAGCCGCGAGAACCACGGCATTGGCGTCCAGCAGGGTGGCCTGGGACGTCCCGAGACTCTCGACTCACGACTCAAGACTGCAGCT
>JBFGLJ010000186.1:0-4899 GCA_041576235.1 Gemmatimonadales bacterium | reverse complement strand
GCTCGCCGTCCCGCGCCCGACGGTTTTCGCCTTCTTCGCGGACGCCCACAACCTCGAGGCCATCACCCCGCCAGAACTCCGGTTCCGGATTCTGACCCCGGGTCCCATCGCCATGCGGCAGGGCACCGTCATCGACTATGCCCTCCGCCTCTGGAGCGTCCCCATCCGCTGGCGGAGCCGGGTCACCACCTGGGACCCGCCCACCACCTTCGTGGACGAGCAGGAACGCGGACCCTACACCCGATGGATCCACACCCATCGTTTCGAGGAAACCACCCCGGGCACGACTCAAATCCTGGATGAGGTCCATTACCGGCTGCCGCTCCCGGCATTCGGGCTGTTGGCCCGCCCACTGGTGCGCCAGCAGCTCGATCGGATCTTCCGCTACCGGCAGGCCCGGGTTCGCGAATTGCTCCTCTCCAACGGACGCCATGACCTTTCACGGAGAGGACCACCACCATGTCCAAGCTGATTGAGATCATCGTGCTCGAGGGGACGGCGCTCCTGCTGTTCGCCTTCGCCTATGCCATTGGGGTGAAGGGCAAGATGAGCCTCATCGCCGGGTACAGTGCGAAGACTGCGGACCAGGTCCGGGACAAACCGGCGTTGGCCCGCCTCATCGCACGGCTCTTGGTGCTGGTGGGCATCGCCTCGGCCAGCATGCCGCTGGCCACCGCGGTCTGGGGCCGGCAATCGGGTGCCCTGGCGATGTGGGTCGGCGGCTATGCGGGGTTCATCGTCGGGACCACCGCCCTGGCACTCTGGGAGGCCCGGGAGTTCACCGCCTAGCCCTCCGCCAAACTTCATCTTTCCTTTAGAGAGCGACCGACATATTGGCGTTCTCGTCATGGGCTGGGGGGCTCGTGCCCTTGGCCGCCGCCGATTCATCGTGAAGGAGCCGTGCCATGCGTCCCATCCGTCAACTCATCCCGCTCGTCTTCCTGCTCTTCGTGGCGTCTCCGCTGAAGGGGCAGGTCGTTGCCGAACGTCTCGATTTCGGCGCCTTGGAACGAATCAAGGCCGAGGGATTGAATCACTCTCATATGGACTCGCTCGCCGGCTACCTGACCGATGTCATCGGTCCCCGGCTCACCGGGTCGACGAACATGGAGCGCGCGAACGCGTGGGCGGCTGAGAAATTCGCCGAGTGGGGCCTGGCCGACATCACGATCGAACCCTGGGACAGCGCGTTTGGGCGCGGCTGGGAACAGGTTTCGTATTCCGGTCGCATCCTCGCCCCGTTCGTGCAGCAGCTCTATGCCACGCCTCAGGCATGGAGCGGGAGCACCCGTGGCACGGTCGCCTGTCCCGTGCTTCTGCTCGATGTGAGCGACACGACGGCGCTAAGAGAGTACGCCGGCACCCTGCGCGGGGCCTGCGTGCTGATCGGCGCGCCGCAGGAGATCGCGCCGGAGTTCGACGCCCGCACCAGGCGATTCGATGCCGACACCCTGCTGGCGCAGATGAGCGAGCCGTTGGGCGCGGAGCGCCCGAGCCGGTACACCCCTGAGCAGATCAGGCAATACCGAGCGATGCGGGCGCAGCGGACCGCCGTTGCCGCTTGGCTCCGAGGGCACCGGCCGGCGGCCGTCCTGATGCCGTCGGGATGGACCTACAATCTGCTCCGGACCGGAGGCCATCCCGACGGGCGCACGGCCCGCGACAGCAGTTACGACCCGATCCCCGCGCTCATCGTGAGTCACGAGCAGTACGGCATCCTTCATCGGAACGCCCTCCGTGGCGTGCCCACCCGGCTCGAACTCGCGGTCAAAAACGTCTTCCGCGAGAAGGACCGGCGTTCCTTTAACGTCTTGGCCGAGATCCCAGGGACGGACCTCGCGGATCAGGTGGTGATGATCGGCGCACACTTCGATAGCTGGCACAGCGGCACCGGCGCCACCGACAACGGGGCCGGCTCCGTGGTCATGATGGAGGCGATGCGGATCCTCAAGGCCATCGGCATGCCCATGCGGCGCACGGTCCGGATCGGGCTCTGGAGCGGCGAAGAGCAGGGGTTGATCGGGTCCCGCGCCTACGTGCGTATGCACGCCGCGGAGTTGCCCAAGATCTCGGCGTACTTCAACGTCGACAACGGCACCGGACGGCTGCGCGGCATCTGGAACCAGTCGAACCCCCTGGTGAACCAGATCTTCGACCAGATCTTGGCCCCGCTCCGCGATCTTGGGGTGCTGGGCGTGCGAAACGGGAACACGGGTGGGACCGATCACTTGTCGTTCGATGCTGCGGGGGTGCCCGGCTTCAACTACATCCAGGATCCGATCGAATACGGCTTCCGTACCCACCACTCCAATGTGGACACCTATGAGCGGCTGGTGCTGGACGACCTTCGCCAGGCGGCGACGGTGGTGGCCTGGACGGTCTTCACGGTGGCCAACCGGGACGAGATGATGCCCAGGAAGCCGGCGGCCGAGACAGCGGCGCGTGGTGAAGGGGGCGGGGGCGGGGGTGAGTAGGCTTGTGGTGAGCAGGGGAGCTGTCGTCGAGCGGACCGAGGCTGCGCTCTTGTTCATTTTGGGGTCGCTCGTGTAAGCTCTGGCATGAAGCGCCTACACCGGCGGCTCTCGATCGGTGGCGTCGCGGCCGTCCTGACCCTCGTGGCCGTGGTCCTCTGGCTCGGCGCCCTGGCGCGTCTGCGCGGCGTCCGGGAGATTGAGCGGCCGCCACGAAGTCTGATCAGCATGACCATGCCCGAGCCGGACTATTCCGACACCTACCGGGCGCCCACCCCGCCGAATGCGTTCCTCAACCTCGATGACGTGCGCGCCGTGGCCTTCGAACGGGGCGTCGAGATCGCCCGCAGCCAGTGGGAAGTCGTGTACGAGGGAAACGCCCCGGGCCTCACCTATCACGTGTCCTATTTTGTCGAGGGTGGCTTCCCGCCGACGGCCTTGCGCATGACGACCTCCGTCGCGTACCGGAATTGGATCGGACGGGTGTATTTCGCCGTCGTCGGGCCGTTTCACCGCCGGGGGGTGCCGTTCATGCTCGGTCGCATGGCCCGGCGCGGGCCTCGGGAGCCGGCGGATCCGTGAGGCGAACGGGCCTTTCTCCCGGGGGTCTGCCGGCACCGTGCCCGCTTGAACACCGTGCGCGCGTCCGAGGGAATAGTCGGTTGTGCATCGGCGCCGAGGTGACTGCATATCACCAGGCTCGACATCACCCACCGGCTGGCACCGGCCCGGCGGCGCGAGTGACCTGCCGGTCGGCCCGATCGCCTTGGACCGCTTGCCATGAGTACCCCTCGGCTGTTGGTTACGCATGACGCGCCCCTCACCCACAAGCCGAGGCACAATGGCCACCACTATTCGCCGAGTGAGCTACTTCTATTTGTCCGTCGGAGATCAGCCCGGCGACGCCTATAAGCTGCTCACCCAGCTCGCGGAACTCGGCGTCAACCTCCTCGCCTTCACGGCCATCCCCGTTGGACCCATGCGAACCCAGCTGACCCTCTTTCCCGAAGACCGGCTCAAGATGGAGGACGCCGCGCGGAAGGCCGGCCTGTCCCTGGACGGCCCGCATTCGGCGTTCTTAGTGCAAGGCGATGATGAGTTGGGTGCCCTCGCGGGCGTCCACGCCAAGCTCTATGAAGCGGACGTCAACGTCTACGCCTCGAGCGGTGTGGCGGACGGAAAGGGAACCTACGGCTACGTCCTGTACGTCCGGCCCGAAGAGTATCAGCGCGCCGCGACCGCCCTCCGCGTTTGATTGAGCCGGAGGCCGGGGACGCATGGATCCCAAGCGGCGACTCCTCAAGCACTTTCTCGCGGCCCTGGCCTACCGGACCCAGAAGGCGCTGGGTGGCGCGCCGTCCGACTACCCCAGCTTCCGAGCGGCTCCCGGCGTCCGCACCCCGCACGAGTTGGTCCGTCACATGACCAGCGTACTGGGCTATGCACGCACCCACTTTACCGGCGGGACCTACCGCCCGGGCCTCTTGCCCGAGTTCGAGGACGAAGTCGCCCGCTTTCACGAAATGTTGGCGGAACTGGGGCGGCACTTGGAGGCGGGCACCCCGATCCGAGACACGACCCCTGAGCGCCTGCTTCAGGGTCCGTTCTCGGACGCCATGAGCCACGCCGGCCAACTCGCGATGCTCAGGCGCCTCGCAGGTTCCCCGATCCCACCGGAGAACTTCATCGAGGCCGCCGTCGACCCTTCGAACCTGGGCGCCAACCAGCCCGATCCGGTGAGTCCCGACCGGGTGTGGTACCGAGCCGAGGACGAGCCCGAGTGACGCGCCCGCGTTCGATCCCTCCTTCCTCTCATTCGAAGCGATACGATCGGGCCTATTTCGACCGCTGGTACCGGAATCCGCGCTACCGCATCGGGTCGTCGGCGGATCTCGGGCGGAAGGTCCGCTTGGCGCTCGCCATGGCCGAATATGTGTTGGCCCGGCCGATTCGGTCGGTGCTCGACCTCGGCTGTGGGGAGGGGCGCTGGCAGCCGATTCTCCGCCGTCTCCGCCCCAAGGTGCGCTACACCGGGGTCGACTCCAGCGCCTACGCAGTGCGCCGGTTCGGCCGGCGGCGCAACATCCGTCGTGGCCGTCTGTCCGACTTGTCGTCCCTCGGCCTGCGTGGCCCGTTCGACCTCGTCGTGTGCTCGGACGTGCTGCACTACGTGACCGACGAAGAACTGGTCATCGGTCTCGACGCTCTGGTCCCGCTCATGGGCGGCATCGCCTACCTCGAGGTCTTCACCGCCGCCGACGAGATCGAAGGGGACCGGGCGCGATTCGCCAACCGCACGGCGGCCATGTACCACCGGGTCTTCGAGCGCGCGGGGCTGGTTCCCTGCGGCATGCACTGCTACGTGGCCCGGGAGCTGGCTCGAGATCTGGTCGCCCTCGAATTGCCGCCGCCGCCGTCCCGGTCCTCG
>JBFGLJ010000185.1:0-4954 GCA_041576235.1 Gemmatimonadales bacterium | reverse complement strand
GATCAAGCCCTCGCCCCCGCCGCCCCCGCCGCCCCAGCCCCCTCCGCTCCGGTCCGTCGCGCCGGGGGCGGGGGCGGGGGCCCCAGCATCCGATACCAGCGTCCGAGTCGTGAGCGGATCAGCGGTGCCAGCGCCGACCCGACCGCGATGGCGTGCATCCTGTGGGGGCATTTATCCGATGCCCACGCCGCGGTGGAGGCGCACGTCGTGGAGGCGCTGTCTCAGCACGGACTCTCCCTGGCAGAGTTCGCGGTGATGGAGGCCCTCAGGGAAAACGGGCCCACCAAGCTGGGCCAGCTTCGGCGGGCCCTGTCGGTATCAAGCGGAGGCGTGACGTTTCTCATCGACCGGCTCGAGCGAAGAGGGTTGGTCGAGCGGCAGACCTCACCTCGCGACCGGCGTGCCAGGTTCGCGGCTCTCACCGCCGCGGGCAACCAGGCGCTGGATGACGCTGGCCCGGTCTACGGCGATCGGATTCGCGAGAGCGTGTCGAGCCTCAGTCTGGCAGAACAACGGGGCGCCATTGGCCTTCTGCGGGCGCTGGCCCGGGATGCCCGGGCACTGAGTTCGCCCACGGCGTCGTAACGCCGGCGAGGGGAGAGGCCCAGGGCCACGCCTCATCCTTCCCCGTTCCCACTCTTCCTTCCTCTACTTCTTCCGATAGCGCCAGTCGACGATCCCTTGGCCCTGTCCTTCGATGGTGAATGGCGATGACAGGCCGGGCGCGATGGCGCCCAGCGTGACATCGTCCGACGACACCACGCTGCCATCGGCGGCCAAGAACTCGAACGTGAGTGCCATCGGGGCGGATCCCGTGCTGCCCCGCCCGATGGCCACGCCGCTCACGGAGAGGCCGGCTTGGGTCGGCGTGGCCCTCACGCTGTCGACGGCGATGGGCAACGCCTCGAGGTGGGACACGGCGCGCTGAGCCGCCTCGCGATTCTCGAGGAAGACGTAGCCTTGCACCAGGAATCGGTGCGACAACTCGTGGAACGGATCTTTGGCGATCGCCCGTTTCGCCGCCTCCACCAGTTTGATTCCGTTTCGGAGTTCGTTGTAGGTCAGTGCCAAGTTCACCGCGGCCACCCGGCTGCTCGGGTCGGTGTCGAGGGCCTTGCTGAAATCGGCGGATGCGGCCTCGAACTGTTGTTCCCGGTATTTCTCCGCTCCGCGGTTGATGAGATACGCCGCCGAAGTCGTATCAACCGCTGGCGCCGAGACCTCGTCGCCCAACCCCGCGAGGATCGCCTGTGCGCTGTCGGTGTGGCCGGCGGCCCGGTAGGCGGTGGCCAAGTTCCGCTTGACGTTGTCGTCATTTGGGCGCCAGGCAGCGAGACGCTTGAAGGCCCGCACGGCGGCGGGGTAACGTTCGGCCTGGAACATGACACGTGCTAGGTTTGCGGTAGCGGCATCCCGCGCGGCGGCATCATCGGCCGCCTCCGCCGCCGCGATGAGCTGCTCGAGGTACGCCGCGGCACTATCGGTCTGCCCTGCTTCGGCAAAGAGCACCGCCATCCGTCGGACCGCCTGAGCCGCATCCGGATCTTGGCGTCCGTCGTTCAGCCCGGGGGCGGAGGCGGCGCTGCGCAAGTACGCGAGTGCGCTATCGACCTCTCCCCGCGACTCGAAGATCGTGGCCATGATCACATTGGCCTTCGCCTCATCGCGGTATACGGCGAGCGCGTACCGATAGGTACTCAGGGCGCTATCGGCCTTCTCCTCCTGCAGGTAGCCCATCGCCCGCTCCGCCAGCGGCTGCCAGGCCAGCCGGCGGAGGTCGTGCGACTCGGCCGCACAGTCGGGAGCCAGGCCTTCGGCCTTGGTCAAGGCCGTGTCGGCGCCCATGACGTCCCCCTGGTACAGATACGCGCGTCCCAGATAGAACCAGGCCCCCGGGTTGTCGGCCTGGTCGTTCTTGGCAATCGCGTCTTCGAGGGTGTTTTGGGCGTCCCGGAGCAGGCGCTCGCGATTGGCCTCGTTCTCCGAGGCGGTCTTCAGGTACACCGTCGCGCCCCGAACCCGGAAGTGGCCGGGCTTGAAGCAATCGGACGATTCGTATTTGGCAGGCTGGGACGTGGCGACACGCTGCCGGAGGTCGGCGTCTTGGGCGCCCGCCACCACCGGTAGGAGACACAGGGCCACGCCGGTCCAGAGCTGATTCTTCATTACAATCCTCCTCACCGTACACTGCGCGCGTGCACCGGCACCGGTACGAGGCCGCCACCAAGCGCGCCTTCGAGCGACCACGCTCTGGCGATTATGCCAGGTCTCAACGGGGTGCGCAACCCGACGACGCCCGTTCCTCGAACGGGAGCCCGGCGGACGTCCGCCCTCCACGTGCTACGCGGCGCGGAGCGAGGCGAGAGCGTCGGCCAGGGTCTCCATGGCCATGTGCAACTGGTGGTCGCTGAGGTAGGGCGCGGGACCCAGTCGGAGAATGTCGCCGCGGAAATCCGTCATCACACCGCGCTCGCGGAGCGCCGCAGAGAGCGCCCCGGCTGCCGGAGCGCGGAGCGCCAGGAAACCACCGATGTCCGCGAGCGCGACGGAGCGATCGCGATCGATGACCGCCGGATCCGCATCGATGGCGTCAAATGCCGCGGCCAATGTCCCGACTTGGTGTTGGCTCACGATGCGGAGAAACTCCGGTGTGACCTCGAGATCGGCGAAGAAGTCGAACACCGCGGCGGCGCGGTAATGGCTGACGGGATCGTACGTCGCTCCCCCGAACCGCGCCGCGCCGGCTCCGTAGCGCACCCGGTCGCCGGAATGAGCGTCGGTGAGCGCCCCGAACTCGCTGAACCACCCGGTGACGACCGGCCGTAACGCGCAGTCTGGGGGGAGGCGCAGAAAACCATTGCCTTCACCCAGCTGGCAGTACTTGTAGCCACCGCCTACGACGTATGCCGACTCCAGTCCCTGTGCGCGGATCGAAAACGGAACCACATTGACGGCGTGATAGGCGTCCACCACCAACTCCGCACCGACGCGCCGGCAGGTCGGAACCAGCTCGCCGAGGCCTGGCACGATGTGCGCGTTTCGAAACAGGACCGCTGAGACCAGCACCGCCGCAGTCCGGTCGTTCACGGTGGACGCCATCCGTTCGACGAGGGTCGAGACCGGGTGCGCATCGACCTTGACCACGTCGATGCCTTCTTCCGCCAGCCGATCGAGTTGCCGTCGAATGCTGTGGAATTCGCCGTCGGTGGTGACCAGGCGTGGCCGCGTGCCCAGCGGCAACGCGGAAAGGAACTTGACCAGGAGGTCGTGCGTGTTGGTGCCGAGTGCGATGTCGCCCTCCCGGTCATCGAGCCACTGTGCCCAGCCTCGACGCACGCGCTCGGCGACGGCGAACGCCTTGTCCCACTTCTCGTCCACGAGGGTCGCGGCATCCAACCATGCTTGCGACTGTCCCTCGAACCCTCGGTCGGGCCATGCTTGATGCGAATGACCGGTCAACAACAGCCGCTCCGCGACGCGGAATCGCTGGTAACGCCCCGCCAGGACATTGGGGGTCGCGCGAACGGCGTCGAGTGTCAGCATCGGGCTACAGCGCCGTGCGGATAGCCCAGAGGTCGGGGAAGACCGGGGCCATGAGGGTGGTGCGCAGGTATTCCGCGCCGGCGGACCCTCCCGTGCCACCCCGGGTGCCGATGGTGCGCTCGACCATCTTGACGTGGCGGTAGCGCCATTCCTGCACCCCTTCGTCGAGATCCACCAAGCGCTCACAAATCGGAACGATCTCCCGATCCGTGCGATAGATCTCGATGAGCAGCGACTGCATCGCCTCGGAGGCCGCAACCGGCTGGGTCACGTCGCGATCGAGCTGCTCCGACGGGATCGAATAGCCGCGGGCGGCGAGGAAGGTCACAAACGCGTCCCACACTGTCCGCTTCGGGTAGCGGGCTTCCAGGCGCCGGCGGCCCGGCGAGCCTTCGGGGAAATGTTCCACCATGCGTGTGCTCTTATGTCCGAGCGCAAATTCGAACTCTCGAAACTGATAGGACTGAAAGCCGCTCCCGGACTCCAAGCGGTCCCGGAACGAGAGGAAGTCCAACGGCGTCATCGTCTCCAGGATATCGATCTGCGCTACTAGCACTTTGAGAATGGTCAGGATGCGTTTGAACGTATGGAGCACGAGGGGGACCTCCGCCCCTTCGAGGCGGCGTTGGAGGTAGTCCAGCTCGTGGAGCATTTCCTTGAACCACAGCTCGTAGACCTGGTGGATGATGATGAACAGCGTTTCGTCGTGCTCCGGCCCGTCCGAGAGCGGGTGTTGCAGACCCAGGAGCTCGTCGAGTTTGAGGTAGGTCGAATAGGTCAGTGGCATCGTGACTCGTCCGCGGCTCGGAATGGTGGCACGGCTACGAGAACCGCGGCGTGTAGGTGTCGAGGACCGCATAGGGGTCCGGCCACGGGAGCTGGTATCCCAACGCCTTCGCGGCATGATGCGCCCAATATGGATCCCAGAGGTGGGCTCGCGCCATGACACAGAGGTCCGCTCGGCCGGCCGCCAGAATGCTATTCACATCCATATAGGACGAGATATTGCCCACCGCCATGGTCGGGGTCCCGGCCTCATGGCGGATGCGGTCGCTGAACGGGGTCTGAAACTGCCGCCCATACACGGGCTTGGCATGCGCCACGGTTTGCCCCGCCGAGACATCGATGATATCGCACCCGTGGGCCCGGAAGCGCTTGGCGACTTCGACCGCGTCCTCCGGCTCGGTGCCACCAGGCGCCCAGTCGACAGCCGAGATCCGAACCGAGATCGGCTTCTCCTGGGGCCAGGCCTCGCGCACCGCGTCGAAGACTTCGAGGGGAAACCGCATGCGCCCATCGATGGAGCCGCCGTATGCATCGGTTCGGCGATTCGTCAACGGCGAGATGAAGCTAGCGAGCAGGTAGCCGTGCGCGCAGTGGAGCTCGAGCACATCGAACCCCGCCTCCTCGG
>JBFGLJ010000184.1:0-4986 GCA_041576235.1 Gemmatimonadales bacterium | reverse complement strand
CGGCCGCGTCGTCGCGACGGCCCTCGAGGCCTGGGGGGACGCGGTGGAGCAGCCCGTGGCGGCCATGATCGCCGCCGCTCGCCGACTCCTCCAGCATCCCGATGCGGTTGTCCGGGCCGTGGCAGCAGACGTCCTCGAACGGGCGCCGGATCCAGCGGATGTGTCCAGCCTCGCGAGGATGGTCTCGCGGGCCGAGCGGGATTCGATCCCGGATGCCGCGGTCGCGGCGTTGAGGGCGCTGAGGGCGGTGTACGACCTGAGCGACGAGGGACGGGCGGCGGTGTCGATCCAGTTTCTCGCCGGCACGACCAGGCCCGAGAACTCGGTGCTCCGAGGGTGGGCCGAGCGGGCATGGCCCGAACTGGCGGCGCGTTGGGGGCCGGCGTTCCCGATCGAGACCAGGCGGACCCTCCAGGACTACCGTGCGCTTGCTCGGCGGTTCGTCGTCAATCAAACAGAGGATGCCTACCCCCATGTCTTCATCGAGACCGCCGAGCGAGGCACCATCGAACTCGAGCTCTTCGGTCCGGACGCGCCGCTGACCGTGGCCAACTTCTTGAGCTTGGTCGACCGCCGGTTCTTCGACGGGAATCGTTGGCACCGGGTCATCCCCGATTTCGTGGTCCAGGACGGCGATCCCCGAGGCGACGGGTGGGGCGGTCCGGGCGGGAGCATCCGAGACGAGATCAACCCGAGGCGTTATGGAACGGCGGCGGTGGGGATGGCGCTGTCGGGCCCCGATACCGGATCGAGCCAGTGGTTCATCACGATGAGCCCGCAGCCTCACCTCGATGGCACCTATACTGTATTCGGGCGGGTGGTGGGAAACGTCACCCCGCTGTTTCGGATCCTGCAGGGCGATCTGATTAGGACGATTCACCGATGATGCCACGTCTCGTGCTGTTCGGTCTGGCGCTCCTGGCGGTTTCCCTTCCGAGGGCCGCCGCCGCGCAGTTCTTCGCGTTTGGGAAGAACAAGATCCATTACCGAGATTTCAACTGGCAGGTGCTGAGCGGCCCGCACGTCGACGTTCACTACTATCCTGAGGAAGCCGAGCTCGCCGCGATCGCGTTGGAGTATGCCGAGGTGACCTACGATAGCCTGCGGCTCAAGTTCGGGCATGAGGTCCCGCATCGGATTCCCTTGATCCTCTACGCGTCGCACGTCGATTTCGAACAAACCAACATCCTGCCGTTTACCCCGCCTGAAGGCATTCTCGGCGCAACCGACTTCGCCAAACGTCGCGTCATCATGCCCTTCAGGGGCAACATGTCCGAGTTTCGGGCCACGCTACGCCACGAACTGGTGCACGTCTTCCAACTCAGTCTCATCAGTGAGAACTACTTCCGGGCGCCGCGGGCCACACGGCCGCGGTTGCCGCTCTGGTGGACCGAGGGCCTGGCCGAGTGGTGGTCGACGGGTGAGGACGCTCGCGATGAGATGGTCCTGCGCGACCTGACGTTGACCGGGCGGCTCCCGGACTTGAACGATCTGGCCTTCGCCTCCGGAGGGATCGAATATCCGCTGGGCGGGCGGATCCACCGATGGCTGGCAGAGGCGTACGGGGATTGGCGGGCGGCCACCATGTACCAGGAGCTGTGGCGATACGAGTCGTTCGACCAAGCCATTGAGGGTGTGTACGGTCGGTCCCTGGCCCAGCTGAACGAGGAATTCCAGTACGCGATGCGGCGGGACTATTACCCCACCGCCGCCGAGCGCACCCCGCTCACGGTGGCGGCGAAGGAAGTCGCCGCGCGAGCGGTCAAGCCCGCCTACATGCCGGGCGTTAGCGCCGAGGGGGAAGTGGTCTACATCTCCCCGCGCAATGGGTACATCAGCATCTTCCACCGGAACTTGGAGTCGGGCGCGCGGCGCACCTTGGTGACGGGTGGACGATCGGAAGACTTCGAGTCGTTCCATCCCTTCTCATCGCGGCTCGACGTGAGCCGGCCCGGCTATCTGCTCTTTTCTACCCAACGCGGCGACCGCGATGCCCTGGTGATTTGGGAGCTTGGTCGCGGCAAACTCGCCGGCAGCTACCAATTCCCGGGCATCGTGTCGGTGCTGTCTCCGGTATGGGCACCGGACGGGGAGAGCATCTTCTTCAGCGGACTATCCCGCGCAGGCATTTCCGACCTCTACCGGGTCTGGCTCCCGGAGGGGCGGCTGGAGAAGCTCACCGATGATCGCTATCAGGACCTCGATCCCTCACCAGACCCCGACGGACGCCGCCTGGTGTTTGCCTCCGATCGCGCCGCCGGTGGGCTCGACGGCGCGGTGAATCTGTTCGTGCTCGATGTTGAAACCCGCGACATTCGGCAACTCACGGCCGGCCACTGGGTGGATGAGACTCCATTCTGGAGTTCGAACAATCGGATCTACTTCACCTCGAGCCGCGACGGGATCCTCAATGTCTTCTCGGTCGACACGCTGGGGGCGGGCCGGCGTGAGACCTCCGCCTGGACGGGCGCCTTCGACGCGGCGGTCGTCCCCGAGAAGGATGCACTGGTGGTGAGCGGGTACCATGGCTTGTCGCTCAACCTCTATTACTACCCAGCCGACTCGGCGGCCCGCGCGGACAGCTTCCCGGCCCCCGCCTACCACGCGCCGCACAGCGCCTGGCGGTGGCCAGGGTCCACCACTCCGGAACAGGTAGCGGCGAAGGGCGTTCCCTATTCGTCGAGGCTCACCGTCGACATTGCCGCGGGCGAGATCGTCGCGGTGCCCGGGTACGGCGGCGCGCAGGGAGCGGCCATCCTCCTGAGCGATCTACTGAATGACCATCTGATCTTCGGGAGTATTTCGTCGTACCAGGGGTCGGGGTTTGGCAGCCTCTTCGACAACATCAATGCCAATGCCATCTACATCAATCAAAGCCAGCGGCTCAACTGGGGCGTCGGGGCCTTCCGGCACCAAGGGGCCAACTTCGAAGGCGATCGTTCGGTGGCTTATGACGAGGAGACCGTCGGGGCGATGGGGCTGCTGCGGTACCCTCTCAGCCGGTACAACCGGGTCGAAGCATCCATGGTGGTCGAGTATTCCGACCGCTTCGATTTCACGCTGCCCGTCGCCGAGCCTCGACGGGAAGGGCTGATCACGTCGCACTTCGTCAGCTTCGTCCGCGATAATTCGCTCTGGACCCTGACGGGCCCCATCGACGGAGGACGGCTCGCCGTGACCGCCGGGATTTCGAGCGACTTCACCAACAGCCGGTTCGACAGCTTCCTCCTGAGCGCGGACTGGCGGAAGTACTTCCGTCTCGGTTCCAAGAGTGCCTACGCCATTCGCGCCATTGGCTTCTACAGCGGAGGCGACCGACCCCGTCGCATCTACATGGGCGGCACCAGTGCGATGCGGGGCTACCCGCTGTACGGTCGCATCGTCGGCTCTCGGGCCTTCATGGTGAACCAGGAACTGCGGTTCCCGCTGCTGGACTACCTGACCTTCGGCACCCCGCTGGGGCCGGTGCGCTTTCCCGAGATGCAGGCGGCGGTCTTCTTCGACATCGGCAAAGCGTGGTTTGCCCAGAACACCGATCGAGCCGTGCTGGGAAGCGTCGGGGTCGGGCTCCGGTGGGCCCTCTGGCCATTCGCGGTGGTGCGGCTGGACGTGGGCCGGCGGTTCAGCACCGACGACTTCCGGGGGTACAGTCTGACGCGGGACGAGACAACCCCAGGGTTCGTCAGCTTTTGGTTCGGTTTCAACTATTAGCCACGCGGTGCTAAGCCTCAGTGCCGCAGGCGTTTGGGTTGACCGCTCCCGACCCCTCGTCTATCTTGGCCTCCTGGCAGGACTTGCGACGTGTCGTCCACCGCCAGCATCACTGGTGCCCCAGGCGGCGCAACCGGTCGACCCGAGCCGCGTGACGACCTGGGTCGACGCCACTACGCCGCACGAGAACCGGCTCTACCGTTTCAAGTGGCTGTTCCGCGATGACCGCGCCAGTACGGGAGGTCACGGGAGCATCCGAATCGCGGCACCCGACTCCTTGCGGTTTGACGTCATGGGCCCGTTCGGGGCGAATCCGTCCGCGGCCATGGTGGTGGGCGAGAGCGCGGCCTGGGTCCGGCCTGAGGATGCGCTGGACAAGCTCGTTCCAGACTACGCGCTGATGTGGGCGATGTTCGGTGTCGCCCGCCGAGCGAGCCCGGGAGCCGCCGTCCGAGCGTACACGAGTGGAGACACCCACATTTGGCAATATGCGCTCGGGGCCGATACCCTTGAGTACGCGCGGCAGGCCGGCGAGGACCCCAGGCTCATTGCGGTGGCGAGGCACGCGGGGGATGTTGTCGGTCGCGCCGAGACACGGCTGTCGGCCGGCGGGCTTCCCGTCACGGCGCGGCTGGTGGTCCCGAGTGTCCCAGCCAGATTGGATATCACCTTTGTCTCGAGTAGCGTTCCCCAGAACTTCGCTCCGGACGTGTGGCGTCCTCACGATCCTTAGCCTCGGGTTGGGGTGCTACGGATTTGCCGGCGGCGGGCTCCCCGCCGAGATTCGGACCGTGGCGGTGCTACCTTTCGATAACCTGACGTCGGAACCGACACTGACACAGGAGATCCTCACGGCGGTGCGGGAGGCGGTGGAAAGCCGGCTGGGGTTGCGCCCGGCCGGCGAGGCCCAGGCCGACGCCCTGGTGCAAGGCACCATCACTCGCTATGAGCCAGACTTACCGGTCGCCTTCCGTGGGGGCGAGGGAAACCAGGTCGACGTGACCAGGCGGCTGGTGCAGATTACCGTTTCGGTCGAGATTCTAGATCAGCGGGCCAACAAGCCGTTGTGGCAGCGGAGCAGCCTGACCATCGAGGGCGATTACGAAACGGGGCGGGAGCGGGAGGGAAGGGACAAGGCACTGGAGAAGCTGGTCACGGACATCGTAGACGGAGCCCAGTCGCAATGGTGAGACCCAGACGGAAGGCCCGCCGCGGCGGGAGCAACCTTGGCTGTCTCCTATCGCTCTTGATCCTGGCGGCCGCGCTCTACTATGG
>JBFGLJ010000183.1:0-5100 GCA_041576235.1 Gemmatimonadales bacterium | reverse complement strand
CCCCGCTCCAAGCGGGCGCGGTCGAGGTCACGGCCGGGACCGCGGGAACGATCGAGCCCGCTCCGGCGCACCGGCCGGCGATCTTGGGTCGAGCCACTCGGGCGGCGTGCCAGCCCCCGTTGGCCGCCCGCCGCCCGCTCGGGGCGCCGCTGGGCCTTCCACCCCATACCGGTCGGCCGATAGCCGGTCACCGTCCGGCTCTCCAGCGCGCGGCGGAGTGAATCCGCCGTTGGCCACCGGTTCTCGGGGTCCTTCTCCAAACAGCGGCTCACCGCCAGCGCCAGGTCATCGGGAATATCGGGCCGGCTGTTCGAGAGCAGGGGGGCTGGCTCGGTGATCTGCTTCATGAGAATGCCGGCCACGGTCGGCGCCGTGAATGGCAGCTCCCCGGCCAACATCTGATAGGACACGATCCCGAGACTGTAGAGATCCGACCGCCCATCGATCTGTCGCTCGCCGGCCGCCTGCTCCGGGCTCATGTATGACGGCGTGCCAATCGCAACCCCGGCACCCGTCAAGGTCGACCCCGAGGCGGCCGACAACGCCTTGGCAATGCCGAAGTCGGTAACCATCACCCGACCGCGGGTTCCCTCGAGCAGAATGTTGTCCGGCTTGATGTCGCGGTGGATGACGGAGATGGCATGGGCGGCGCCGAGCGCGTCGGCGGTCTCCTTCATGATCCGCCTCGCGTCGTCCGGTTGGAGTGGGCCGCGTCGCTTCAACCGCTGATTGAGCGATTCGCCATCCACGTACCCCATGATGAAGTACACCAATCCCTCGCCCTCGCCGACCGTATGGATCGGAACGATGTGAGGGTGCGACAGGCGGGCGGCTGTTTGGGCCTCTCGGGTAAACCGCTGCCGAATGTCTTGCTGGAAGGCGAGTTCCGGTGGGAGGACCTTGATCGCGACGCGTCGCTGCAGCCGCTCGTCGCGGGCCCGGTACACGACCCCCATCCCCCCGCGACCGATCTCACCCTCAATCGTATAGTGGTCGCCCAGCGCTTTCGTGAGTCTGGCGGGGAGCGGAGTCTCCCTGGTCTCTGTCACCAGTCATCCGCCTCGCGGTTAATGGGTTAGGATGGCTCGACCCGACAATCTGCTCGAATATCGGGTGGTCGGCAACGGCGTCTCCATTCTGAAACCAAATTGGCGCAAGGAACTGGCCGGCTGCCAGTTTGACAAGTCAATGTGGCAGGAATCGGGCTTTGCGCGGCATTCAGGTGTGATTGCACGCATGGAAGATGCCGCCCAGGTCGGACGTAATCTCTTGTCGAATCGAGGGATAGAAAGATCGGGCTTGGGGTGGGATCCCTGGCACATTGAGTGCTCAAAGTAGCACCCTCACGCGTCTACTCTCATGGCCTACGCGACCCGGAGGAGTTGAAGATCCCATGACCGAGCGCTTGATCCTGCCCGTTCTGCCGCTGCGCGAGGTGGTGCTGTTTCCGTCGGTTACCGCCCCCATCGGGGCGGGGCGCCCGGCCACGTTGCGGGCTATCGAGGCCGCGCTGGCCACACCGGAGAAGCTGATCTTCGCCGCCTCCCAGCGACAGAACGTCGAGAACGTGACGCCCGAGGTGCTCTACACCATTGGCACCATCGCTCGGATCGGACAAGTGCAGCGCGGGTTGGCCGGCATGCAGCTTCTGCTCCAGGGCGAGCGGCGCGGGATCGCCATGCAATGCACGGAGGGCGACGGCTATCTCACCGCGATCGTTCGCGAGGCGGAGGAGATGCCCCCGCTCAATCCCGAAGATCCCAATTTTGTCGCCCTCTACCGCGAGGTCCGGAGCCGGGCCGCGGAGCTGGGGCAGAAGTCGGGGCTCGCCGAAGAAGTTGTCCAGCAGGTGCTCGCCGGCGTCAGCGACCCCGGCCAGTTCGCCGATTTGGTCGCAGGGTACATCGATATCGAGCCCGCTCAACGGCAGGTCCTCTTGGAGACCCTGTCGGTTGAGGAGCGGCTGCGGCGGGTCTTGGTGCACATCCAGCGGCAGATCACCGTCTACGACGCGCAGGAAGACATCAAATCGCGGGTCCAAGAGGAGCTGGGCGAGCGACAGCGAGAGATGTTCCTGCGTGAGCAACTCAAGACCATCAAGCGTGAACTGGGTGAGGACGAGGATCTCGACGAACTCGAGGAACTCCGCCAGAAGCTGGAAGCGCTGGACCTCCCCGAGCCGGCGCGCAAGGAAGTCGACCGTGAGCTCAACCGGCTTGGCCGCATCGGGCGCGAGTCGATGGAATCGCAGGTGATTCGGACCTACCTGGAAAACATCGTCGAGCTGCCATGGAAAATCCGGAGTGAGGAGCACCTCGACCTCCACCGCGCCGCGGAGATCCTCGAAGAGGATCACTACGGCCTGGGTGATGTGAAGGACCGCATTCTGGAGTTTCTCGCCGTCCGGCAGCTCCAGCAGGCTCGAGAGGCGGAAGCAGCGAGCACCGCGACGGCGACCGAGTCGGAGCCGGCACACCCCGCACCCAGTGAGAAGCAGGTGGCGCTGGCCGAACCCGAGCCGACCGAACCCGACCCCGGTGCTGCGGTCGACGCCGAGGCCCCGGATGGGGAGGAGGGTGCAGCCCCCCCCCCGCGGACCCGGGTAGCGCCGATCAGGGTGAGGGTGCGAAGGGACCGATTCTCCTCTTCGTCGGCCCGCCCGGTGTCGGGAAGACCTCCGTGGCCCAGTCGATTGCGCGGGCGATGGGGCGCAAGTACGTGCGGATTTCGCTGGGCGGCGCCCGCGACGAGGCAGACATTCGCGGCCATCGGCGGACCTATGTCGGCGCCATGCCTGGGCGGATCATTCAGGGGATGAAGCAGGCGGGAACCAAGAATCCGGTCTTCCTGCTCGATGAAGTGGACAAGCTCGGCGTGTCGTTCCAAGGCGATCCTGCGAGCGCGCTGCTGGAAGTCCTGGATCCGGCGCAGAACGATTCATTCACGGATCACTATCTCGGGGTCCCGTTCGACCTGAGCGAGGTGATGTTTATCGCGACCGCGAACTTCATAGAGAATATCCCGAGCCCCCTCCTGGACCGGATGGAAGTGGTCGAGTTCTCCGGCTACACCGAGCACGAGAAGCTGATGATTGCGCGCCGGTACTTGCTCCCCCGCCAGCTCAGCGAGAACGGGCTCCGGCCGGAGCAGCTGGAGATTACCGACGGGGCGATCTGTGGCGTGATCGAGGGATACACCCGCGAATCGGGGGTCCGTCAACTCGAGCGCGAGCTCGGCAAGCTCGCCCGCAAGGTGGCTCGGAGAGTTGCGGCCAAGGAACTTGATCGCATCGAGGCCGGACGGACCGAGGTGCGGGACATCCTCGGCCGCCCACGCGTCCACCCCGAGCGGGCGGCCGTCCAGGATCAAGTCGGCGTCGCAACTGGCATGTACTACACACCGATCGGTGGAGACATCATGTTCGTCGAGGTGTCCACCATGCGGGGCAAGGGCGAGCTCGTCCTCACCGGGCAGTTGGGCGACGTCATGAAGGAATCGGCCCGCGCGGCACTCACGTATGCCAAGTCGCATGCGGCCGCACTGCAAATCAGCGAGGACATGTTCGACCGCGACATTCACATTCACGTCCCCGCGGGCGCCATCCCGAAGGAGGGCCCCTCGGCGGGTGTCGCCATGGCCACCGCCTTGGTGTCTGCCCTCTCCGGCAGGGCCGCCCGTCACGACATCGCCATGACGGGCGAGATCACCCTTCTGGGACGTGTGCTGCCCATCGGCGGGGTGAAGGAAAAGATTCTCGGGGCGGTGCGAGCCGGCATCAACAACATTGTCCTGCCGGCCGAGAACGAAGCCAACCTCGAAGATCTCACCGACGATGTCCGGGAAAAACTGGACATTCACTTGGCACGCGAGTTAGGAGAGGTGCTGGCGCTGACCCTTCGCGGGGCGACCTTCCGGGAAGGTCAACTCCTGTTCATTGACGACGCCCCCCCCGCTCCCGCGCCGCTCTCATCCCGGTTCGCCCACTAGGCCCCAGCACCGGCGACGGCTACCCGGTTCCGCCCGGTCGACTTGGCCTCGTAGAGGGCCTGGTCGGCCGCAGCTGCGATGTCGGTGGCGCTCCCGCCGTGCCGCGGAAAGCACGCAACCCCGATGCTGATCTGGAGGGGATGCGTCGCCGCCGCGAGCGGGGGCGGGTGTGCAGCGATCGCCCCACGGAGCTTCTCGGATAGCGTCTCGGCACCCTCACAGGTGCCCTGGCGCAGGATCATCCCGAACTCATCGCCCCCAACCCGTCCGATCACATCGCTCCCTCGCACCGTGTTCTGAAACACCCGGGCAACATGGAGCAAGGCTTGATCGCCGGCCAAGTGACCGTGATGGTCATTGACCCGTTTGAAGTGATCAATATCGATCATCAGAAACGCAAAGGTCTCGGCATTCCGCTGGGCATACTCTACCGCGTGCTCGAGCTCAGACATGAGCGTGGCATGATTGAGCAGGCCTGTGAGCCCGTCGCGATGGGCCATTTCCCGAACCCGGCGGCCGCGCTCGGCACGGGTGATGACCACCTGGAGCAGCAGGGTGTGGTTCTCCTCGATGGGCTTGGGCAGGAAGTCATCGGCGCCCGCGCGTAAGGCTTCCAAGTGGCTCGCCACGGCCGATCCCTCAGTGAGGAACACCACAGGCAGCAACTGATGCCTGGGGTCCTGGCGGATGAGCCGCGCGAGACTGAATCCGTCGGCATCGGGCAAGCTCACGTCGAGCAACACCAAATCGAGGGCCGCCTCGCCCAAGGCCTCCTCGGCCTGAGCGCCGGTGGTCGCATGACGGACAGTGATATTGGCGCCCTCGAGGCTCGACGCGATGTGTTGCGCTTGTTCCAGGTCGTCTTCGACCAAGAGCACCCGAGCCGGTGGCGTCCCGGTTCGGGCTAGTGTCTTGGCATATCGGGAAAGGCTGGCCCGGGATTCCTCGAGGCTAAACACCATATCGACACCGGCCGCGGCGGCCCGAAGTCGATCGCATCCCGCCGCCGCGTCGATGAGCACCACCCCGCGCGGTCGCGTGGCCCGTGGGATCGACCAGGCCGTGGCAACGGCGATGGCGTCGATGCCCGCCCCCGCCCCGGCCCCCGCCCCT
>JBFGLJ010000182.1:0-5108 GCA_041576235.1 Gemmatimonadales bacterium | reverse complement strand
GGTGATGCCTGCCAGGGCCAGGGCTCGCTCTTGTCCGGCCAGCCCGGCGCCGCCAACGAGGAGTCGGGTCCCGTCCGCGAGCCCTCCGCGAATCGCCCTGAGTTGTTCCAGGACGCCGTCCATCGGCATGACGGAACTCATGGCCACGACATCGGAGCCTTTCGTTCGCGCCGTCCGCACCACATCGGCCGGAGGGAGGTCCGCTCCCAAGTAGGTCACGGTCCACCCCTCGGTTGCGGCGGTGGCGGCCACCAGCATGGCGCCGAACTCATGCCGGTCGCCCGCCGGTGTGGCGGCTACCAGATGTGGCGCGTCGTCGGCGGGCTGGTACTCGTCTCCCAGCCAGCCGAGGATTCGGCGCACGACTGCCGACGCGGCGTGCTCGTGCGCCGGGCTCAGGGTGCCGGCGTGCCACCGGTCCCCAAGATCTCGGAGGAGCGGGGTCAGCACGCTTTCCATCGCTTGTGCCGGTCCCAGCGAGATGACGGCTTCCCTCAGGATCGCGTGCAAGTCCTCGGTGTCAATCGCTTCGACCGCGGCCATGGCTCGGTCGCGGTACCCCGCGGCGTGTTGTTCGCCGGCCCTCGAGGGGGAGGCGTCGAGTGTCGTTCTGGCCTCGGCGTCACCTTCGACCAAGGCCGTGAGTTTGGCCTTGCTGAGGGACGCCACCTGGCCGATGCTGCGGCCGCCCAGGGTGGCCTGCCTGAGGAGTGCCAATCGCTCGATATCCCGGTCGGAATAGAGCCGCTGCCCGCCGTTTGACCGGCTGGGGGCCACCACCTGGTACCGCCTCTCCCACGCGCGCAGGATATCCGGCGTGAGCCCGGTCCTGAGGGCCACGACCCGAATCGGATGGCGCGGAATCTCGGGTTGCTTGGACATGGCGGAGAAGATAAGCGACCGTCCAAGTCCTGTCAAGGTAATTAGTTGGATAATACCTTGACATAGAGCTCATAAGACCGCTATATTGTTTGACACAGGCTGGACAACGCCATGGAGTGTGGCCCCAGCCGCGTGACCCAAGCAGCCCCCCTGTTCACTTCACGAAGGAGTTCACCCATGTCTGCTCGCACGCTCACGACGTTGGCTCTCGGCGCCATCTTCATGGCCGGTTCGGCCCAGGCCCAAGAGCGCTACGCGGATGCCCCGGCGAAGGACATCGTCGACGTGGCCGTCGCCGCCGGCTCGTTCAACACGCTCGCCAAGGCGCTGACCGAGGCCGGCTTGATCGAGACCCTGAAGGGTGACGGCCCATTCACCGTCCTCGCCCCGACGGACGAGGCATTTTCGAAGCTGCCGCACGGCACCCTGAGCGCCCTCCTCAAAGACAAGGAGAAGCTCACCGCCATCCTCACGTATCATGTCATCCCTGGCAAGGTGATGGCCGAGCAGGTCGTTGGGCTGGACAAGGCGACCACGGTGAACGGCCAAGATGTGATGATCAAGGTGAAGGATGGCATGGTCATGGTGAATGACGCCACGGTGATCGAGACGGACATCAAAGCGTCGAATGGTGTCATTCACGTCATCGACACGGTCATCCTGCCCAAGAAGTAAGACACACCGACCTTCAACTCAATGAGGACTCTTTCCATGTCTCGTCTCTTGAGCCGCCTCGTACCAGTCGCGTGCACCGCGCTGATCCTGCCGGGTCTGGTCCTGGCACAGGGGCCGGATCGGCCGAAGGTGTCGGTTGAGGTTCGCGGTGGTGTGAACGTGCCGACCTTCGACATCGCCGACGTCGCCGATCCCGGCCCGAGTTTTGGCGTGGGTATCGAGTTCCCGGTGGCGAACCGCCTGAGCATCATGGCGGACGCCGACTTCGGGTTCCACTCTGGCGCCGACTTGCCGACGGGCGGCAGCGGCCCGGACGTGGACGTCTATCACTACATCGCCAAGGTGGCGTACGAGTTGATCGATCGTGAGCGCACCCGCTGGAGCTTCCGGATCAACGCCGGCGTCGGTGCGATGACCTTCAAGGTCGACGGTGTCTCGGGGTCGTTCACCTATCCGGCGATCAACGTCGGCGCCAAGATCGGCTACGATGTCTCGGAGAAGATCAATCTCTTCCTGAGTCCCCAAGGCGACATCGCCTTCAGTGACGAGGCCGAGATCGGCACCAGCAATGCCTGGGTCTGGCCCTTCACGGTTGGCGTGGCGGTCCGCTTCTAGCTCTCACGAGCGGATCGCAACGCCAAAGCCCCCGGCGCCTGTGGCACCGGGGGCTTTGGCACCCACCTCCCATCCACGCTCCCTACTCCGTCGCTCACCCGCGGCGTTTGGCGATCCACTCGTCCAACATCTTACGGGCGGGTTCTCGTCCGCCCAGTCCAAACGCGAGGGCTGTCGCGATGGCGAACGATCCAAGGACCACGCCGAACGCGATCATCACGATCTGCTCGCCCACGGCCATCTGTTGGAGCCCCATGGCGGTGGCGAGGGCGACGATGGCGGCCCGGGCCGCGTTGGCGTAGAGGCTCCCCCATCCCCCCTCGCCGCGCGGAATGGCGCGGTAGGCCAGGTTACCGAGGTAGAGCCCCACGCCGAAGATCACGAGCCCGAGAAGCAGGCGATTGACGAACGTGAAGAACTCGGTGACCAGGAGCGAGAGGGTCTGGAAGCCGAGCAGCTGGGCTGCCTCGATCGCCGCCAGCAAGAGGATGCCAACCAGGACCAAGTAGCCGGCCACGTGGGAGGGGCTCCGCCCGTCCGGACCCGCATCCAGCTTGAGCCCGAGCTTCTCGAAGATGCGATCGAACCCGGCGCCCGACAGCAACGACGCCACCAAACCGGACACCAGCTTGCCGATCATGTAGGAAATGCCGAGGATCACCGCCGCCCCGAAGATGAGCGGGACCGACGTCAGCAAGGACTCCAACATCTGAGCCGCGGGTTGGGTCAGGCTTTCCATCTCGAGCGCATCGAGGGCGGCGATGGCTGTAGGGATGAGTATCAGTGCATACACGATGAGACCGACGACTGAAGAGAGGCTGTTCCGTCCGGCCTCGGCGCCCATGCCGACTTTCTCGCCCAGGTTGTCGAGTCCCCCCGCGGCCGCCAGCGAGGTCACGATCTGGCGGAGGATCCGCGCGACGAACCACCCGATGAACACGATGAATCCGGCGATGGCGAAGTTCGGGACCATGCCCAGCATCTTGTCGAACATCACCTGCACGGGCTCGAGCAGCCCGTGCATGCCCAAGACGCCGAGCACCGCCGGGAGGAAGAGCAGGATAGGCAGGAAGAACACGACGTCGCCCAGGGACCGGCTGAGTGGGCGCTTCGGTTCCACCCCCGCCCCTTCGGCGAAGCGCTCGTCCAACGACGTGCTCGAGAGCCCCTTCACCACCAGCGTCCGCAGAATGGCGCCGATGGCCCACGCCACCAGGAACAGGATGGCCGCGCCCAAGAGGTTGGGGAGGAACCCGGTGAACTGCTGGAGCATGAGGTTGAGTGGGTCGACCACCGCCGTGATCCGGAGCGCCTGGAAGGCGGCCACGACCACGAAGACCATCAACAGGTAGAACACGGCTCGCGCGACCCAATTCCCGATGGGTGGGCGCTTTGCGGTCTCGTCGGCTCTCACCAAACGGGCCAACGCGTCGCCGAGCGGGGTGCGGTTGATCGCGGCTCGCACCAACGCGGCTATCCCGAGCGCTGCGAGCCACCCGATAACCAGGATGACGAGCGCACCCAGAACGCTTGGCGCGTAGTCGGCGATTTGATTCGCGAGACTACGGAAGGTCTCTTGCATCACTGTCTCCTTCTGTGACGAGCGAGGTATCGCCGGGGGCCGGGCACCCGTGCCAATGCGCAAGGTGGGTACCAGCACTCCCAGGGGGGACACACGCGGCAACGGATGGATTCGTTGTGCGTTGGGGCGCGAGAACAGTGGCCGGCGCCCCGGTGGTGTCCGAAGTTCGGAATGGAAATCCAGTCTCTGGGTGCCGCCGTCGGCGGTGCTAGCCGCCGGCTCCGTCGTCCTCGCCGGTCTCCCGCACCAGCTGATCGACCACGGCCTTGAGGTCGCCGGTGCGGTCGTAGGTGGCGAGTTGGCGGTCGGCACTCGTACCCTGGTCGAGAATCCGAAAGGCATACTCGACCTCGGCACGGCTCCCGAGCTCGTCGACCACGTCGCCCAGGAACCACTCAATGAGTTCTTGTATGAGTTCGCGCGCGGGGACCTCGCGTTCCTTGCCGAGGTCGATCAAGTCGCCGTCCAAGCCGAAGCGCACCGCGCGCCACTTGTTTTCTTCGATGAGGTCGGATGGATACACCCGAAAGGTAAGGTTGTCGCGCCGAAGCTTCCAGAGCTTGGCAACGATCGCCTGGAAAAGGGCCGCGATACAGATGGCCTCATCCAGCCGGGTGCAAATGTCGCAGACCCGGAACTCGAGCGTGGGGTACTTCCAATGCGGACGCACGTCCCACCAAATCTTGGAGGCATCCTGAATCGAGCCCGCGCGAACCATGGTGTCGATCAGGCTGGTGTAGTCGCCCCACGAGGTCAGCACCCGCGGCACCCCGGTCCGCGGGAAGTGTTTCCATACCACGGTCCGATAGGACTTGAGGCCGGTCTGGCGGCCCATCCAAAACGGCGAGCTGGTCGAGAGACACAACAGGTGCGGAAGGAAATAGCGCGCCACATTGAGCGCGTCGATCATGAATTCCCGGTCTTCAATGCCGACATGGACGTGCATCCCGAACACCAGATTTTGCTGCGCGAGCTCCTGGAGATCCTCTCGCACGCCGAGATACCGCTCGAGCGGTGTGATCTCCTGCTTGAGCCACGAGGAGAAGGGATGCGTGCCCGCCGCGGCCATGCTGAGCCCGCTCTTGGCAACGAGGTCGCGGACCGTCTTGTGAAGCCGGGCCACCTCGTTGCGCAGCTCGCCCGGAGTGCGACAGACCGTGGTACCCACTTCGACAATGGACTGATGGAGTTCGGGCTTGATCTCCTCGATAGTGGTGTGATCGTCCTCCATGATCTCGGTGATGTAGGACTGAAGCTCCCGGCTCTCGGGATCGATGATCTGGTACTCCTCTTCGAGACCGAGGGTGAGGGACGGGGGCTGCATGCCGGCTCCAGGAACGGCGGGGGCGGTGGC
>JBFGLJ010000181.1:0-5133 GCA_041576235.1 Gemmatimonadales bacterium | reverse complement strand
CTCGTGACCCTGGCGTCGTATCGTCTCTTCCTCGCCGGATCACGGGGGCGGACCGTGCTCACGGTGTTCGGTGCTGCTCCCGACCGGACGACCCCTTCCTATTATGAGTACGATTCGGCGCTGGTCTTCACCGGCACGCTCGAGCCACCGGAGCGTACGCGCACGGTCAGACTCCTGGCCTTGGACGGCGTCGAGGTCGAAGCCACCGAGGCGGGGATCTTCCATGTTCCCCTGGGTTCGACGGGAACCAGGCTTCGGGTACGTCGCGTGCCCAACCCCGGCACCGAGGAATCCGAACTCGAGATCTACTTCCGCGACCAGACCAACGACGACGGGACCTATCCGGCCGGGCGGTTCGTTTCACTGATACCGGCCGACGGCGGCCGGTATGTGCTCGATCTCAACCGGGCGCGCAATCCGTTCTGCGCATACAATTCGGTCTATCCGTGCCCTATCCCGTGGCCGGGAAACGCCGTCGAGGCGCGCATTGAAGCCGGCGAGCGTTACGAAGGAGGCGGACTCGACCTCGGATCACCCTCCCGCTCGCCGGCACCCGCACCCGAGGATCCATGACGATTTCAATGTTGAGTGTGCTCACCGGCTTCCTTCTGGTCCTCTTCCCCGGGGGCGGGGACAGGGGCGGGGGCGGAGAGATCCTGGGCCCGTGGCGCGCCGTACTGGATTTGGCTGGCGGACCACTCCGTTTTGCCATGCATATCGAGGCCGCCCAGGAGTCGGGTGGCGGCGAGGGAGCGCGGTGGAACGGGCGGCTGTGCAACGGCTCGCAGTGCAATGCCTTTTCGGCCGTCGTCCGCGACGGCGACACTCTGCGCTTCGAGATGGCCGACTACGCGGCCTCGATCGGCGCGGTCCGCCGGGGCGACTCGCTCATCGGCGCGTACCGGAACGTCGGAAACCGCGGACCCCGCGTGATCCCGTTCAGGGCCTCGCCCGGGTCCTGGCCGGTGGAGCCGCCCGGCGACTGGTTGGTTGGCCGCTGGCACGCCACCTACAATCGAGACGGCCGGACGAGCCCCCGCGTGTTCGAGTTTGCCGCGGCGCCGACGGGGCTCGAGGGGACCATTATCTCCAATACCGGGGACTACGGTCTGTTCTGGGGAGCGGCCACGGCCGATGGTTTCTCCATGGCCCACTTCGACGGGTCCTTTGTCTATATGCTCACAGGACGGGTGCGTGCGGACACGCTGCGCGGCGTGTTCCACGCGGGGCTCAGGACCCAGACCCCGTGGACGGCGGTCCGGGCCCCCCAGGACGGTCCCCCGCACCTCACCGAGCCCACGGCCCTCACGGCCGCCGACACCACAGCGCCATTTCGGTTTGCGTTTCCGGGACTCGACGGGAAGATCGTGTCGAATGCCGACCAGCGGTTTCAGGGCAAGGTGGTGCTGGTGGACATTTTTGGCACCTGGTGCCCCACCTGCCACGATGCCGCGCCAACGCTTCGCGACTTGTACGACGAGTACCACGACCGTGGACTCGAGATTGTCGGGTTGGCCTACGAAGTGACCGGCGACACGGCCATCGACGGCGCACTGGTCCGGCGGTACCGGGACAAGTTCGATCTCCGATTCCCTCTGCTCCTGGCTGGGATCAACGACACGGAGTTGGCCGCCGAAACACTGCCGCAGCTGTACGGCTTTACGGCCTTCCCGACATCCGTCTTCTTGGGGCGCGATGGCAAGGTCCGCCTCGTGCACGCGGGGTTCTACGGACCCGCGACCGGAGCCCAGCACGACCGGTTGATTCAGGGTTTTCGCGCGATCATCGAGCGTCTCCTCGCGGAACCGTAACCTTCCGCGTGCGTGAGCGCGCAGCTATCTTGCGCGCCTGACCTGCGGGTTCTCAGCGCATCTGTCTTTGGAGGTCTGCTCGGGTGGCACTCCCCCTCGTTCAATTGACCAGGTCTGCACATGGCTCGAACGGCGCGCCGGCCACGCCGACCGGTCCTCGCAAGCCGGGCTGGCTCAAAGTGCGGGCTCCAGGGGGCAAGAACTACGCCCACCTCAAGACGCTCATGCGCGATCTGCGGCTGCACACCGTGTGCGAAGAGGCGCGGTGTCCGAACATCGGTGAGTGCTGGGAACACAAGGCAGCGACGTTCATGATCCTGGGTGACGTCTGCACACGCAACTGTACGTACTGCGCGGTCGCGCACGGAACGCCCGCGCCGTACGACCCGCTCGAACCAATCAGGCTTGCGCGGGCTGTGGCCGAGATGGGGCTCAAGCACGTGGTGATCACGTCGGTGGATCGTGACGATCTCGCTCACGGCGGGGCGGAGGCCTTTGCCGCGTGTATCACGGAGATTCAGAGCCGCCTGCCCCAGGCCTCGGTTGAGGTCCTGATCCCTGATTTCAAGGGCTCGGAGTCTGCGCTCCAGATTGTGATGGACGCGCGGCCCGATATCCTCAACCACAATCTCGAGACCGCCGAGCGGTTGTATCGCCTCGCCCGGCCGGGGGGCAACTATCGGCGCGCCCTCCAGCTGCTGGCAAACGCCAGACAAATGGGCGGCCCCGACCGGCTGACCAAGTCCGGGCTCATCCTTGGCATGGGTGAGGAATGGGACGAGGTGCTGGTCTGCATGCAGGACCTTCGCCAGAGCGACGTCGACATCCTCACCCTAGGGCAATACCTCCGGCCCTCGGACCGCCACCTCCCGATTGCTCGCTACTACACGCCCGAGGAGTTTGCCGAACTCGGAGCCATTGGACGCACCATGGGATTCCGCCACGTCGAGTCGAGTCCCCTGACCCGGTCGTCGTACCACGCCTGGGAGCAGGTGGAGAAGGCCCACGCACGAGAGGCCGGGTGATGGCGGAGACAACGGCACGGAAGCGGACCAGCGGCCGCGAGCGCACGCGGGCCGCTGCGACATCAGAGGAACTGCGTGCATGGTTGCGGAGCATCCTCGTCATCCGGCATTTCGAAGAGGCCGCCGGCGAAGCCTACACCCTCGGGAAGATCGGGGGCTTCCTCCACCTGTACATCGGGCAGGAGGCCGTGGCGGTAGGGGTGATGGCGGCACTCCGCGACGACGATTACGTCACGGTGTCATACCGGGATCACGGCCACGCGCTGGCTCGCGGGATGGCCCCGCGGGCCGCCATGGCTGAGCTCTACGGAAAGGCGGCGGGGTGTTCCGGTGGGAAGGGCGGGTCGATGCACCTCTTCGACGCCGAGCGACGCCTCTTGGGCGGTCATGGCATCGTGGGGGGGCACATTCCGATTGCGGCCGGGATGGCGTTTGCTTGTAAATACCGGAAGACAGATCAAGTGAGCGCGTGTCTGTTCGGAGAAGCCGCGGTCAACATCGGCTCGTTCCACGAGTCGTTGAACATGGCCTCGCTGTGGAAGCTCCCCGCGATCTTCGTGGTCGAGAATAACGGATACGGCATGGGGACGGCGCTCGCACGGGCCAGCGCTGTCATGGACATTTCCCACCGCGCCTACTCCTACGACATGGCTAGCGAGGTCGTGGACGGACAAGACGTCCTTCAGGTGAAGGCGGCCATGGACGTGGCGGTTGAGCGGGCACGGCATGAATCGAAGCCCAGCCTGCTCGAGATTCGCACCTACCGCTACGTGGGACATTCGATGTCCGATGCCGCGCACGGCACCTATCGCACCAAAGAAGAGGTTGAGGAATTCCGGAAACGAGATCCCATCACGGTGTTGCGCGGGTACCTGGAGTCGCAGGGGGGCCTCGACGATGAGGCTTTCGCCGCACTCGATGCCGAAGTCAAGACCGAGATCGAGGACGCCGTTGCCTTTGCCGATGCCGCGCCGGATCCGGACTTGAGCGCTCTCTACACCGACGTCTATGCGGAGCCGACGGCATGACGACGGTCACCTATCGGGACGCCCTCAATCAGGCGCTCCGTGAGGAGATGCAGCGGGATGACCGCGTGTTCCTCATGGGAGAAGAGGTGGCCGAATACGATGGAGCATACAAGGTCAGTCGCGGGCTGCTGGATGAATTCGGCCCGATGCGGGTCGTGGATACCCCCATCGCGGAGCTGGGGTTCGCGGGGATCGGCGTGGGCGCCGCGATGGTCGGCCTTCGGCCGGTCATCGAGATGATGACGTTCAATTTTGCCCTGCTCGCGATCGACCAGATCGTGAACAGCGCGGCTAAGATCCGATACATGTCAGGTGGGACCGTAGGGGTTCCCATCGTGTTCCGCGGGCCAGGAGGCTCCGCTCTCCAGCTTGGCGCCCAGCATTCACAGGCGTTTGAATCGTGGTACGCGCACGTTCCCGGGCTCAAGGTGGTGATGCCGGCCACGCCGGCGGATGCCAAGGGTCTGCTCAAGAGCGCGATTCGCGATGAAGACCCGGTCGTTTTCATCGAAGGCGAGATGCTGTATAACGTGAAGGGGGAGATCCCCGACGGGGAATACACCATTCCCATCGGGGTCGCCGAGATCAAGCACGTCGGCACGGATGTCACCCTCGTGTGCCATTCCAAGACCGTCGGGGTGGCCCTCAAGGCCGCCGAGCAGCTCACCGCCGAGAACATCTCGGCTGACGTGGTTGACCTTCGCACCCTTCGACCCATGGACACCGAGACGGTCCTGGACTCGGTTCGGAAAACCAACCGGTGTGTCGTGGTGGAAGAGGGGTGGCCCTTTGCGGGCGTCGGTGCCCAAGTGGTCGACACGATTCAACGGGAGGCCTTTGATGATCTCGATGCTCCGCTCGTGCGAGTGACGGGGGCGGACGTGCCGATGCCGTACAACAAGTACCTGGAACGGTCGGCCAAGGCCGACCCCGAAAAGGTGATTGCCGCCGTCAAGCGTGTCCTCTACCGTGAGTCATGAATGGCGACCAAGATCGTGATGGAGGCGCTATCGCCGACGATGGAAGAGGGACGCCTGGTCGAGTGGAAAAAGCAGGAAGGCGATTCCGTCACCACCGGCGACGTGATCGCGGAGGTTGAGACCGACAAAGCCGTCATGGAGCTGGTGGCCCGGGGCGACGGGGTGCTGCTGAAGCAGTTCATCCCCGCCGGCGCAACCGTCCCCGTCGGCGCCCCCCAAAGTTCAGGATTCGTCAATGGATGCCTATGTCCACCACCCCATGTTCCCGCTTGCCGACGAGTCGACGCCG
>JBFGLJ010000180.1:0-5135 GCA_041576235.1 Gemmatimonadales bacterium | reverse complement strand
TGCGAGAGCAGCCGCGGTCGCCCGATACTCGGCCCGCAGCAGCTCGCCGAGCGAATGCCCTCCCAGATCGGCCAAGTCTCCGGGCATAGTACCGGCCGGTGGGATGGTCAGGTTCTGCGGGTGTTCCTCGGATACGATGAACGTAATGGCCTTGTCGTACGGACCCTCGATGAACAGTTGGAGCTGACTATGCTGGTCGGTCGCCCCGATGGCACCCACGGGCGTCGGGCCGCTCCACACCTCATGGTTCTCACGATCCCATCGCTTTCCGAGGCTCTCGGCCCAGAGCTGCCGGTACCATTCCGTGAACCATCTCAGGCGATCGCAATACGGCATGAGTACGTGAACCCGGGCGCCGAGGTCATGATCGGCCGCCCAGTGCAGGGCCGCGTAGAGCGCCGCCGGGTTCGAGCCGAGGGCATCGTGCTCGGCGCGCTCGACTGCCCGCTTGGCTCCGGCCAACAGCCCCGCCACGTCCACGCCCACCAACGCCGCCGGCAACAGCCCCACCGGCGAGAGCACGCTGAAGCGCCCACCCACGTCACCCGGGATGGCGAGGGTGGGGATGCCCTCCTCGGCGGCAATCCGCTGCAACACGCCCGCTTCGGGATCGGTCGTGAAGACCAGATGGCGGTAGGCGGCGTCGCCCAATGCCTGGTCGAGCCACGCGCGGACCACCAGGTATTGGGCCACCGTCTCGGCCGTGCCCCCCGACTTGCTGACCACGTTCACCAGTACCCGCCGGGGGTCGACCCGATCGAGTGTTGCGGCGACGGTATGGGGGTCGATGTTGTCGAGGACGGTGAGCCGGGGATAAAACTCTCGCGCCTCGTCATCGAGGGTGTTCCAGCCTGGGGGCCGGAGCGCGCCGATCAGGGCCCGGGTCCCCAGGGCCGAGCCCCCGATGCCGAGCACCACCACATGATCGAAGGCCTGGCCGAGGCCTTCGGCGAAGTCGAGAATGTGCTGGATGGTGGATCCTTGGTCGACGAGGCGGTAGAAGCCGTATTCGCCGGCCCGGCGGCGGGTCTGCACCTCTGCCTGCACCTCGGAGAACTGCCGGGCAAGCTCTTCCAACCGCTCGCGTGGCAGCCCGTGGATTCCGTCCAGGCGGTCTCGAAACATCCGGCCGAAGGCCATGCGCATCTAGCCGACCTCCACGGTCAAGCCGTCATAGGCAGGGGAGATGCCGGGCGGCAGCTCGGCGTTGAGCGCCGCGTGCCCCGTCTCGTGGGTGAGATGGGTGAGGTACGTGCGCCGTGCTCCGATATCCTGCGCCGTCCGGACCGCTTCCGCAATGCTCAAATGGGTCGGGTGCGGACGCCACCAGAGGGCGTTGAGCACCAGAACATCCAGATCCCGCAGGCTGTCCCGTTTGTGGAGCGGGACGGCCTTCACATCGGTGATGTACGCCAAGTTGCCCATCCGATAGCCAAACACCCGCAGGTGCCCGTGGGCAAACGCCAGCGGAAGGACCTGCTGGCCCGCTACCTCGAACTCCTGCCCGGGTTCGACCGGCGTCGGCACCAGATGGGGCTTCGAGGTTCCCGGGTGGGGGGCGATCGATTCGTCGAAGATGTACTGAAAGCTGGTGCGGAGCCGGTCCAATGTCTCGACCGGCCCGTACACCGGCATGGGAGTCCGATCGCGAACGGTGAACAGTCGCAGATCGTCGATGCCGTTGACGTGATCGGCATGCTCATGGGTGTACACCACGGCGTCGACGCGCGTCAAGCCCGCGGTCAGGAGCTGGAGCCGGAGTTCGGGGGGCGTATCGATGAGGATGGTCCCCGTCCCGGTCTCGACCACCACCGCCGACCGGGTCCGCTTGTCGCGTGGATCGTCGGAGCGGCACACGTCACAGCCGCACCCAATCTGCGGCACGCCGAACGAGGTGCCCGTTCCGAGAAACGTCAGCTTCATGACTCTCAGACTTGCTCGATCTTGAGCAGATTCGTCGTGCCCGGCGTGTCGAACGGAACGCCTGCCGTCACCACCAAATGATCGCCCTCCCGGGCCAGACCTCGCTCGAGAATCCGCTCCCGGGCCACCGGCAACATCGTCTCGTAGGTCGGATAGTGCCTCACCAGGACGGGGACGACGCCCCACACCAGCGAGAGCTGCCGGAAGGTTTCCTGCTCCGGGGTCACCGCGACGATAGGAACCCGCGGTCGGTACTGGGCCACCGTGCGGGCGGTGAAACCGCTGCTGGTGAAGCTCACGATGAGCGGGGCATGCAGCAGTTCCGCGGCCGCCACAACCGCGACCGCAATCGCGTCCGCCGTCCGCGGCCTGGCGTTCATGAACGGAATCTTGAGACGATCCTCGGCGCTGCCACGCCGACCCAGGGCCAGATCGAAGGCCGGGCTGCGACCGTGCCCCACCCGCTCCACCTCACGGGCAATGCGATCCATGGCCTGCACGGCCTGCACCGGATGAGCACCAATGGCCGTCTCTGCGGACAGCATCAGGGCATCCGTCCCATCAAGAATCGCATTGGCGACATCCGAGGCCTCGGCACGGGTCGGCCGCGGGGCCTTGATCATCGACTCCAACATCTGGGTTGCGGTAATCACCGGCTTGCCCTGGAGATTGGCCGCGCGGATCAGCCGCTTCTGGACCAACGGCACCTCCTCGAACGACAGTTCTACCCCGAGGTCGCCGCGCGCGACCATCACCGCGTCGGACACCTCCACGATCTCGTACATGTGCTCGAGGGCGGTGTCCTTCTCGATCTTGGCGATGAGCCGCATGGACTGCGGCACCGCGGCTCGAATCTCCTCGACTTCACGGGGCCGGCGCACGAAGGAGATCCCGATGAAATCGACGCCCTGCGCCACGGCACGGCCCGCCTCCTCGCGGTCCTTGTCGTCGACCGCCGGTGCGCTCACTTCCGTGCCCGGCAGGTTCATCCCCTTGTTCGATACCAATTCCCCCCCGTGCACCACCGTGGCCTCCACCCGGTCGCCTCGAATTCGGGTCACCTCGAGGGACAGCAACCCGTCATTCAAGAGGATCGGCGCCCCGGGACGAACATCCCCGGCCAACTCCCGGTAGGTCGTCGGGATCTCTCCCTCGCGCGCCTCACCCTCGGGGGCAAACGCCACCGTCCGGCCGGATTCGAGCAGGAGCGGCTCGGCCAACGTGCCGACGCGGATGCGCGGCCCAACGAGATCCACGAGGATCGCCGACGAATCAGAACGGTCCGCCTGGACCTGCTTGATGTCGGCGATCATCCGCTCACGAGACTCGGGTGTCCCGTGGGAGGTGTTCACCCGCAGCACGTTGACCCCGGCGTCGAGCAACGCCGCGATCGACGCGGGATCCGACGTGGACGGGCCGACGGTGGCGACGATCTTGGTGCGGCGGACCTGCGTACGCGATGGCAAAGGCTCGAACCCCAGTGGAAGGATCCCCCCCCCCTTCGGAGGGCAGAAGAGACGGGCCAATAGGCACCCGGCGACGGAGTTTAACCAGGAATCCAGGACGACGCATCTCAGCGACCGGCAAGGACATCGAGCAAGTCGGCCGCGCCGGACGGCCGCCGGATACCCCTCACCGGCTCAGGCTTTTCCACACGGATTCTGGTGCCGCCCGAGGCACCTCAGCACCGCCCGACAGGGTGCGCCCACATGATGTGGAAAAGGAGATTTGTCCACACCCGGGCATCTTGAAGAGGTTGAAAAAACGCTATGTGGCCGAAGCCGGATCAGGTTCGGGGCTGGTATAGCTTTCCACGCGAGGTGGATTCCACAACGGCAGATTCCACAATGGCTTAGAAGTGGAGAGCTGTGTGGAAAAGTCGGTGACGACAGCGGCGGGGCCCCATGTGGAAGGATCTGGGGCGCCGCACCCGACTCATTGCCGCCTGAATTGGAGCCCGCCTCCCCCTCCCCAGAAGGCCGGCCCCAGCATCCGGATGGGAGATGCCTTGAGCGCCTTGGCGAGGTCGTCTTTGCCCTCGACGCGGAGCGCGCCCACGGTGGGACGCGACCATCGCGGCCTCAGCTCCACCTCAACGCGCCAAGTCGATCCGCGCCGGCCCTTGAGCCACCACCAATGGCGGATCGGGGCCGGGTCGGGCACCGAATCGCCCGCGAGATGGCCGTCCCAGGTGAGCCGCGTCTTCCCGATCTTGATCTCGTATCGATCCTCGGGGCTTTCGGGCACCGTTTCCATGGTCTCGTCGATCACACGGATACTCAACAGTCCCGTCTCGGCGGCGCGCCTGATGCGGTTGTTGGTCGTGAAGAAGAGGGGAAGCACCCACAGGCTGTCACGCTGTTCCCCTTCCGGGGTTCCGGCGATCCCCCACACCCCCACCATGGGACGGGCGGTCGTGTCGCTTCCCCCTCCCCCTCCCCCTCCTTCCACGATGCGTCGGCCGTCGACCACCACGGCCTGAGACGCGTACGCGCACAGGATGGCAGGGATCCACGCGGCGTACAGCGGTTCCTCGGTGATGAGCCGGCGGAGGGCGGGGTGCAGCGGCGAGAACCGCGAAGCGGCGACCGGTAGAAAGCCTTTCGGCAGGCGCTTGTCGGCCGGGGTGGCCTCCATGAGGAACTCGATGCAGAGGCTCTGGCGAAAGCCATCGAATGCCCATTCATGGGTGGGGCCGTCCTCTTGCGCCGGGAGACTGGTCCCGGCGATCCACAAGACGAGCCCAGCTACACACGCCCGACCACTCACGGCAACTCCTTGGTGACCCGTGCGAGGACCGAGTCGTACCGCTGGGCCGACCCGTAGCCGGTGTAGGCGATGCGTCCCTGTGCGTCCACGATGACAACGTAGGACGTGGTCGGGACCTCGAAGGCTCGTTGGCTCATTCCCTCGGTGTCGTACAGCACTCGAAAAGGCGGGTGGTGCTGCTCCAGGTAGCTCCGGATCCGAGCCGGGGTCTCACCGACGGCAATGTTGATTCCAATGAACTCTACCGCTCCACCATAGGTCGCTGCCGCGGCCCGGAGCTTGGGGAGCAGCGCCTTACACTGCTCGCACCAACTCGCCCAGAATTGAATGAAGACCGGCTGGCGGCCAATGACGGTGGCGAGATCGTAGCCGCGCCCATCGAGGTCCTTCACCACCACGACCGGTGCCGGCTGCCCAACCACGGGCCGGCCGGGGTCTTGGCC
>JBFGLJ010000179.1:0-5143 GCA_041576235.1 Gemmatimonadales bacterium | reverse complement strand
GAAAGACCACGCTGCTCAGAATCCTATCGGGCCTCATGCGTCCAACCCGGGGTACAGTCCGGGTCATGGGCACTCCCGTGCGCGCCGGCGAGCCGGAGACTCGCCGGCCGATCGGGCTTCTCTCCCACCAAACTCTGCTCTACGATGACCTGACCCCGGTAGAGAACCTGGTGTTCACCGCTCGATTGTATGGATTGCCCGATCCCAAAGCGGTGGCTCAACGGGCGCTCGAGTCGCTCGAGGTCTCAGCCCGCGCCGACGACCCGCTCCGTCACCTCAGTCGCGGGACGGTGCAGCGGGTAGCGATTGCGCGTGCGTTGCTCCACGATCCTAGGGTCGTCCTCTTGGACGAGCCCTTCACGGGGCTCGACGTGACCGGGGCGGAGCGGTTTCGTGGTCTGCTCACCGATGAGTTGAACCGCGGCCGAGCCATCGTGGTTGTCACCCACCAACTGGCGGAGGTCTGGGACCTCGCCACCCACGTGGCGGTCTTGCTCGGGGGGCGCTGGGCGCTCGCGGAGCCCCGGCCGGCGGCGTTGGCCGATTTCCTTCCCCGCTACGGCGAGTTGCTCCGTGGCTAGATGGCTTCGGCTGGCGCTCCTGGTTGCCGCCAAGGATCTCAAGGTGGAAGTGCGAAGCAAGACGGCCCTGCTTTCGTCCCTGGTGTTCGCGGCACTCGTGTTGGTGGTGTTCAACTTTGCCCGCGACGCCACGTTGGTCTCTTCATTGGTCCTCGCCCCCAGCGTGCTCTGGATTACCGTGGCATTCGCGGCTGTCATCGCGTTGAATCGCGCCTTCAATCTGGAGCGCGAGAACGCCAGCATGAACGGGCTCCTCCTCGCTCCCATTCCGCGGCGAGTGATCTATGGAGGGAAGCTCCTCGCCAATCTGGCGTTCGTTGGTGTCGTCGAGCTGGTCACCCTGCCGCTCTTCGTGTTGTTCTTCAACGTCGATCTGTGGGGTGCGCTCGGCGGCATTCTCGCGGTGATGGCGCTGGCCACACTCGGCTTCGTCGCGGTCGGCACCATCTTCAGCGCCATGGTGGTCCGCACCCGGTTCGCGGAGTTGATGCTCCCCGTGCTCCTCCTGCCCTTCATGGTTCCGCCGCTCATTGGGGCAGTACAGGCCACCTCACGCTTGCTCACGGACCGTCCGTTGAGCGAAATCGCGGGGTGGCTTAGGTTACTCGCCGTGTACGACATCGTCTTTGTGGCGGTGTGTGTCTGGACATTCCCGTTCCTGGTGGAAGAATGAGCGCTGAACCCCTGGTTGCCCGTCGCATCGTTCGTCACGGCTTTTGGGTGACGACGGTGGCCCTCTTGGCCATCGGAGGCGTGTATGTCCGCGCCCTCATGTATACGCCCATCGAAGTCCGCCAGGGGGCCGCCCAGAAGATCTTCTACATTCACGCCCCTGCGGCCTGGGCGGCGTTGATGGCCTTTGCGCTCGTTGGTATTGTGAGCTTGCTCTATTTGTGGCTCAAGGACGCGCGGTTGGATCTCTTCGCCGCCTCATCGGCGGAGGTGGGCTTGGCGTTTTCGGCCGTCATGTTGACCACGGGCCCCATCTGGGGGAAGCCGGTGTGGGGGACCTGGTGGACGTGGGATGCCCGGTTGACGCTGACGTTGATGGTCTTTCTGCTCTTTGTCGGCTACCTGACCCTTCGGGCGGCCCTCAGCGATCGTTCGGAACGCGCTCGCTTCAGCGCCGTGGTCGGCATTCTCGGGTTGGTGCTCGTACCGTTCATACACCTGAGTGTGTATCTGTTCCGCACCCTCCACCCGACACCCATCCTCCTCAAACCCAGCCGGCCGTCACTCCCGCCGGAAATGCTGACGACGTTGCTGTTCGGGCTTGGGGCGACGACGCTGCTCTATGTCGGCTTTGTCACCATCCGCTATGGCATGGCCCGGGCCGACGAGGCGCGGATGGGTGAGGAGGGGTCGCATGCCTAGCACCCCCGACAACGCAGCCTACATGATCGCCGCGTACATCATTACGCTGGTGATCTACGTCGGATACACGGTCTCGCTCTGGCGCCGGGCCAAGCGCTCCCTCAAGCGGGACGACGCCTAGCGGCTATGCGGTTGCCGGCGCCTCGGCCGGTTCCTTGGGCAAGAGGATCCACGCCCACAGCAGCCCCGCGGCCACGCCGCCCAGCGCGGGCCCGATCCAATAGGCCACCTGCCCGACCCACGCCGAACTCACCACCGCAGGGCCGAAGGCGCGCGCAGGGTTGAGAGCGGCACCGGTAAACGGGCCTCCAACCAGCATCGCAAACAACAGCACCAGGCCGATTCCGAACCCGCCCACCTTGGGGGCCTCGGGCGAGATTGCCGTTCCGAAGACCGCCGAGACCAGCAAGAACGTCAAGACCGCTTCGATGGCGATGGCATTGGCCAAGGAGATGGTGCCGGCGATAGCCGGCGTGCCGTACGACACGATCCGCGCCACGTTGGCGGGCAGGACCGCCTTCATGACCAGCCCGGCGATGACTGCCCCGCCGAGTTGGGCCAAGACATACAAGGCCGCATCGCGCCCCGAGATGCGCCGGCTCATCAAGACCCCCAGGGTCACGGCAGGATTCAGGTGCCCGCCCGAGATGTTCATGGTGGCGGTGATCATGATGGAGAAGACGAACGCATGCGCCACGGCGATGCCCAGGAGACCGAACCCTGCGTTCGGAAACCGCTCGGCGACGATGACGGACCCGCCAATAAACACGAGTCCGAATGTGCCGAACGCTTCGGCGCTCAGACGACGGACCAAACTAGGCATGACCGCTCCTCGGCTGGTGGCAGGTGAGTGTTGGCGGTGCCGAATCTAGACCTGGGCAGCGGAGAACGAAAGGGAATGCAGCGGTCCGTGGGTCAGTCGGCGCGACGGAACACCAAGGTCGCGTTGATGCCCCCGAACCCAAAGGAATTGCTGAGAAGGTACTCGGGATCGGCGCCTGTGCCGCGGTCGGTGAGGAAGGCAAGATCGCACCGCGGGTCTGGGGTGTGGAGATTGACCGTGGGGGGCAGCCAGCGGCGCTTGGTGGCGAGCGCACAGATCGCCGCCTCGATCGCGCCGCTGGCACCGAGAGCATGCCCGTAATAGCCCTTGGTGCCGCTGACGACGAGCCGGGAGGGGTGCGGGCCGAACACCTGCTTGATCGCCTCCGTCTCGGTAGGGTCGTTGAGCGGGGTGCTCGATCCATGGGCGTTGATATACCCGATGTCTGCTGGCGCGACGTGCCCATCCGCCAGGGCGAGTTCCATGGCCCGAGCCGCCTGACGGCCATCGGGACGGGGCGCCGTCATGTGATGCGCGTCGTTCGTGAGACCGTAGCCACATACCTCGGCATAGACCTCGGCTCCCCGCGCCCGCGCCCGTCCCAGCTCCTCGAGCACCAGCGTCACGGCGCCCTCCGCCATGACGAACCCGTCCCGGCCGGCATCGAACGGACGACTAGCCGCACGAGGGTCGTCGTTTCGGGTCGACATGGCGCGAATGATGGCAAACGCGCCGAAGGTGAGTGGAGCGAGGGGAGCCTCAGCCCCGCCGGCGACCATGACGTCCGCCTCACCACGCCGAATGGTCCGGAAGGCCTCGCCGATGGCGATGGTCCCCGACGCGCAGCTCATGCCGTTGGTCGAGTTGGGGCCGGTGAACCCGAACTCAATGGCGACGTTGCAGCTGGCCGCCCCGGCGAAGACCATCAACGCGAGCGCCGGGTCGACTCCCCGCAAGCCGCCGTCGATGTAGTTCTGATGTTGGGCCTCGGCGAAGGCGATGCCGCCCAGCGCCGTGCCCATCATGGCGCCAACGCGGTCGGGGTCTTCGTGGCTCGGTCGAAGACCGGCGTTCTCGAGGGCGAGACGTGTCGCGGAAAGCGCGAACTGCGAGAAACGATCCAACCGCCGCGCGCGACGCCGCTCGATGAAGTCGTTGGGATCGAAGTCCGCGACCTCGGCGGCGATGCGGGACTTGAACGGCTCGGGGTCGAACCGGCGAAGCGGGCCCACCGCCGAGGCGCAGTCGCCAAGACCGGCCCACAGCCCCTCCACCCCGATCCCGATGGGGGTGACGGCGCCGATGCCCGTGATGGCAACACGGCGGCCGTTAAGTGTGCGCTTCGACATGGCGAGCGATTCCAGCCAGCGTCCGTGAGGCGATACTGTGAATGAACACCGGGCCGATGACCCACTCCGCCGCGGGACGCCTGATCAGGGGCCACGCCGGTCCGGTCCACTCGTGGACGATCGATACCATGGTCTCGCGTTCATCGACCGGGTCGATGGTCCACACCACATCCATGCCCCGCGTGATGCCGCGCACGTGATGGTAGCGTATCTCCCCGGCTAGCTCGTCGGCCGTCATATGTGATACCCACCACGTGGGGTACTTGAACAGTCCAAAGGGGCGCCAGGCTGCCATTTCGACGAGGGCATGCTTCCCCTCCGCTCCCCCCTCCTCCGGCGCCTCGAGTACCCGGACCCACCGGTAATGGGGGAGGATCTCGGGCCAGCGCGCCACGTCGGCCGCGGCGGCAAAGACCGAAGTAGCGGGGGCCCTCATGCGTCGGCTATCGACGGTGCGCATTACCGCGATTCCTCTGGCGTCCACACCGCCACCAGCCGACAACAGGGCCGCACAGCGACCTCGGTGCGGATGCCTGCGGCGGCGAGCAGGTCGACCAGCTCGCGGGCCGTGAACCCGCGTTGGATGGACGTCTGGCCGTCGGCGACCGTCACCGGGTCGAATCGCAGCAACCGGGCGCCGACCGCGAACGCCGCTCGGGCCGCTCGGGTCCGCTCGAGGTCGGCGAGCACCACGGCCCGGCTGGCCACTCGATCACACTCGCGGAGCAGCGCCACGGCAGCGTCCTTCTCCAGGTGGTGGACGACCTGGCTCACGATCACGACGTCGACCCCGTCTCGCCGGACCGGCAGCGCGGTGCCGCACGCCCTGACGACAGGCACGCCCGTGCGCCGAGCGATCCCCGCTACCGCGGCATGGGGCTCGATGCCGAGCGCGTCGACCTGGAAGCCTCGGCGCCGCGCCCACCGCGCCGCATACCGGACCAGATCCCCGGCTCCGATCCCAATGTCGAGGATGCCGAGCCGGGTGCCGGGGGTGAGGCCGGCGGCGAGGGTCT
>JBFGLJ010000178.1:0-5148 GCA_041576235.1 Gemmatimonadales bacterium | reverse complement strand
TTCCCTCCCGTAGGCCGCGAGCCCGCCTCTCAGGATGGTACACCACCAGATCGGACACCAGGGCCCGGGCCAGCCGGCGCGCCTTCTGCTTGGGGTCCTGAGAGAGAAAGGGGTTGATGGCCGCACCGCGACCCGCCGGAGGGGCCGCAGGCTTGGCGGGCGCGGCCGTGGTGCCGGGCGGGCTGGCCAGGCGCCGAGCACCGGCCGGAGAGACCGAAGGGCGCACCACCACGGGCGGCGTGACCGGAGGCGGGGTGATGATGGGACGCGGCCGGGGCGCTGCTGGAGCGGCCGGGGGAGGCGACGGGGGCACCACGGGTTCCGGGCGCACCGGGGTCGCCTTGGGCAGAGGGGCTGGGGCCGGTGCCTCGGGGACCGATTCCAAGCCCGTGAACGGGCTGGGGCTGTGCCGGGGGCGAGGGCGGGGGCGGGCTCCCTCTCCATCGCGATACACGCCGAACACGCCCTCACAGACGGTGCACCGCGCCCGCACCCCGGCCTCGGGAACCTTGGCCGGGTCGACCCGAAACACGGTGTGACAGCTGGGACAAGTGACATTCATCGGGGATCCCTCACTCCAAATCCTGGGGCGTGTGGAACTCGGCGTCGCCCTCGGGTCCGTGCCGGCGGTCGACCACGAATACCGAGCCTGGCAGCGTCTTGGCGTAGCTCTTCATTTCGGTGGCCAATTCGCTGACCTCGGCCGGGTGGCTGAACACCCGGTTCTGGTTGGTCACGATGCCGATCGACAAGGTCATCATCGGGACCCGGTGCAACTGCCCCCGCCGGTCCTTCCCAAAGAAATACCCGGCGCGGCGATCCTGCTCATTGTACTGAAACGGGATCAGGGTGTCGAAGACGCTCAAGGTCTCGGTGCACACCCGGCTGACCTCGCTCAGGGGAATAATGAAAATAAAGTCGTCGCCCCCGATATGGCCAACGAAGCCGTCGCGGCCCACCATTCCCTGGACAACGTCGTGAAGGATGCGCGAGAGAATGTAGATCACCCGGTCGCCATCGTAGTAGCTGTAGCGGTCGTTGAACTCCTTGAAGTGGTCCAGATCCGCATAGCAGACGGCGAAGTCGCCCTTCACGTCCAACCGTTTTCGTATCTCTCGCTCGATTTCGGTGGTTCCCGGCAGGCGGGTGGACGGGTGAACCGAGACATCGCGGACCGTGCGCACCAACATGGCGTCGAGCCGGGCTCGTTGCTCGGCGGCGGTGAACATCCCGGTGATGACCTCGTCGGTGCCGGCCTGGAACCACGCATTGACCCGCTCGGGGTGATGCGATTCCGACAGCATCGTGATCGGCACGATGGCGCAAAAGGGATCGTCCTTGAGGTCCCGGACCAGGGTCAGGCCTTCGGGGCCCATGCGGTCGGCGTCGACAAACAGGAGGGATGGGGTCCCGCGGAGGATGATGGCCGAGACCTCGGCCGGATCATCCAACACCAGCAGGGGGAACTGACTGGCTTCTGCCCATTGACTGAGGATTCCAGGCACGGGGCCAGCGTCCGGCGAATAGAAAAGTATCGTCGGGCGATTCCGCACCCGGTGTCCTCACGTAAGGGGTTGAACCACGCTAACTTACGGGCTCGGTGGCCGGAAGTCAAATGAAGAATACCGCGACGGCCACCATGGCATAGACCGCAAGAAGTTGCACGCCTTCGAACCAATGCGATTCGCCGTCGAGCGTGATGATCGATGCCACCAGCGTCGATAGGCCCAAGGCCGCCACCTCGAGCGGGGTGAAGACCAGATTCATTCCCTGCCCCATCAGCACCCCGACGAAGACCAGTAGCGGGCCGATCAGCAAAGCAATTTGCGTGCTCGACCCCAGGGCGATCTGCAGCGAGAGATCCATCTGGCCCTTTCGCGCCACCAGCACCGCGGTGGCATGCTCCGCGGCGTTGCCGATGATGGGGATCACGATCAAACCGAGGAACGCCTCGGAGAGCCCGAGTGAGGCGGTCACCCCATCGACCGTGTGCACCAGGATTTCCGATTGGACGGCCACCCCCACCGTCGCGAGCGCCAGGATCCCTATCGCCAGGCGGCGGGACCAGATGTCAGCCGCCGCCGGATGCGGATCGCCGCCGAACAGCCGACTGTGGGTCTTGAGCGAAAAGAGGAGCGAGAACAGATAGGTCACGAGAAGAATGGCGGCCACCGCCTCCGAGAGCCGGAGCTCGGCCCGGACGGCGTTGGGATGGAGAAAATGGAACAGCGCCGGGAACACCAAGCCCGTGACCGCTAAGGCCATCATGGCGGCGCTCATGCCGGCCGCGGTCCGGTTGAACCGGAACACCGGCCGCTTGAGGCCCCCCGCGACCAGCGACAGGCCGAGAATCAGAAGCAGGTTGCCGAGGATGCTGCCGGTGATAGAGGCCTTCACCAGCTCGACCAGCCCGGCCCTGAGCGCGGCGATGGCAATGATGAGCTCGGCCATGTTGCCGAAGGTGGCGTTCAGGAGCCCGCCGATTCCGGGCCCCGTGCGGGCCGCCAAGTGCTCGGTGGCCTCGCCCATGTAGGAGGCCAACGGCAGCACCGCGACACAGGCGGTGAGGAAGACCAGCCAGGGGACCGCGTGGACGAACGCGAGGACCCAACTCAGGGGCATGGCCACGAGCAGCCCTTCGCGCCACCCGAACCGCCGGCCGCCGCGTTGGGGGGATGGGGATCTGTTGGCGGTCATCGATGTCCGGGGAGCGAGCGGGTTAAAGGGGCGTCGCTTCGTCGATCAGCATGACCGGGATGTCGTCTTCGACCGCATAGACGAGCCGGCAGGCATGGCAGATGAGGGCTTCCGGTTCCGGTGGCTGGCGGTACTCGAGGGCGCCCTTGCACTTGGGACACACCAGAATCTCGAGCAGCTCGGGGTCCAGGCTCATGAGCGGTTCTCCTTCACGGGCGGGAATCCGAATCGGTTGAGCGCCGTGGCATCGCGCCGCCAGTTGGGCAGCACCTTGACCCAGCAATCGAGAAAGACGTTCGCGCCGAGGAGGGCCTCGAGCCGCGCGCGCGCGCGGGTGCCGATGGCCTTGAGCGTCTGGCCGCCGCGACCGATGAGAATCCCCTTTTGGGATTCTCGCTCCACGAACAGATGGACCCGAATGTACACCGGGGTCTGGGATTCGCGAAACTCCTCGACCTGGGCGGTGAACGCGTAGGGAACCTCCTGATTCAGGACTTCGAAGGCCGCCTCCCGGAGGTACTCGACGACGAAGAATCGCATCGGTTGGGTGCCGATGTCGTCGGGATCGTAGGCGAACGGAGCCTCGGGCAGCGCGGCTCGGAGGCGCTCGAGCAGATGATCGATGCCGAGGTCGGTGGTGGCGGAGGTGACCAGGGCGTGCCCTGCGAGGGCTTGCCGTTCGGCCTGGGGGATGAGGTCGGCCTTGGTGTAGACCAACCAGACCGGGGTCCGGGCCTGGATCGGTGTGGGGCGGTGGTCCAATCGGGCGACGTCGGCGAAGGGCGGGGCCGGGGCGTCGGGCGCGGGGTGGAGGTAGAGGATCACGTCGGCGCGACGCATGGTTTCCAAGGCGGCAGCACGCATGCGCTCGTGCATGAGGGAGTCGGGGTCGAGCAGGCCGGGCAGGTCGTGGAAGATGAGTTGGGTGGTGGGATCGGTGCGGATCCCGGTGACGGGGAGCCGGGTGGATTGCGCCTTGGGGCTCACGATGGCCAGGTGCGACTCGACCAGGGCGTTGAGGAGGGCCGACTTGCCGGCGTTGGGGGCGCCGGCGAGGGCGATATGGCCGCAGCGGGTTGCGGGGTGGGACATGGGGAGAAGGTAACCGGGCTGCAGTCCCGCTGCCCCAGGAGCCCGGCGAACAGTCGACCGCCGCGTCCCGGCCCGAGCCCACAACGACGAGCGCCTCCTCGACCCAAGTCGAGGAGGCGCTGTCAAGGGAAGGCTGGCGACGGCCTACTCTCCCACGACCTCCCGGTCGCAGTACCATCGGCGCTGCAGGGCTTAACGGCCGTGTTCGGAATGGGAACGGGTGTGGCCCCTGCGCGCTAGTCGTCAGCCAATGGGTGGCTATCGGTGTTCGGCTCTCGGTTCCTGGTGGAACGCTGATAGCGGATACCGGATAGCGGATAGCCATTGAAGGCTGGATGGTGGGTGTGCGAATCAGGGAAGAGATCAAACTGCACGGGCGATTAGTAGCGCTCGACTGAAGAGGTTGCCCTCCTTGCATCTGCGCCCTATCAACCTGGTAGTCTCCCAGGGCCCTTCAGGGATCTTGAGATCCAGGAGTGCTCATCTTGGGGAAAGTTTCCCACTTAGATGCTTTCAGCGGTTATCTCCGCGCGACATCGCTACCGGGCGCTGCCCCTGGCGGAACAGCCCGTACACGAGCGGTCGCTTCGTCTCGGTCCTCTCGTACTAGAGACGAGTCCCCTCAACACTCCCACGCCCACGACGGATACAGACCGAACTGTCTCACGACGTTCTGAACCCAGCTCATGTACCACTTTAACCGGCGAACAGCCGGACCCTTGGGACCTTCTCCAGCCCCAGGATGTGATAAGCCGACATCGAGGTGCCAAACCGCGCCGTCGATATGAACTCTCGGGCGCGATAAGCCTGTTATCCCCGGCGTACCTTTTATCCGATGAGCGATGGCCCGTCCACACGGGACCACCGGATCACTTAGGCCGACTTTCGTCCCTGCTCGCGCTGTCGCGCTCGCAGTCAGGCGCCCTTTTGCCTATGCACTCGTCGTGCGATTACCGACCGCACTGAGGGCACCATTGCGCGCCTCCGGTACTCTTTAGGAGGCGACCGCCCCAGTCAAACTACCCACCTGTCACGGTCCTCGGCGGGGACACCGCCGGAGTGAGATTGTCAATAAAACAGGGGTGGTATTTCACTGGTGCCTCCCTCCCGGCCGAAACCGGAAGTTCAACGGCTCCCACCTATGCTACGCAGGTGATACCGACAATCAATGACAGGTTGTAGTAAAGGTGCACGGGGTCTTTTTGTCCTGTCGCGGGGAATCGGAATCCTCACCGATACTGCTATTTCGCCGAGCTTACGGAGGAGACAGCTCCCAAGTCGTTACGCCATTCGTGCAGGTCGGAACTTACCCGACAAGGAATTTCGCTACCTTAGGACCGTTATAGTTACGGCCGCCGT
>JBFGLJ010000177.1:0-5221 GCA_041576235.1 Gemmatimonadales bacterium | reverse complement strand
TCCGCGGCCAGCGCCTCGTGCCACGACGCCGCACTCGCCACCAGCTCGCGGACGTTCTCCCATCGGTCGGCCCCGCCGATGCCTTCGGCTTCGAGGACCTGTTCGTACTCGATGCCGGCGATCACGAGCTCCAGGATCACGGCGGGCGGCTCCCGCGCCTCTTCCCGGAGCCGGGTCACGAGGTCGGCGAACTGCCGAAACGCTCGCCGAGCCTGCGGCCGAAGCGCCGATATCCGATCCGCGATCGCCGCCGTGGCCAGGAGGGGCTTCCCCCACTCCTCGGCGTGGGTGGCCAGGACAGCGAGACTCGTACTCCCCAGTCCCCGGCGGGGCACCGCCACGGCCCGGAGGAACGCCTCGTTGTCGGCCGGGTTGGCGACCAGCCGCAGATAGGCCAACAGATCCTTCACCTCGCGCCGCTCGTAGAAGCTGACGGCGCCAATCAGTTTGTAGGGCACTCCGGCGCGCCGGAGTGCTTCCTCGAAGGCGCGGGACTGCGCGTTGGTCCGGTACAGAATGGCCATCTCGTCGAGACCCCACTCGCGCCGCCGTTCCCGCTCGCGCAGTTCACCGACAAGCCATTCCGCCTCGTCGCGCTCGTCGGCGGCCGCGACGACGGTGACGGCTTCCCCTCCGGTGCGCCGGGTAAACAGGGTCTTGCCCAGTCGACTGGCGTTCTCGCTGATGACATGATTTGCCGCGTCCAGGATGAGCTGAGTGGATCGATAGTTCTCTTCGAGACGAAGCACGGTGGCGGCGCCGAAGTCGACCTGGAAATCATGCATGTTGCGGACGTTGGCGCCACGCCAGCCGTAGATCGATTGATCGTCGTCGCCCACGGCGCACACATTGGTATGGTGGCCGAGCAAGCGGATGAGTTCGTACTGGGCGCGGTTCGTGTCCTGGAACTCATCGACGAGGATGAATTGGAAGCGATCGCGGTAGGCGGCGAGGCGGTCGGGATGGTGTCGGAATAACGTCAAGGGATGTAAGAGCAGGTCATCGAAGTCCATCGCGTTCGCCGTCTTGAGCGCCGGCCCCAGCGCGTGGAACACCTTGGCGGCCGCGGCGACCAACGGGTCGAACCCTGCGTTCTCCTCGAGACCCGCCGGCTGCATCATTCGGTTCTTGGCGCTGGAGATGATCGATTGGATCGCGCGCGGCGAGAACGCTTTGGCGTCCAAGTTCCGGTCCTTCATCAGCCGGCGGATGAGGCTCGCCTGATCGTCCTCATCGTAGATGCTGAAGGACCGGCTGAACCCGAGGGCGCCGGCTTCCCGGCGAAGGATGCGGGCCGCGAGCGCGTGAAAGGTCCCGATCCAGAGGCCCGCCGGGTCGCGTCCGAGCAGCGCGCCGACCCGGCGTTTCATTTCGTTCGCCGCCTTGTTGGTGAAGGTGACCGCAAAGATGCGGTGGGGAGATACCCCGTGCCGATCGATCAGGTGGGCGATGCGGGTGGTGAGCACCCGGGTCTTGCCGGAGCCCGCGCCGGCGACCACCAGTGACGGGCCGTGCACATGCTCAACGGCTTGGCGCTGGGCTGGATTGAGGCGGTCGAGGTACCCGTCAACCACGTGACGCCTTGTCTACGAGTGGGAGCTTCATCACGAAACACGCACCCTCCTCGGCCGTTTCGAGGGTCAGGCTCCCGCCGTGGCCGTCTTCGACAACCCGGGTCGCCAAGGCCAACCCGATGCCCCATCCACCGGTCTTGGAGCTGATCCCTGGCTTGAAGATGTGATGGTGGAGGTCCGTGGCGACGCCGGGGCCGTTATCGATGATGCGGAGGGTGCCCGCCGCGTCATCGCTGCTCACTGCCAGGGTAATCTCGCCGCCCCGGCCGCGGAGGGCGTCAATCGCGTTCTTGACCAGCGACTCGAGCGCCCATTCCAAGAGAATCTGGTCGCCGAGCACCTCCGGGCCCGGCCCCTTGGCATCGACGTGGATGATGATGGGGTTCGCGTGGCGTGGCAGCCGAGGACGGAAATAGCGCGCCACCCGGTCGGCGAGGGCACCAAGGCCGACATGGTCGCGCCGAGCCGGGTTCCCGATGCGCTCGAAGCGCTGGGCCACCCGTTCCAAGCGCTCCGCGTCCGCCGCCAGATGATCGGCCAGATCGGCTGGCGGCGTTGGCCGTGAACGCACCTGCTCGATCCAGCCTTGCAGGCTCATGAGCGGTGTGCCCATTTGGTGTGCGGCTTCCCGGGCCATCGCCACCCACAGACTGTCGCGCTGGGACGCCATGGCGCTGCGGTAGGCCAGCACGCCGATGAAGATCATGCTGAGCAGGGTCAACCCTTGCAGCACCGCGAGGGTCGTCAACTGCTGCTTCGCGGGCACCGGTCCGTAGTGCACCGTGCTACCCAGGACGTCCACCACGGGAGGGTTCTGGCGGTCGAGGCTTTGGGCGTAGGCCTTGACCCTGGGATCATCCAGCGGCGCATCGAACGGGAGGTTGGCGGCGGCGGTGACTTGTCCCAAGCCGTCCGTCACGACGAGGGGGATGCCGAGCCGCTTGACCTGGTCGGCGAGATTGAGCAGGGCCTCGATCTCCGCGCCCTGCTCCTGGCTATTCAGACCGGCGAAGACTCCCGAGTACAACCGGCTGGTGTTGATGGCGTCGGCACGGAAGTGTCTGGCGACCAAGAACCCCGTTCCGACACTCAGCCCGGCGAGGATGGCGACCAGCACCGCCACGAGCGCGGGCGCCCAGCGGCGCAGCTTGGTGTCACGCACGAGGGGTGGGAGCGAGTCGCTCGACGCCCGCGTAGGGGACCAGCGCCGCCGGCAGGGTGACGCCACCGTTCTGGTCTTGGTTGTTCTCGAGCAGCGCGATGAGCGTCCGCGGCAGCGCCAAGCCGGACGCATTGAGGGTGTGCACGAACTGGGGCTTGGCCTTGGCGCCGGGCCGGAAACGGATGTTCGAACGGCGTGCCTGGAAGTCGGTGAAGGTGCTGGAGCTCGAGACCTCGAGCCAAGTCGCCACCCCAGCCGCCCACACTTCCAGGTCGTAGGTTCGGGCGGCGGCGAAGCCCGTGTCGCCTGCGGCGAGTTCAACGGTGCGATACGGCAGCTCGAGACGACGCAGCACCTCTTCGGCCTGTCGGGTCAGGAGTTCGTGCTCGGCGGCCGACTCGTCCGGGTGACACAGCCGCACGAGTTCCACCTTGTCGAATTGGTGCACGCGGATCAATCCACGAGTGTCTTTGCCGTGCGCGCCGGCCTCGCGACGAAAACACGGCGTCGAGGCCACGTACGCGACGGGTAAGGCGTCGGCATCCAGAATCTCCTCCGCGTGGAGCGCGGTCAGCGGCACCTCGGCCGTTGGGATGAGATAGAGGTCGTCCGATTCCACCCGATAGATCTCATCCGCGAACCTGGGAAGCTGGCCCGTCCCGGTAATGGTGGTGCGGTTCACCACGAATGGCGGGGAGACTTCGGTGTAGCCGTGCTCGCCGGTGTGGAGGTCGAGCATGAAGTTGATGAGCGCTCGGGCCAAACGAGCGCCCTGCCTCGCGAGCACCGGAAACCCCGACCCGGTCACCTTGGCGCCGCGGCCGAGGTCGAGGATCCCCAGCGCTTCCCCAAGCTCCCAGTGCGGCTTGGCTTCGAACGCGAGGCTCGGCGGCTCACCCCAGGTCCGCACGGTCCGGTTGGCCCTGGCGTCGCCGTCCGGAATGTCCACGTGCGGCAGGTTGGGTAAGTCCAACAGCACATCGGAGAGCTCATCCTTGACGGCCCGCACTTGCTCATCCAGGCCTCTCACCCGCTCGCCCGACGCCTTGAGCGCGTGGAGCAAATCGTCCGCGGTCTCATTGGCTCGCTTGCGTCGCGCGACCTCTTCACTGGCGGCGTTTCGCTCGGCCTTGAGTTTCTCCACCTCCGTCAACAGCTGGCGGTGCCGCCCATCCAGGGCGAGCACCCGATCCACGGCCTCGAGGAGCGCTGGGTCCCGGCGGCGGGAGAAGGTGGCCTTGGCGCCTTCTGGGTCCTGCCGGATGTGTTTGAGGTCGATCACGGATCAGGCGTCTGGGAGGCCCGGTTGTAGGCCCCGGTAGCCGCAATTCCGGTTGGGAAGTGTCTCGAGCGTGACGGAACGTTGAAGAGGATCGATGGAGAGGATACGGAGTTTGGCGTACATGGGCACGCCCAGGCCGCACGCGACGCGCGACCGGGCCACGAAGGTCTGCCCGATGGCCACGCTGATGGTGTCCTCTGTCCGGTAGCCATTCAGCTGGGCAATCTCGAGGTCGTCGAAGCCATCGGAGGGCTCGAGGATTCCGGGTCGGAGACTCAGGTTCTGGGCGAGCCCGAGGGCGCCGGGGGGCAGGAGGGACGGCCCCACGCCCGCAGGGAGTCCGTAGACGAAATCGAAGTCCGGCCGCTGGTCGATCCGCACGGCCTGGCCGTCGATGATGGAATACCCGCTCGGAGTCCCAACCGGCGTCCCTTCGACGGCGAAGAGCGTCAAGGTGTCCACCACGTTGGCCACCGTCGGATCCGGGAGAAAGTCGTCGTTGCTACAGGCGACGAGGAGTCCAAGAAGGGTCGTGCACGCCAAGGCGCGTGAGAAACGAGAGGCCATAAAATGGAAGACTAAGCGGCGTCCAAAAGCGGGTCAAGCGCCCTTCATTTCTTGACTTCGGCTGCACGGGTCTCTTACGTTCCGGCATCTACGCTCCCTCTCAGCAATCGAAATTGCTATGGCCGGGTTGCACGACGTGGTAGAAGCCGTATCCCAGCGGCCGGGTGTTGAGGCGGTGGTGCTCGTCAGCCCGGACGGGCTTCCGATTGACCATGCGTCTGGCGGGGGGGGTGCGGCCGGAGGTGGCATCGACGCCGAGGCCATCGCCGCTCTCACGGCCACGTTGGCCCAACACACCGAGGACGTCGGCCGAAATGCCAACCGAGGGCCCTTCCGAACCGGCGTATTGGAGTTCGGCCATGGGCTGATGGTGCTCGCCGAGGTGGGCGACGAGGGACTCTTGGTGGTGGTGGTCAAGGCGGGGACGGACATCGGCCAGTTGCTCTTCGACCTGCACCGCCATCGTCCGGCGGTGGCGGAACTCCTGTGAACGTCCGTGCGGCGGTCTCAGCTCACGAGGTGCCGGTGGCCCTTCGGCGCCACATTTCGAGCTGAAAAAGACGGTCCCGCGCCGCGTTGAAACCCTGAGCAAAGAAGAGGTCGTTCTGGGTTTTTGCATAGATGTGCGAAACCCCC
>JBFGLJ010000176.1:0-5367 GCA_041576235.1 Gemmatimonadales bacterium | reverse complement strand
GGGTGAGGCCGCCGGCGTGGTGGAATACGCCGACCGGATCCGGCCAGAGCTGCCGAGCGTACTGACACGGCTGGCGCGCTTGGGCATCCGTCGCACCATGCTCCTGTCCGGCGACGTCGCAGCCAATGCCGAGGCCGTCGGCCGACAGGTCGGAATTGCCGAAGTCCACGCCGATCTCCTGCCCGGGGACAAGGTGCGGTTGGTCCACGATGCGGTAGCGTCCGGGGCCAAGGTGCTCATGGTCGGCGATGGCACCAACGACGCCCCTGCCTTGAGCACGGCCACGGTCGGAATCGCATTGGCGGCGCACGGCGGCGGCATCACCGCCGAGGCCGCCGACATGGTCGTCCTGGCGGATGATCTCAGCCGCGTAGCCGATGCCGTGGCCATCAGCCAGCGGACCATGCGGATCGCGCACCAGAGCATCGGCATTGGACTGGGCTTGAGCGGCCTCGCCATGGTGTTCGCGGGGCTCGGCTACATTCCGCCGACCGTTGGTGCACTCCTGCAAGAGGGGATCGACGTGGCGGTTATTCTGAACGCCCTTCGGGCGAGCGCCAGCACACCCTAAGAAGTTCTTCACATGCTTGCGCCCTGAACGCGAGTTGACGATCATGGTGCGCATTCCATCGCCGGCCAGCCGTTCGCCATGGGGCTCATCACTTTCGATCTGGAGGGCGCATGTCTGAGATGCCGCCTGGGCTGCCGAAACATCCCATCGGCACGTTCGCGTTCGTCGCCGCCTACATTCTGATCTTTGTCTTGGCGTGGTACGCGATCTACGTGTTCATCTTCCTCGCTCGCCAGCCGGTGACGCCATGAACGTCGATCTCTACGAGCGCATCTGGATGTGGGGCGTCGGCGGCGTGCTCACACTCTTCTTTGCGAGCACCGCCGTGGCAGCCTTTGCCCGGCAGATTCACCCACCGAGCCACGTGGAGACCATCGACCCCAAGACCGCGCTCAGCGATCCCCGCGTCGCCCCGCAGGGGGTCTCGATGGACGCCGGCGGACAGATCCATGTGCGGATCGTCGGGGTCACCTTCGCCTGGCTCCCTGCGGACATCAGCGTCCCCGCCCGGACACCCATCACCTTCCACATGACGGCCGCCGACGTGGTCCACGGGTTCCAGATCGTGGGCACCAACGGGCAGGCCATGGTGATCCCGGGATACATCAGCCGGTTCACGACCCAGTTCACCAACCCCGGTGAGTATTTGGTGGTGTGTAACGAGTACTGTGGCGTCGGCCATCACATGATGGCCGGCACGCTCCGCGTGGTGCCACGAGACGAGTGGTCACCGCCTGCCGGCTCGGCGGCACTCCAGGTGAAGGAGGTGGCCCCGTGACCGCTCCACGCTCCGGCCACGCCACCGCCAGCGAGAATCGCTTGATTCTCGCCCACATCTGGGTCGTCGTGCTCTCGTTCGGGGTCGCCGCGGCCATGGCCATGATGCAGGCGATCAGCCGGGCCAATCTCGAGCTGCCGTTCCGTTCGGCCCGGATGTACTACATGTCCGTCACCGCGCATGGCGTACTGATGGCGCTGGTCTTCACCACGTTCTTCATCATGGCCATCGGCTACGTCATTGCTCGCAAGGAGCAGGGCTCCATCCGGTGGCGACCCTTCGCGTGGGCCATGTTTTGGCTCGCCGTCGTCGGAACGGCCTTAGCCACCTTTGCCATTCTCACGTTTCGCGCCAGCGTGCTCTACACGTTCTATCCCCCGATGCAGGCGCATCCCACGTTCTACATCGGGCTGACCCTCGTGGTGGTGGCCTCCTGGGGTTGGGCGGCGAACATGATCGCGTCGTGGCGCGCCGCGCGCCGGGAGGCGGGCCCGCGGCCGGTCAGCCTCGCGCTTCACGCCACCACCGCCAATGCACTCCTGTGGATCCTAGCCACCATCGGCGTGGCCTCCGAGATGCTCTTTCAGCTCATTCCCTGGTCATTGGGGTGGGTCGACACCATCGACCCGCTCGTGGCGCGCACGCTCTTCTGGTTTTTCGGGCACCCGCTGGTGTACTTCTGGCTCCTGCCGGCCTACACGGTGTGGTATACCATCCTGCCGCGGGAAGCCGGAGGCCGACTCTTCTCCGAGCCGCTGAGCCGCATGGTCTTCGTCCTATTTCTCATTCTCTCGACGCCCGTCGGGTTCCACCATCAATTTCAAGACCCCGGCATTCCCGCCCTCTGGAAGCTCTTCCACACCATGATGACCATGGCCGTCACATTCCCGAGCCTGGTGACGGCGTTCACCGTGTGCGCGTCGCTGGAGGTGGCGGGTCGCCTGCGTGGCGGAACGGGGCTCTTTGGATGGATTCGCACGCTCCCATGGGGCCAGCCGTTTGTGGCCTCCTGCCTGCTGGCCATGTTGCTCTTCCTGGTCGGCGGCTTCGGCGGGGCCGTGAACGCCGCCTATGCGCTCAATTCGGTCGTTCACAATACGGCGTGGATTCAAGGTCACTTTCACTTGACGGTCGGAAGCGCCGTGGCTCTCACCTTCATGGGCACCTGCTACTGGCTCGTGCCTCGCATCACCGGCCGGGAGCTCGAGCTGCAGCTGCTCGCCAAGATACAGCCGTACCTCTGGTTCGGCGGCATGATCGCCTTCTCCATCAGCAACCATGTCACCGGCCTCATGGGCCTGCCCCGCCGGGTGTTCGAGACCGGCTACGCCAACGCCCCGCAGGCGCAGGCGTGGGAGTCGCTCACCAGCATTTCCGCCGTGGGCGGGGTGCTCCTGTTTGCGAGCGCGGGCTTCTTCGTCTTGGTCATGCTCGGCACGCTGTTCGCCGGGCCAAAGAAGGCTCAACCGGCCATCGCCTGGGCCGAGCCCCTGGCCCCGCCGGCGGAAGGGTACCGGGCGGGGCTATGGGATCGCCTGGGTCTCTGGTTTGCGGTGGCCGTGGTACTGGTCGTCATCGCGTACGCGGTGCCATTGTGGGATTTGCTCAGTATGACGCGATACGGAAGTCCGGGATTCAAACCGTTCTGAGGAGGTCGGTCATTCCATGAACCCAGCACACCTGCACCTCATGGTCAATCACATCCCCGTCCTGGGGACGGCCTTCGTCGCCATTGTCCTCGCCTGGGCTATGGTTTCGCGGTCGCGTGACCTCGCCCGTTTCGGTCTTCTGGCAACGGTGGTTCTCGCGGTCGTCACCATTCCCGTTTTTCGAACCGGCGAGCCGGCCGAGGAATTCCTGGAGCATGAAGCCTGGTTCGACGAGGACACGGCCCACGAACACGAGGAGCGCGCGGAACTCGGCCTGATCGCCATCTTGATCACCGGCGCGGGAGCCGCCTTCGCCCTCTACTTGAGCCGCGGCGACCGGCCGGTCCATCGCGGGGCGTCAGCGGCAGTCCTGGCGGGCGTGGTGCTGAGTGCTGGGCTCTTCGGATGGTCGGCCCTCGAGGGCGGGGAAATCCGGCACGCCGAAATCCATCTCGAGGCACCATCTCCCGAGGCAACCGAGGCGCCCCACGAGGACGATTAGAGCTCGGCGAGCCCTGCCTGCTTGGCGGTCGCCGGCCCAGAAACCACGGTGAGTTGGTCGAGCCAGGAGGCGTCGTCGTCTCGCACGGCGACGACCATGTGCCCGAAGTCTTGGCGCCGGTGGGCGCGATGATAGCGCATGAAGATGTACCGATCATCGGCCCCGCAGACCTCGATCTTCCCGGTGCGATGCGACATGACGAACCGGGCCCGCTTGGCCAGGCCCGAGACGTGGCGATTGGCTTCGGTGAAGATCCGAAGTCCTTCGACCAGTGGCACCACGAACGGTTCGTTTCCGGCCGTCGGCCGTCCCTGAAAGACGTAGTATTGCGGACACCCTAGAACCGAGAGCTCCCGAAACAGGGTCGCAAACGTCTGGGGTCGGTCGTTGACTCCCTTGATGATCGGGCATTGGTTGATGGCCATCGCCCCGGTGCCGCGCAGGAGGCGGATGGCCCGCCGCGCCTCCCGGGTGAGTTCTCGCGGGTGGTCGAAGTGGTGCACCGTGTAGATCTGCGTGCCCCCGTCGCAATACTCGCCGAGGAGCGCGAGCAGTTCGGGATCGTCGAGCACGCGGTAGGGGTTGAACGCCACGAGCTTCGAGCCGATCCGAATGATCCGAACATGAGGCACGGCAGCCAGGTCACTCAGGATCTCCGCCAACCGCCGGGTGGAGAGCAGCAACGGATCGCCGCCCGTGAGCAACACGTTGGTGATCTCCTCGTGTTCGGCGATGTAGGCGAGGCCCGGACGGTAGTCGGCAGCGGCATCTTCGTTGTCCGGCATGAAGAGCCGTTTCCTAAAGCAGTAGCGGCAATACGCTCCGCACACTTCGCTGACCAGCAGGAGTGCGGTATCGGTGTACTTGTGCTGGCATCCGGAGACGGGGGTATACCCGGCCTCGTCGCTCGCGTCGAGATGCCCCCAGTCCGCGAGCTCCCCGGGATGGGGGATGACCAGCCGACGCAACGGATCGGCGGGATCGCGCCAGTTGATGAGGCCCGCGTAGTAGTCGTTCAGCCGAAAGGCATACCGGTCCGCCACCGGCTCCAGGCGGCGGCGCTCTGCGTCGGACAACTGGGCCAGGTGTGAAAGACGGGTGATGTAGCGGACCGGCACTGCTCCCTCCTCTCCTCCTCCGAGAATCCCTCCTTTGAAACTTACCTCGACCCGACCGAGCTCAAGGTTGCATTATGCAACGTTCCTGTTGCTCGGGGGAATGAGGGTCCCGACCGCACAACGGGGGACCCCTTTCCGCCCTTGGGCCACACCGGGAGATGTGGGTACACTTCGACCCCGGCGCTGGCACAAACAGTGCTCGGAGAGGCCATGTATCCGATGTGGCCACGACCGGGAGGAAGCGCATGGATCAGCCGGAGGGGTTACCCGTCGCGTACCCCCATGTCGTCTACGGTTCCCTCTCCGATGGGGCCGTCCTGTTCTCGACCAAGGACGAGGTGTATTTCGGCCTCAACGAGATCGGGGCCCAGGTGTGGGAGTTGCTGCCTCCCGCCTCGAAGACCCTGAGTGAGCTGTGCGGTCAACTGGGCAAGCACTACGACGGGGTCGACCCCAAGACGCTGCGCGCCGACGTCACGGAGTTGTTGGCGAAGCTCCACGCCAACGGTCTGGTCCACTACCCTGAGGCGGAGCAGCACCATGGGAAGAGCAACACCCAAGCGGACGCTGATCGGCAAGCTGATACGCCTTCCGCGGAGTGAGCTCGTCGAGCTGCTCCGGGCTCAGGCCGCGCTGGTGGCCGCCCACCTCATCGTGTGGACCCGTCCCCAGGGCCAACTCGTCTCGCGGAAGGGCGAACGGCAAGCGGCCCCCGCTCCCGTTTCTTCCTCCCCTGCCCCCCCCCCCCC
>JBFGLJ010000175.1:0-5403 GCA_041576235.1 Gemmatimonadales bacterium | reverse complement strand
CGGCTCTCACGACAGAGGTCGCAAGGGCCACCCAGGATACAGATGCAACCCACCTAGGGAAAACCCCAAGACAAACGGGCTGTAACTACAACAAACTCGCCGGATCCCGATCGATCACTACCCGCGCCCCTCCCTTCCCCGCCACCCGCTCGGCCGCATACCGCACCACCCGCCCGATCGCCTGCGACTCCCCCTTCCACACCACGTGCCACCGCCACCGGTCCTTGATCTTGGCCAGCGGACACGGCGCCGGCCCCAGCACCGTGACCGGCAGATCCCGCTCTTCCACTAAGGCGTTGGACCAATCGGCCACCCGCGCAGCCTCGAGCCCCACCGCGTTCTCGTCGGTGCCCGAGACCAGCACATTGGCCAGCGCCACCACCGGCGGATAGGGAGGGCTCTTCCGGGTCTCGAGCTCCTCGGCCAGGAACCCCTCGACATCGTGGTCTACGGTGTAACGGAGCGCGTGATGATCGGGGCGCCTGGTTTGCACCAGCACCCGCCCACCCGTGGGCCCCCGCCCGGTCCGCCCCGCCACCTGGGCCAACAGCTGAAAGGTCCGCTCGGCCGAGCGGAAGTCGGGCAGGTACAAGGCGGTGTCGGCGTCGACCACGCCCACCAGGGTCACATTCGGAAAGTCGAGCCCCTTGGCGATCATCTGGGTGCCGAGCAGGAGATCGACCTCGCCCCGCTCGACTGCGTTGAGGATCTTGTGATGCGACCACTTGGTGCTGGTGGTGTCGAGATCCATGCGAGCGAGGCGGGCCTTGGGGAACCGCTCGGTGACCATGCGTTCCAGCTGCTGGGTACCGATGCCGCGCATGCGCTGAATCGCATGGCCGCACTCGCGGCATTCCTTTGGCAACGGGGCCTCGTAGCCGCAGTAATGACAACGCAGCGTGGGTGGGGCCGTGTGGACCGTGAGTGAGATGCTGCAGCGGCCGCAGATCCAGACATCGCCGCACTCGGGACAGATCAAGAACGAGGCGAACCCTCGACGGTTGAGTAACAGCATGGCCTGCTCGCCCCGGGCCAGGGTCTCGACCACGGCCCGATCGAGTTCCTGGCTCCAGGGAATGGGCCGCACCTCTTCGACCAAGGGTTCGTGCCGCAAGTCGATCAGCTTCACTTGCGGCATGGGCCGCATGCCCACCCGGTCGGGCAGGTTGAGGCGAATCAAGTCCTTGTCCAACCGGGCCGCGGTATCGAGCGATGGGGTGGCGCTGCCGTAGATCAAGCGCGCGCCCTCCAGCTTCGCACGCACCGTGGCCACCTGCCTGGCGTCGTACCGCGGGGTCTCGGCGTTCTTGTAGGTGGCCTCGTGCTCCTCGTCGATCACGACGACGCCCAGATCCTGGACCGGCGCAAACACCGCCGAGCGTGCGCCCACGGCCACCCTGCGCTCGCCGGATCTGAGCGCCCGCCAGGCGTCGGCCCGCTCGCCCTCGCTGAGCCCGCTGTGGAGCACCGCCACCCTGTCGCCGAAGATGCCCCGCACCCGGCTCACAGTCTGGGGCGTCAACCCGATTTCGGGCACCAACACGATGGCCCCCCTGCCGCGGTCCAACGCCCGGCGAATGACCTCGAGGTACACCAGGGTCTTGCCGCTCCCGGTCACCCCGAACAAGAGGGCGCCCCTCCCCGGGTCCAAAACCTCGAGCATGTCGATGGCGTCGTCCTGCGCCTTGGTGGGCTGGGGCGGCGGCGGGGTGCCCGGCTCATCGGCGAAGGGATCGCGCAGGGTCTCGATTTCCTCCACCCGGCTCAGCCCGTGCCCAACCAGTGCCTTGAGCACGCCCGGGCTGAAGCCCAGTCGTTCTTTCAAGTGCACCAACGGCGCCGAGCCGCCTAAGTCATCCAGCGTCTCATACAGCTCGCGCTGGCGGGGACGGTTCTTGAAAAGCGACTTTCTCTCGACAAGAGTCGGGCCGCCCCCCCCCTTGTTGCGATCGAGCACCATGACCCGCTCGGTCTTGGGCGCCACCCCGGTCTTGGGCGGCTCCACCACCAGCTCGGCGGCGCCCACCCGGGCCAGCCGGCCGGCCGCGTCCCAGACCGGTTTCTTGAACTTCTTGCTCGCCGCCGCGATCGAGGCCTGGCCGCCCTTCCGCTCCAGCCACTGGAGAATGTCGGCCCCGAACCCGCCAGGAACCCTGCCCGGATCGAGTGATCGGATCATGACCCGCGACTTGCCCCACATGCCGCCCGGTAGCATGGCCTTGAGCGAGAGCCCGAGCGGCGCCCCGTAGTAGCCCGCCATCCAGACGGCGGTCTCCAATAACTCGGCGGTCAACGCGGGCTCGGGATCGGGCACCGCCAGGACCGATTTGATCTCGACGTCTTGGCCGGGCTGCTCCCCGTCCACTTCTACGACTACACCGATCAGCTCGCGGCGGCGCACCGGCACCACTACTCGACTGCCGGCACTGACTCTGTCCAGCAATGACTCTGGGATGCGGTAGGTGTACGGCTCGGAGATGGGGAGCGGCAGCGCAACCTGGGCGAACCGCGAAGTGCTCATCGCTGGCTCACACCGAGCCCCGGTCCGGTCGGCAATGCCACCTGCCCGCCGGAAATGGTGGCGCCCCGGAAGGGGTCCACCTTGAGGAGTGCCGCGCCGTCGAGATCGACGATGTCGACCAGGGGGGTGAAGTGCGCCGCCGCGGTGATGCCGAGGGAACTCTCCACCATGCAGCCCACCATCACCATCATGGCGTTGGCCCGCGCCACATGAATGATCCTGATCGCCTCGCGCAGGCCGCCGCACTTGGCCAGCTTGATGTTGACCCCGTCCACCTTGCCCACGAGCGCCGGCACATCGGCCGCCACCAGACAGCTCTCGTCGGCGATGATGGGGATGTCGGCGCGCCGTCTCAGGAGCGCGAACCCCTCCAAGTCGTGCGGCGCCAGGGGCTGCTCCAACACGGTCACCCCGAACTCCCGGAGCACCGGCAGCATGCCGATCGCCTGCTTGGCGCTCCAGGCGGCGTTGGCGTCCACCCGTATTTCTTTATTCCCTGCCGCATCGCGTACCGTCCTTAGAATCTCCAGGTCGCGCTCGCGCCCGCCACCCAGCTTGACCTTGAGGATCGGATACTGGTCGGCTTCCTTCACCTTCTTGGTCATCATGGCCACAGTGTCCATGCCGATGGTGAAGGTGGACATGGGCGCCTGGTGGGGATCGAGGCCCCACAGCCGATAGACCGGAATGCCGAGCCGCTTGCCGACCAAGTCGTGCAAGGCGCCCGACAACGCCGCCCGGGCCGACGGGTTCCGAGGCAGCGCCCTCTCGAAGGTGCGCTCCGCCTGCTCCAGATCGAACGGATCGTCGGGCAGCACCTTGGCATATACGTCGAGCGCCGCCAGCACCGTCTCGGCGGTCTCGCCGTAGTAGCGGCTGGGCGTGGCCTCGCCCCAGCCTTCCTTGCCTTCATCGTCGATCAGCCGGACCCAGACGGTGTTGAACTCGCTCCGTCCGCCCCGGGCAATGATGAAAGGGTGCTTGGTGCGCAGGTTCAGGACTTCGGCTTCGAGGCGCATGAGAGAGGCGGGTTGTGGTGAGAGGGTTGAGTCGGAAGTCGAGAGTCATGAGTCGAGAGTCGATGGCTGGGGGAAAAAGGTGGCCTCCAACAACTGATGACCCACGCCTCACGTCTCATGTCTAGCCCCAAACCTACCCCCAAGTGCCGCGGGCGGACAGCACTCGCCCTTCATACTCCCTAGCAGAGCGCAGCAATATGCGCCGCCACCCCCTCGGCGACGCGGGGCGGGTTGTACCCGCCCTCCAAGAGACTCACGACCGGCGCCTCGGGAAGCCGGTCCCGGAGACGCCTGGTCCACTCGGCATAATCACCCGGCTCCAGGGTGAACCCCCCCAGCGGGTCACCCTTCATGGCATCGAATCCCGCGGAGAGGAGACAAACATCGGGTTCCCAGCCGGTGGTGGCGCGTTCGACCGCGTCCCAGAGATCGGCCACGTAGCGCGCCGCCGGGAGGCCCGGCGGGCGCGGCAAGTTGAACACGTTGCCCACGCCGCGCTCGCTGTCGCGGCCGGTGCCGGGATACCAGGGCCACTGGTGGAGCGAGATGTAGCGGATGCTGGGATCGGTCTCGACCAGGGCCTGGGTGCCGTTTCCGTGGTGCACGTCCCAGTCGATGATCAAGACCCGGTTCCACTCGGGCTCCATCCGCTGCGCCCACCGGGCCGCCACGACGACGTTGTTCACCAGGCAGAACCCCATCGGCGTCTCGACCAGGGCGTGGTGGCCCGGCGGCCGGATGGCCACAAAGGCGTGGCCCCGTCCTTCGTGCGCGTGGTCGAGCGCCGCCACGACCGCGCCGGTGCCGCCCAGCACCGCGTCCCAGCTGGCCTCGTTGGCGTAGACGTCGAGGTTGAGCCGCGCCCCGCCGGCCTCGCTCACCCGTTTGAGTTCCTCGAGATACTCGCGGGGGTGTACCAGCAGGAGCGGCTCGGCGGTGGCTGGTGCGGGGATGCGCACGTCGGCCCCGAGCTCGGACTCGAGCCGTTTCAGCAGGACCCGCAACCGCTCAGGCGACTCGGGCTCCCCCGGACCGGGATCGTGGCGAACGCAATCGGGATGGGTGAAGACGGCGACCGGGTCGCTCACGTGTCGTTGATCAGCTCGCGGAGGGCCTCGGCTTCGGCCTTCAAGTCCCGTCTCGCCTCGGCGATCTCGGCCAGGCGCCGCCGGTGGGCCCGGTAGTAGAACACCACCCCGATGGCCGCCAGGAAGAACACCGCCGAGAGGGCCAGCAGCGCTCGACGATCGCTCCAGACACCGGCGAGCAGGAGCAGGATGGCGTCGATCAAGAGAAAGCCGACCGCCAGCACGGTGAGGGGTCGGGATGGCTTGGGCTTGGTGGTCATGTCGGCGAGGGGATGATTACCGCACCGGGGCCCGGCGGGCGCGGAGCACGATGAGCGGCGCGTTGGGCCCGATGCCCACCTGAGCCAGGGTCTGGTCCTCGTCGGTGATCAAGGCGCCGCGGTACTTGACCTCGAAGATGGCCGGGTCGCGGTCGACGTGGGTCAGGGCCAGCGCCCTGGCCTTGACCTGGGCCACGGTGGTGGTCTCGGGGAAGCTCAGCTCGATCTCGTCCCAGGCCTCGTGCACCATGATGCGGAGGGGAATGCGGTCGGCGGCGGCGGTCATGCCGCTTCTTCCGGAGCGGGCAGCGTCGACAGGAACCGGTCGAGCGCCTGGTCGAATAGGAGCGTCGAGGCGCGCACTTGAGTGATGCCGCCCTCGTCCCGGGCGGCCACCGCGATCTCCTCGCCGCCCTGGCCGCGCAGCACCACATGCTCCGGGCTCTCCTTTTCGACGTAGGCGGCGTGCTGCGGCACCCGTTCGGCGAAGAACTGCTTGGCGCGGCTCAGCACCT
>JBFGLJ010000174.1:0-5506 GCA_041576235.1 Gemmatimonadales bacterium | reverse complement strand
GGCCCCTCATCGCGGCCAACTGGAAGATGAACGCCGGGACGGTGGATGAAGCCCTCACGCTGGTGCGGGCTCTCCGTTCCGGCTTGAGCCGACTCGCGGGCGTCAATGTCGTCCTCTGCCCCCCGTTCACCGTGCTGGCCTCCCTCGCGGAGGTGCTGCGCCAAAGCTCGATCGCCCTCGGAGCGCAGAACATGCATTGGGAACCACGGGGCGCCTTCACCGGAGAGATTGCCCCGACCATGCTGGCCGGACTCTGCCGGTATGTCATTCTCGGGCACTCGGAGCGGCGCGCCCTGGGCGGCACGTCCGATGACGACGGTGCTCTGAATCGCAAGGTGAGGGCGGCACTGGCCCAGGATCTCACGCCCATCCTGTGCGCCGGTGAAAGCGCGCGTGAACACGAAGAGGCGGACACTGAGCGGGTCGTGAGCACCCAGGTCCTCGCCGCGCTCGACGGGCTCAGGTCAGACCAAGTCGCCACCTGCGTCATCGCCTACGAGCCCATTTGGGCCATTGGCACCGGCCACTCCGCCACCCCCACCCTCGCCAACCGCACCATTGGCCTCGCCATCCGGCGCTCCGTCGCCACCCAGTGGGACGAGCGGACGGCGGAGTCCGTGCGGGTGCTCTATGGGGGAAGCGTGACGACGGACAACATCGCGAGTTTCATGGCCATGCCCGAAATCGACGGAGCGCTCGTGGGCGGCGCGAGTCTCAGCCCGGAGTTCGTGGCGCTGGTCGGGAAGGTGGTTGGATAGTCACCGGTCGCCAGTTCATCAGTCTACGGTCCTTCCGGTGTGGATTCTCATGGCCGGCTCGCTCGTCTGGAGGGACGACCGACGACCGACCACGCACGACTCCCCCCTCTGCAACCATCTCAGCACGCCGGGCATCTCTTCGGCGTCGACGTCCTGTCACGTCACATGACATGACATCCTCCTCCCCGGAGTGCCCGCCATGAAATCATGGTTGCTTGTCTTTGCTCTGCTTGGGCTCACATCCCACACGACGGTCGGCGTGGCCCAGGGACAGCCCGACGCTGACGACCTCAAGAAGCAGCGGGCCATGGCGTTCGTGGCGAGCCTCGAGACGGGCACCGCCGAGGCGGTCGCGCAGTTCTTTACCGACCACCTGGCCGCCAGTATGTACGAGCGCCGGGGCGCGGACGAATGGCAGACCATTGCCAAGCGGCTGTCGGGCGACCTCGGAGGCGCCGAACTCCTCGGCATAACGGTGGGAGGCCCGACCAGCATGGCCCTGCGCCTCTCGGCCCCTCCCCCGCGGAAGCCGCCGGTCATGGTGGAACTCGAATTCGAGGAGGCTTCCCCCTTCAAGATCACGGGACTGGGCATCGAGGTCGGAGGTCCCGCCGAGGACGAGCCCGAGCTGCCCGCGCTGGAACTCGCGCCCGGAATCGATTCGGAGGACCTTGCGGGTATCCTCGAGGCCTATGTCGCGGATCTGGCGCGCCACGACCGGTTCTCAGGAACCGTCTTGCTGGCGCACAGGGGCGAGGTGCTGTTCCGCGCGGCCCACGGACAAGCCCATCGCCGGTACAACGTGCCGGTCACGCTCGAAACGCGCTTCGATCTGGGGTCGATCAACAAGAAGTTCACCAAGGTCGCCATCGGGCAGTTGCTCGAACAGGGGAAGCTCGCACTCGAGGATCGTATCATCGATCATCTCCCCGAGTACCCCAACGCCGACGTGGCGAAGCGGGTCACGGTTGAGCAGCTCGTCGAACACACCTCGGGATTGGGCGACATCTTTACCGACCGATATTTCAACTCCTCGCGCGCACAATATCGGTCGCCGCGTGATTACTTCGCGCTGTTTGCCGACCAGTCACTCCAATTTGAGCCGGGGGAAGGGCGGTCGTACTCGAATGCAGGCTACATCGTGTTGGGGGCGATCGTCGAGGCCGTGTCCGGCCAACCCTACGCCGCCTACATCAGGGACCACGTGTTCGCGCCCGCCGGTATGGCCAAGACCGGCTTCCTGCGGCGCGATGGGGTCGAGCCTGATGTGGCAGAGGGGTACACCCGCTGGGCCCAGGACGGACCCGGGGAACTCCACAGCAACGTGTATCACCTGCCGGTGGTGGGGAGTCCCGCCGGGAGCGCGTATTCGACCGTGGAGGATCTCTACCGTTTCGATTCCGCGCTGCGCGAGGACCGCCTGCTGTCGCCCCAGTACACGGCCTGGATCTTCGAGAGCGATCAGCGGAACGCAGCCGGACGCGCGGCGCACCCAATGGGAATCGCCGGAGGCGGGCCCGGCGTGAGTGCCGTGTTGGAGAGCGATGGCGAGACGGCGCTCATCGTGCTGGCTAACCTGGATCCGCCGATCGCCGAGAGCCTAGCCCGCCAGCTGTGGAAGCCGCTCAAGGGCGTCTTGCAGTAGGGCCGCGGCTACTCGTTGAGCGCCACGTGGTCGACGACGCCGACAATAACGGCCCTGATGGCCCCGGGATTGAGCCCGAGAATCTGGCGAGCTCCGTTGCCCTCGTCCAGCACGAGGACCGTATCGCCGGGGCCGGCCCGGGCGACGTCGACCGCGATGTCGTAGTCACCGGTCGGACGGCCGCTTCCGTCCAATTGGTCCACCACCAACAGGCGGCGCCCATCGAGGTGTGAGATCTTGATGGTGGCCACGACGGAGCCCGCCACCCGGCCGATATACATCAGGCGTCCTCGATGTGGACTTGGTCCACGATCCCGGTGATGGCCAGGTCCACCGGCACGTAGGTCTGCGGTAAGGCCTGCGCGGCTTCGCGGCTCCCGACCACGAACACCAGGTGGCCCGCTCCGGCCTGGGCCGTGGCGTCGGCGGCCACGGCCGGATGTCCCTCTGGCTGCCGGTTCCGGTCGAGCGGCTGAACCACGAGCAGCTTGACGCGCTCCAGCCCGTCGTACTTATGTGTCGCCACGACGGTCCCGATCACTCGGGCGAATTTCATCGCCGCTCCATGACCCGCGACGCGAACCGGGTCGCATCGGACACGTTCTCCCACATCGAATGATGGAGTTGGGGGATGACCACCCGGCGCACCAGGAATTCAGGCCGGGCGAGCACGCGCACGCCGAGGTCCACGGCGGCCTCGACGTCGGCCACCAGCCCCGAGTACAAGACCACCCCCTTTCCCCCGAGCCCGTCCGCCAACCGCACCTCGACCAACCGCACCTCGGCGCCCTTGAGTCCGGCGTCGGCGGCGTGAATCGCGGCGGCCACGGTGGCCGTTTCGATCACGCCGAGCGCGTCGGTGACGTCCGGGGCGCGGCCTCCGCCGAGCGCATGCACGACGTCCGGATGGACCTGAGGGAGGTAGATGTGGTCGAGGACGGTGTCGCCGCCGACCTCGCGGCCCGCGGCGAGCGACTCGCCTACATCCGCCACGGTGCCGCCGATCAGGACGAGGTACCGCCCCGGTTGCACCGTGCCAGCCTTGATGACATCGATGTCGGCCCGTTTCGCCATGGCATCGGCGGCTTCGATGCCGGCGGCAACGCTATTGAAGTCGATCAGCGCGAGGGCGGGATCGATCATGAGGACCGTGCGGTCACCGTGCTCTCGTTCAGACAATGCGGAAGGAGTCTTTCAGGACGCAGCGCCGAATACGGCTGAAGCTCACGGGGTTGGTGAGCCCCTCGCCGGTAGGGCTCGCGATCGTGAAAGAGCAGAAGCCCTCGCCCCCGTAGCCGAGGCCGTCAAACGAGGCTCCATTCTTGACGAAGATGCTGCAGTCCATCTCTCGGGCCATGCGGCTCAGGTTGTCGAGGTTCTTGGAGTGCATCACCGCCGTGTGTCGGAACCCATGCTCGGCCGCCTTGGCGAGATCGATCCCCTCGGCGGCGTGGCGAACGCGGGTGATGGGCATGATCGGCATCATCTGCTCGGAGAAGATGAGCGGATCATCCTGGTCGACCTCCACCACGATCAGCCGCACCTCGTCTCCGGCCTCGATGCCGATCTCACCCAAGAGGACGTTGGCGTTCTTGCCGATGAACGTGCGGTTCATCGTGCCGTAGCGGCCGCGCGCCGGCTGGTCGGTAAAGATCACGCCCCGCAGCTGTTCCAGTTGCCGCCGGTCGATCTCCATGGCGCCGTGGGCACACATCACCCGCTTGAGCTCATCGGCGATGGAGGCGACGGCGAAGACCTCCTTCTCGTCGGTGCAGATGATGTTGTTGTCGAACGAGGCGCCCCGGACGATATCGCGGCCGGCCTGCTCGAGGTCGGCGGTCTCATCGACCACCACCGGCGGGTTGCCTGGACCGGCGCAAATGGCTCGCTTGCCGCTTTCCATGGCGGCCTTCACCACGCCCGCACCGCCGGTGACGGTCAAGAGCCTGACGCCCTTGTGCTTCATGACCAGCTGGGCGGACTCGATGTTGGGCTTCTCGATGGCGCACACCAGATTGGCCGGCCCGCCGGCCTCGACGATGGCGTCATTCACGAGTTGCACCGCGCGGTTGGAACAGGACGCCGCCGAGGGGTGAGCGTTGAACAGCACGGCGTTGCCGGCGGCGACCATCCCAATGGCGTTTGAGACCACCGTGGAAACCGGATTGGTGCTGGGGATGAGCGACCCGATGAGACCGTACGGGGCATACTCGACCACCGTGAGGCCCCCGTCGCCACTCCACGCACCGGTCTCGAGCATCTCCGTCCCCGGGGCCTTGTTCGCGTTCAGGAGGATCTTCTCGATCTTGTCCTCGTAGCGCCCGAGGCCGGTCTCCTCCCATGCCTCGTAGGCGAGCGGCTGGGCGTTCTCTCGCATGGTGCGGCGGATGTGGGCGATCATCTGACCCCGCACGGAGAGGGGGAGGTCCTGCAGCTCCGCGAATGCGCGCCGGGCCGCCTCGACCGCGCTCTGGACGTCAGGGAAGAGATTGTTCCCGTGGCGCGGGTGTCGTGCCGGCGACGGCGGGTGGCTGGCGATCGGCGGAGCGGGACGCGGCCCGTGACGTGCCTCCCCCCGGTCGGCCTGGCCCAATTCCGCCATCACCTGGTCGATCACCGCCTGAATCTGGCTATCATCCATGGTCAGCGATCCTTCGCCTTGTCGTATGTCACGGCGCCATCGACCTCTACCGTGTCGACGATGGCCATGATGACACCGTCGCAGGGTCGCTTGTCCGTCACTTTGGTCTGGCGGGCTGAACTGCCGGTGGCATAGAGCACCACTTCACCGAGGCCGGCTCCGACCGCGTCGGCGGCGACGCGATAGCCCCCGGTCTCCTTGCCGTTCATGTCCAGCTGTTTCAGGACTAGGAATTTCAGCCCTTCGAGCGACGGCTCCTTCTGCGTCGCGACGAGCGTCCCGACCACTCTTCCTAACAGCATCGACAGCTCCGTTCAGTCACCTACTTCTTGGTGGCCTTGGCTAGGTCCTCTTGCCGACCCAGCGGCAGGGTGCGGTCCAAGTTGGCATGCGGGCGCGGAATGACATGGATCGCGACGAGTTCGCCGATCTTCTCGGCGCCGCGCGCGCCGGCCTCGACGG
>JBFGLJ010000173.1:0-5525 GCA_041576235.1 Gemmatimonadales bacterium | reverse complement strand
GGTTGGCCAGCAGCCGCGGGGCGATTTCGCTGCCGCCGCGGGGGCGGGGGTGGGGGCGGGGGGGGGACTGCGGGTGGAGAAGGGCCGGATGGTGAGCGAGAAGTCTCACGTGTTCGTGGGCGGCGATTGCATGAGCGGCGGGGCGGAGATCGTGAACGCAGCCGCCGAGGGCAAGCAGGCGGCGAAGGAGATCGACGAGTTTCTGAAGGGAGGAGGGAGGACGGAGGAGGGAGGGGGTGGCAGGCCTCGACCCTCGGGGACGGTCGACTGAACACTGATACCAATGGCCGATAGCTGTTTCTGTGGAGCACGTCATGGCTGACTTGCATGTCAATTTCGCGGGGATCGAGAGTCCCAACCCGTTTTGGCTGGCGTCGGGACCGCCCACCAACACCTACGGGCAGGTGGCGCGGGCGTTCGATGCCGGGTGGGGAGGGGCGGTGTGGAAGACGGTGGGCGAGCCGATCATCAATGTCTTCTCGCGCTACGGGTCGGTCGACCTGGGGCCCACGCGGATGATGGGCTTCAACAACATTGAGCTGATCACCGACCGGCCCGTCGAGGACAACTTGAAGGAGATCGCGGAGGTCAAGCGCAACTACCCCGAGCACGCGGTGATCGTGTCGCTCATGGTAGAGAGCAGCCGTGAGGCCTGGCACGACATGGTCGCCCGCACCCAGGACACCGGGGCCGACGGCATCGAGCTCAACTTCGGCTGCCCTCATGGCATGAGCGAGCGCGGGATGGGGAGTGCGGTGGGCCAAGTGCCCGAGTACACCTGCCAGATCGTCGAGTGGGTGAAGGAGATCTCCACCATTCCGGTGCTGGTCAAGCTCACGCCCAACGTGGCCGACATCAGCTACATCGCCCGGGCTGCCGCGAAGGGCGGGGCCGATGCGCTCTCACTGATCAACACCATCAACTCCATCGTCGGGGTGGATCTCGAGACCTTCGCGCCGTCCCCCGCCGTGGCCGGGAAGTCGAGCCACGGCGGCTACTGCGGTCCCGCGGTCAAGCCCATCGCCCTCAACATGGTGTCCGAGGTGGCGCGGGACCCCGAGGTGGGCCTCCCGGTTTCCGGGATCGGCGGGATCGCCACCTGGCGCGACGCGGCGGAGTTCATCGCGCTCGGCGCCGAGACGGTCCAGGTCTGCACCGCGGTCATGCACTATGGCTTCAGGATCGTGGAGGACCTGATCGACGGGCTCGCGAACTGGATGAATGCCCAGGGCCACCCGACCATCGCCGATTTCCGCGGCCGCGCTCTGCCCAACGTGGTGAAGTGGGAAGACCTCGATCTCAATTACCATCTGGTGGCCCGGATCGACCAGGCCAAGTGCATTCAGTGCGAGCTGTGCTGGGTGGCCTGCGAGGACGGCGCCCATCAGGCCATCCGGCGTCTTCCCCGGGACGACGGCGGACCCGTCGTCGAGGTCATCGACGAGGCCTGCGTGGGGTGCAACCTCTGCTCGCAGGTGTGCCCGGTGGCGGGGTGCATCACGATGGAGCGGGTTCTCAACGAGTTCGATCCGGTCACGTGGAAGGAATACGCGGCGGGCAAGCGCGCCCTGGCGCCGCGCTCCGAGCACTTCCACACGGCCGCCTGGTCGGAACGCCGCTGAGGGGAGTCCAAGCTCCGACAAAGCTAGGGCCGCTCCTTTGAAGTGGGCGTGAAAACTGCGGGAGAGTGGTTGGAAGATCTGAACCGATCGAATCCGGCCAAGCAGCTCGATGATGAAGGGGCCATGAAGACACGAAGGCCCGGGATGGATCCCGGGCCTTCGCACCTTGCCTGTTGAGCGGATGCAGACGTTGATCAGTCGATCACGCCGTTCGCCGGCAACGGGCAACCGGCTTCGTTTCGGACCTCGAGCAGGTCCTTGGCCGCGTTGAAGGCATCCTTGGTGCCGATGTCGTACGCGTCCTGCACGATCGCAATCACCTCGGCCTCGCTGTACCAGTAGTCCACACTGCTGGCCGCATTGAGGAGCGCCGCCACCGCGTGCCGGCCGAGAGCGTTTGCGCCGCCGCCACCGGTGTTCAGGGCCGTGATCAGGGTCACGTGCGGTCCGGCCCCGAAGACGTCGTCGAAGTACTGACCAGCGGTATAGGTGACCCACTCATCGGACTGATTACCCGGGGCATTGACCGAGTGGTTCTTCCAGAAGCCCGGGGTGCAGCCCTCGTCACCGCGATCCGGCAGCCGAGTGTTGAAGAAGGTCATGACGGCGCCAATGTCGTTGCTGATCCTCGTCGTGACGTCCGTAGGACTGAATAACGTGGTGCTGCTGCCAGGATTGGGATTGAAGGCCACGAACTGCTCGACCACGACGCTGTCGAAGGTGCCCGCGGATGACACCTCGCTGACAACGGGATCGGTGGCAGTGTTGGCCCCGGTGATGACCAGAACGCAGCCATCTTCGAGATCGAATGCCCCTCCGGTCAAGCCAGCGGGCGTGTTGGTGAAGCTGGACAACGGTCCGACCTTGCAGACCTCCAGGTTTCCTTGCCCGGGGTTGGTGCCTACCGTAAGCGAGGCTCCTATTTGACCGGCGTCGTGGAGCGCTCCGGTGGGATCGGCGGTACACGCTCCGAGCACGAGGGCGGCGGCAGCCGCGGCGCCGAGTCCCAGGCGTAAGGGGAGTCTTGTGCTGCTCATATGTATGCCTCCTGAGGCGTAGGTTCGTCCTGCTCGACCCAAGTTACACCCGCCAGTCACGGTGTCCAGATGGTCGCGTATCGGCTTGGTCACGGTCCGAGGCGGGTCCTGGCGCGCAAAATCCTGCAGTCCGGCGGCCGGAGACTAGAGAAAGCAGCCGGCCTCGTTCCGGACCGCCAGCAAGTCGTTGGCCGCGTTGAACTGGCCACTCGCGTACGCGTCCTCCACGACCGCGGTCGGCCTCGGTGTACCAGGAGTCCACGCTTGCTGGCCGCATTCAGCAGGGGTCGGCGGTACAGGGTCCCAGCACGAACGCGGCCCCGGCGCGGGTCCACTCCCTCAGGTCCCATGCCAGGGCGATGCGATACATAAGTCACTATCGAATCGCTTGAAGGCATGGACATCGAAATGACGCGAGGGGTGTGTGGTCCGGGTGCCGCACGAAAGGCCTCAGAGGTGCGACACGGGCCAACGCTTGGCGGCGCTCGGTGGCGGCCCCGCCGGACATGCCGTATGATGGACGCAGTAGTTTCCCGTCGCGGAGCCTCCCATGCGCTTCCCCACCGGTCTCTCGATTGGGCTCGCGGCCGCCCTGGGCGGCCTGGCGTGCGTGGGCTCGGGCGAGGGTCCAGCGAGCCCCAGTGGCATCCAGCCCCCCCGGCCACAGTATGCCGTCACCGGGACGGTGTTCGATTCGGCCTTGGGCACGCCGGTGGCCGGAGTTCGATTACAGGTCAGCGGAACCCAGACCACTACCGACGGGCAGGGCCGTTACACGGCGCTCGCCGACTCGGGCGTGGTCGATTTCGTGAGCTGGGACCGGGCCTACGAACCTCTGAATCTGAGGCGTCTCGTCGACCGGCCGGGTAGGGTGGACGTGAACCTCCGCCGGCTGGCGCCGCTCATCGCGCGGTTTCGGGTCGAGGGAAACTCCGTTCTGGCCAGGGTCCTGGACCTCCAGGGTCGCAAGACCATCAATCGCTGGACCGGCACCCGGGTGGTGCTCCAGGGCGACGGGTTCGAGACGTCCCTCCTTGCCAACCGGTGGATCTGGCGGGCTGTCGATCACCTGGCCTGGGACGTCACCATCGATGCCGGGCGGCCGGACGTGGACCACGTCCTGTGGGAGGTGCGGGACAGCGAGGGTGGCGAGTTCTCGGTGACCTGTGAGGCGCCATCGCGCTGTGACGGGCTACCCTCGATCGAGCCGATGAACTAGCTGGCGGGATTCCCTTATCAGGGGATCCCAGGACGAACAACCCGGACGATGTCCGGGTTGTTGCCTGTCGACAGCCTGATCGGGAGACGCTCAGCTGGTGCGGGCGCAGGCGTCGGGGTGATCCGGTGGTAGGTGTGGCCCGCAACCGGGCCCTTGCAGGAGCCAGAGGCGGGTCAACTCCCGGAAGGTGCCGAACCGCTCGAGGGTGGGTGTAGCGTAGGGTGTCTTCATACCGAACTCCTTTGGGAGAACCCCCCTCCCGCGAAGAGCGAGAGAGGGGCTCGGAGGTCCGGGTCCGGATGGGTTGGACCCGGACGGCTCACGTTAGACTCGTGGACAGTCAGTCACCGTTTCTCGGGAGCGGGCACCCGGCTGCGGCCTCGTTCCGCACCGCCAGCAGGTTCTTGGCCGTTTCGAACTGGCCACTCCCGTACGCGTCCTGGACGATCGCGATCACCTCGGCCTCGCTGTACCAGTAGTTCACACTGCTGGCCGCGTTGAGGAGCGCCGCCACCGCATGCCGGCCGAGCGCTTTTGCGCCACCGCCACCGGTGTTCAAGGCCGTGATCAGGGTCACGTGCGGTCCGACCCCGAACACGTCGTCGAAGTACTGACCAGCGGTATAGGTGACCCACTCATCGGACTGATTGCCCGGGGCGTTGACCGAGTGGTTCTTCCAGAAGCCCGGGGTGCAGCCCTCGTTGCCGCGCGCCCGGTTCACGAAGGTCAGGATCGCGCCCACGTCGTTGTTGATCCGAACCGTGATCGGGTTCGCGGTGCCTTCGGTGGTGGTCGGCGGCTGGTTCGGGCCGACGAACGTCTGGAGCACGGTCTTCACGAAGACGCCGGACGAGGCCACCTCTTCGACCGTGATGTCCACGGTCCCCGACGCGCCGGTATAGACCGTGCGGCAGTCATCCGGGAAGGCGGCCAGCGTGAACCTCCCGCCCGTCTGACCGGCCGGGGAATTGGTGAAGTCCGACCGTGGGCCGTCTTTGCACACGATCAGGGTGCCCTGAGCCGGGCGGGACTGGGTAAAGGACGGTGCAAAACTCCGGACGTCCGATTCGCCCGTGGTGCCGTTGGGGTCGGCGGTACAAGCCCCGAGGATGAGCGCGGCCCCTGCCGCGGCGCCTAGCGAGCTTCGCAAGGACGAAGTCAAGCGACCCATGTGTAACCTCCGATAAGGACAACGGGTTGAGCAGGCCTGCTTGGAAAGCGCCCGTTCGTACGCCTTCCATCAAGCGTGCCCTCATGTGCAACCGGAATGCCGACCCCTGTGCCCGGGTGAGCCTCGATTGGCGGTCACAATCCTGCCGCGGCCCGGATCCTGCTTCCGTGCCACAACATTCATGTCGCCCCGGTCCCACAAATCGTCCGGGTTGAGCAATAGAGAAGCGCTACCGGCGTATATGGTCCGTTGGTTGGCGCGACCTGTCGAGGCCTCTGGACAGCTCTTTTGGCCCTTGCGCGACAGCGAAGACCCCCAACTGTCTCGTTGCACCTACACTTGGCTGCTCATCCTCCCCCTCGGCCTAGCGTCGGCCGAGCGCGACCGGTTATCCTCTCGGCATGAGCGGACCGCCGGCTGACCGCTTCCGTCCAACTCGCCTGTCCCCCCGTAGACCCCCGGCGAGGCCGCCGCTC
>JBFGLJ010000172.1:0-5784 GCA_041576235.1 Gemmatimonadales bacterium | reverse complement strand
GCTTCGACCGCCGCCGCGTCCAGCCCCATCACGGCCGCCATGGCCCCGGGACGCTCGAGTCCGGCCTCATACATCAACTCGCCGCGGCGCCGCACCAGGCAGGCGGCATCGGCGGGGGCGAGCGCTCCCGCCACGACGTACGCACTGTACTCGCCCAGGCTGTGGCCCGCGCCAACGGCGACCTCCGCCAAGTGGCCGGGTCCGGCGTGATCCAGTGCCGCGAACACCGCCGCCGTGTGGGCGAGGATGGCGGGCTGGGCGTTGTGGGTCAGGGTCAGATCCGATTCCGGCCCCTCCCACATGATCCGCGAGAGGTTGACGCCGAGGGCCTCGTCGATGGTCTCGAAGGTGTCTCGGGCGGCAGCGAATCGCTCGGCCAGGTCTTTTCCCATCCCGACACGTTGGGCTCCCTGCCCGGGACAGAGGACGACCCTCACCACCGCAGGACGGCGCTGCCCCAGGTGAAACCGGCCCCGAAGGCAACCAGCAGCACGAGGGAGCCTTGCTTGAGTCGGTCCTCGGCGATGGCCTGGTCCAGCGCAAGCGGGATGGACGCCGAGGACGTGTTGCCATAGCGGTCCACGTTGACCATGACCTTCTCCATGGGCATGCCGGCGTGTTTGGCGGTGGCCTCGATGATGCGGATGTTCGCCTGGTGCGGAACCAGGAGGTCGATATCCTCCGCCCGGACGCCGGCGCGTTCGATGGCTTCATCGCACGCCTGTGCCATGGTCCTGACGGCGGCCTTGAAGACCTCGCGGCCAGCCATCTTCATGAATTGGGACCGCTCATCGACCACCTTGTGGCTGATTGGGTCGCACGCGCCGCCGCCGGGCCGGTAGAGTAGAGGGGCCAGCTTGCCATCGGAGCGGAGAAACATGGAGAGTATGCCCCGGTCGCCGTCCGCCGGGCGGACGATGGCCGCACCGGCACCATCGCCGAACAGGATGGCGGTCGATCGATCCTGATAGTCGGTGATGCTCGATAGCTTCTCCGCGCCCACCACCAAGCAATTCCGCGCGAAACCCGAGGCGATGAATCCTTCCGCAACACCCAGTCCGTATATGAAGCCCGGGCACGCAGCGGCTACGTCGAAGGCCGCCGCGTTGTCGGCCCCGAGCAGGGCCTGGAGGTCGCACGCGGTGGCGGGCAGCAAGCGGTCCGGCGTCACCGTGCCCACGATGATGCTGTCCAGGTCGGCCGCGGCGATGCCGGCCTGGGCGAGGGCGCCGACACTGGCCTCGTGCGCCAGCATGGCGACCGACTGGTCTTTGGCGATGTGCCGTTCGCGGATGCCGGTCCGCTCAACGATCCAGTCGTTCGAGGTGTCGAGGATCTTCTCGAAGTCGGTGTTGGTCATCACCTCCTCGGGCACGGCCACGCCGAGCCCGGCGATGGTGGCAATCGGGCGGGGAGGAGATGGCGAGCTGGTCATGCCTGGGCGAGGGCCTCGCGCGAGGCGAATTCGGCGGCGATATGGCGGCTCAGGCCGGCTTCCACGCCCTGCACCGCGACCCGGATCGCGTTCTTGATGGCGTTCGCAGTCGAGGCGCCATGGCAGATGATCGTCACGCCTTGGATGCCGAGCAGGGGCGCCCCGCCGTATTCCGAGTAGTCGAGGATGCGGAACACCTCGCGCACATCGGCCCGTTCGAGGATATCCGAGGCCTTGGCCTGGACCAATCCGACGAACAGCCGGGCGACGGATTCATAGAACTTGAGGAGCACATTGCCGACGAAGCCGTCGCACACCACAACGTCCACATGGCCGAACTTCGAGTGTCCGGCCACGATGTCTCGTCCCTCGACGTTGCCGATATAGTTGAGGCCGGCGCATTGCTTGAGGGCCAAGTGCACTTCCTTGGTGATGGCGTTCCCTTTCTCTTCTTCCTCGCCGATGTTGAGAAGGCCCACGGAGGGGTTCTCGAGGCCCAGGATGTCGCGCATGTAGACCGTACCGAGGTACGCGAATCCGACCAGCTCCTTGACGGAGCAGTCGACGTTTGCCCCGGCGTCGAGGACCAGGACCGGCAGGTCGGCGGTGGGAAACGGTGTGGCCACCGTGGCGCGTTCGACACCGGGGTGGAGGCCGAGGAACAGGGTGGAGCCGGCGAGGATGGCGCCGGTGTTGCCGGCGGAGACGAATGCGTCCGAGCGGCCGTCCTTCTGTAAGTCCAGGCCGACCACCGTGCTCGAATGCCGCTTGCGCCGAATGGCTTGAAGCGGCTTATCGCCCATGCCGATGACGTCCGGTGCCTCGTGCAGCTCGATGCGGGCACGATCGACGCCGTCATGCTTGCCGAGTTCGGCCTCGAGCGTCGCGGTGGGCCCCACCAACTGGATGATGAAGGTCTCGGGCAGGGTGGCGAGGGCTTGGACGGCGCCCTCCACCTCAACCTGAGGAGCGTGGTCGCCCCCCATGGCGTCGAGTGCGACGCGAATCACGGCTCAGCTATCCTCGACCTCGAGCATACGCTTGCCACGGTAGTAACCACACGTTCCGCAGACGCGGTGGGAGAGTTTGGGTTCGCCGCAGCGCGGACAGGCCTGGGTCTTGACGCCGGCCCCGCTGTGGTGTCCGCGGCGGAGCCGCTTCCGCGACTTCGAGGTGCGTCGCTTGGGAACTGCCATTCATCGCCTCACACATGTCGGGCGGATGCCGTGCACGCGCACGCCTCCGCATTCAAGTCCGTCCCACATTGGGGACACAGCCCTGCACAGTCTTCACGGCACAGCAAGAAGCTCGGGATCGCCAGGACCACCTCCTCGCGCACCGCGGTCCGCACGTCGAGATGGGTGGCGCGGTCCGGCATGGGATACACACTAGGATCCTCGGCCGTCTCGGGATCGGCGCTGAACAAGATGTCCAGTTCGATCGCGATCGGAACCTCGACCTCCACGAGGCACCGACGGCACGGCGCCTGCGCCCGCCCAGACACCGTCGCCCGCCAAAACACCTCTCCGGCGGCAGTGGACTGGAGCCGCCCCCGCACCTCGAGCGCGTCGGCCAGCCCGAAATCGAGCCCGTCAAAGAGGGGATCGTCGGGCGCGAGCCGTCCGGTGGTGTCGACGGAACCTCGCCCGAGCTCCCGGAGAGGTACCCGTAGCATAGCCACTAAACGTAGCTGGCGGCTTAACTTAGGTCAAGCGACCCGCGCGCCCGGCCAGCCGGGCCAACCGGCCCTCCGGGAAGAAGAATCCGACCTCGCGGGCCGCGTTCTCGGGGCTGTCGGACGCGTGGATCGCGTTTCGGCCTTTGGACTCCGCGTAGAGCTTCCGCACCGTTCCCGGAGCGGCCTCGGCGGGATCGGTGTTGCCGATGACCGTCCGCAAATGGGCCACCGCGTCGTCCCGCTCGAGCGCCACCGGCAAGCACGGTCCGCTCGTCATGAACTCCACCAGCTCCTCGTAGAACGGGCGGCCCCGGTGGATGGCGTAGAACACCTCCGCTTCCGGTCGGCTGAGCCGCACCAGTTCCGCCGCACGAACGGTAAACCCTTCCCGTTCGAGATGGGCCAAGATGAGGCCGGCCTTCCCCGCCCCAACGGCGTCCGGCTTAATGATGCCAAGGGTCAGCATCGTCATCCTCGGTGTTCGGTGGAAGCGTTGAGCAGCGTCACCACTTCGGCGGGGCGCTTCATGACGCCGATTCCGGCGTCTTCGAACGCGGCCATTTTCTCGATCGCCGTGCCGGACGAGCCCGAAATAATGGCGCCGGCGTGCCCCATCCGCCGCCCCTTCGGCGCGGTCTGACCCGCGATGAAGCCCACCACCGGCTTGGTTACGTGGTCCTTCACGTAGCGGGCCGCGTTTTGCTCGTCCGTGCCCCCGATCTCCCCGATGACCACGATGGCATCGGTCCCGGGGTCCTGTTGGAACGCCTCGAGGCAGTCGATGAAGTTGGTGCCGATCACCGGGTCGCCGCCGATCCCGACACAGGTGCTCTGCCCCAGCCCCTGACGGGTCAGGTGATGGACCACCTCGTACGTCAAGGTTCCACTGCGCGAGACCAGGCCGATTCGCCCCGGGGCACAGATGGTCCCCGGGATGATGCCCACCTTGGCGACCCCGGGGGTAATGAGACCCGGGCAGTTTGGTCCGATGAGCCGGGTGCCATGTTCGCGCAAGAACGGCATGAGCTTGGTCATGTCGATGACGGGAATGCCTTCGGTAATGCAGACGACGAGCCCGATACCCGCGGCGGCCGCCTCGTAGATGGCGCCGGCGGCCAAGGTCGGCGGCACGTAGAGGACCGAGGTATTGGCACCCGTTTCCCGCACGGCTTCGGCGACCGTGTTGAACACCGGCACGCCTTCGAACGCCTGCCCGCCCTTGCCTGGGGTCACCCCGGCAACGACCGGAGTGCCGTACTCGATCATTTGGCGGGCATGAAAGGAACCGTCGCGGCCGGTGATACCCTGTATCACCAGGCGCGTGGAGGCGTCGGCAAAGATGCTCACGCGGCCTCCTTAGCGATCTGGACCACCCGTTGCACCGCCTCATCCATGTCGTTGAGGGCGGTCATCCCCACGCCCTCCAGGATCGTGATGGCCTCGGCCTCATTGGTGCCGGTGAGCCGAATGATGATGGGAACGTCGACCGTGAATTCGCGCGTGGCCGCCACAATACCGTTGGCGACGTCGTCGGTGCGGGTGATCCCGCCGAAGATGTTGAAGAGGATCGCCTTCACGTCACGATCGCTCGTGATGATCCTGAGCGCATTGACTACCTTCTCGGGATTCGAGCTTCCGCCGATGTCGAGGAAGTTGGCTGGCTCACCGCCGTAGTACTTGACCAAATCCATCGTGGCCATGGCAAGCCCCGCCCCGTTGACCACACACCCGACATCACCGCTCAGCTTGATAAACGACAACCCCGCCTTCCGCGCCGCAACTTCACTCGGGTCTTCCGCGGTTTCATCGCGGAGGAGTGCTAAGTCCGGCCTGCGACCCAACTCGTTGTCGTCGATGACCACCTTGGCGTCGAGCGCCAGGATCTGCCCGCCCGGCGTGCGCACCAACGGGTTGATTTCGGCGAGCGAGGCCCCGTTCTCGACGAACACGCGGTAGAGCTGGCCCATGATCTTGGCCGCCGCCTTCACCTGGTTGAAGTCTTGGTAGAGGGTGAAGGCCAAGGTCATCGCCTGGTGGGGCAGCAAGCCGTAGCGCGGATCCACGGCCGCCTTGGTGATGCGCTCCGGCGTGGTGGCGGCGACCTCCTCGATATCCACCCCTCCTGCAGCGCTCACCATGTAGACGGGACGCTGCGTCTCCCGGTCCATGATGAGACCGACATACGTCTCAGTGGCGATGTCCTCCGCCGGGACGATCAACACTTTGTTGACCGGCAACCCCTTGATGGTCAGGGCGAGGATCTTCTTGGCCCATTCAGCCGCCTCGGCCGGCGTGTCGGCCAGCTTGACCCCTCCGGCCTTGCCGCGCCCGCCGGTGTGTACCTGCGCCTTGACCACGACCCGACCGCCCAGCCGCCGGGCGATTTCCTCGGCTTCGGCCGGTGTCGCGGCAACGTCCCCGTCGTGCATCGGAATGCCCGCCGCCTTGAAGAGTGCCCGCGCTTGGTACTCGTGTAAGTTCACGGCTCCCTCGCATTGGTGGTTCCTGATTCGCCTCGAAGGGCCGCCGGCCCTTCGTCCAGACTGGCAATGACGGCGCGCCCCCCCCCGCCCCCGCCCCCGTCTCCGGCGCGGGCCCGCACGAATCCAACGGCCGCCTCGACCTTGGGGCCCATCCCGCCGCGCCCGAGGCTCCCATCGGCGACCATGGC
>JBFGLJ010000171.1:0-5855 GCA_041576235.1 Gemmatimonadales bacterium | reverse complement strand
GGGGCCGGCCGTGCGGTGGGCGCGGGCGACGGCCGAGGGTCCGGGGGCGCCGCCGCCGCGCCGGCGGAGGCGACATCCGACGATCTCTTCCCGGGCGCCAGGCCGGCCAGACCCGTTCCAGCCGGCCCCGGGGCTCGGCCGGACCGGGCCCCCAGTCCTGCCCCGGCCTCCGGCACGGCACCGGCTCCGGCCGAAATCGTGACCGGGGCCGCGGCGGCGGGCACCGTGCCCAGGGTGGGCCGGAACGAGCCGTGTCCCTGCGGTTCGGGAAAGAAGTACAAGAAGTGCCACGGGGCCCCGCGCTGAGCGCGTAATACCGCCCTGAGGGGCGGCGCCCCGGTGCCCGCCTGGGATCGTGCCCGCCTATCCTAGGGGCGTGGCTTCGCCGCCCTTGGGCCTCCCACCCGCCGACCGACCGCGTGAGCGCCTCTGGAACCAGGGGCCCTCTGCGTTGACGGCCACCGAACTTCTTGCCATTCTTGTAGGTACGGGCGCTCAGGGATCGAGCGCCCTCGCCGTGGCCGCTCAGTTGCTGCGCCTCGGCGATGGGTCGCTGCGGCGGCTTGCTGGGCGCGCCAAGGCGGAATGGCTTGGTGTGCCCGGTGTGGGGCCTATCAAGGCCGCCAGGGTTCGCGCCGCCTTGGAGCTGGGCATCCGGGCCGCCAAGGAGCGTCGGCTGGCGGTCCCCCGGATTCGCTCGCCCCATGACGTGGTGCGGCTCCTCGCCCCTCGTCTGCGTGACTTGCGGGTCGAGGAATTTCACGTGCTGGCGCTCGATAGCCAGTGCCAGGTCCTGCGCGATGTCTTGATCACGCGAGGCCTGTTGGATAGTTCGCTCGTGCACCCGCGCGAGGTGTTCCGGGCGGCCATTGTCGAGGCCGCCGCGGGAATCATCGTGGTGCATAATCATCCGAGCGGCGACCCGACCCCCTCAGCGGAGGACCAGTCGGTCACCCGGCAACTCGTGGCAGCCGGGCGCCTCTTGGATCTCCCGGTCTACGACCACGTCGTGATCGCGGGAGATGGCCACCTGAGTTTTGCCACGGCGGGACTGTTGTGACCGGAACCGTTACGGATTTGGCTCCTGAGTTTCGTGGCGTGCTCGAGCGCCACGCAGACCGGTTGGATCTCGATCTCATCCAGCGGGCATGGGACTTTAGTGCCTCCGCCCATCGCGGCCAGAAGCGGATGTCCGGTGAGGATTTTATTTCGCATAGCATCGCGGTGGCCATGATCCTTGCCGACCAACTGCTCGATACGACATCCATCACCGCCGCGCTGCTCCATGATGTGGTGGAAGATTCCGACGTGCGGGTCGAAGACATCGCCCGCGACTTCGGCACCGAGGTCGCCGGGATCGTCGATGGACTGACCAAGATCTCCCATCTGACGTTCCGCTCCTCGACCGAGGAGCAGGTCGAGAATTATCGAAAGCTCCTCCTGTCCATTGCCAAGGATGCCCGGGTCATCATCATCAAGCTGGCCGACCGGCTGCACAACATGCGGACGCTGGAGTTCCTTCCGCTGGAACGCCAGGAACGGATCGCCACCGAGACCCGCGAGATCTACGCCCCACTAGCCCACCGCTTCGGGATGGCCGGGGTCAAGGCGGAACTCGAGGACCTGGCCTTCAAGTTCCTGGAGCCCGAGGACTACGCCAAATACAGCGAGCAGTTGGTGGCCAGCGAGGCCTCGCGGAGAGAGTCCATTCAGCGGTTGCAGCAACCGCTCGAACGCGAACTCCGCCGGGCCGGCATTGAGTGGTTCGAAATCACCGGGCGGTCGAAGCACTTGTGGTCGATCTATCAAAAGATCCGCCGCCGCAACAAACCGCTCAGCGAGATCTATGACCTGACGGCGCTGCGGGTCTTGGTGAAGACTGTGCCCGACTGCTATCACGTGCTTGGCATCATTCACCACACCTGGACGCCCATTCAGGAACGCATCAAGGACTACATCGCCAGCCCGAAGTCCAACGCGTACCAGTCTCTCCACACCACCATCTTTGGGCCGGGTGGTCAGCTCTTCGAGGTGCAGATCCGGACTGAGGAGATGCACCGCACTGCGGAGTACGGCATCGCCGCTCACTGGGTATACAAGGGAGACGGCGGGCGCGATGAATTGGATCATGCGTTGGGGTGGTTCCGCCAACTCCTGGAACTCCAGCAGGATGTGCACAGCCCCGAGGAATTCCTGGAGTTTCTGAAGGTCGACCTGTATCAGGACGAAATCTTCGTCTTTACCCCCGAAGGCGACGTGAAGCGATTGCCGAAGGGCGCCACGCCCATCGATTTCGCCTTCCACGTGCACACGGAAGTCGGCCTCCATTGCCAAGGGGCCAAGGTCAACGGCCGCATCGCGCCGCTCCATCGTGAGCTCAAGAACGGCGAAACCGTCGAGATCTTGACCGGAACGACGGCCCGGCCGAGTCGCGATTGGCTGAGCCACGTTCGCACCGGGCGAGCCCGGCAAAAGATCCGGCAATGGATCCGGCAGGAAGAAGAAAGCGTCAGCCTGACGCTCGGGCGCGAGATTCTCGCGCGCGAATTGCGCCGTCGGCGTCTGGCCTCGCCCAGCACGGATCAAATGGACACCGCCGCCGACACCCTCGGCCTCGCCAACGGGAAGCAGCTCGAAGTCGCCGTCGGACGCGGTGACGTCCCCATCGGGCAGATGATGCGGGCCCTGTTCCCGGATCTCTCCGGGGAGGCCGTCAAGGAACCCAAGACCACGGTCTTCGGCCGAGTCATCGACCGCATCCGGCTCGGGCGCGGCATTCGGATCCACGGCGTCGACGGGCTGATGGTCCGCTATGCCCAGTGCTGCCAGCCTGTCCCCGGCGACCCGGTCGTCGGGTACGTCACCCAGGGACGAGGCATCTCCATCCACCGCTCGGATTGCCCCAACCTCCTCAGCCTGTCGGCCGTCGACCGGCGGGTCGAGATCGATTGGCAGGAGATGGAAGGCGAGGCCTTTGCGGTCCGGCTTGCGCTCACCGGGGAAGACCGGCGGGGGCTGTACGCGGATATCATGCAAGCCATCAGCCAGACCGGAACGAATATTCAGTCGGCCGATATCCACACCAAGGACGGATCGGTGTTCGGCACCATCTTCGTCGAGGTGGATAACCTTCCCCACCTCGGCAAGGTCCTGAAGGCTATTCGGCGGGTCAAAGGCGTCTCCGAAGTGGAACGGCGCGAGGCCCCTACGGCTCGCTAGCTCCCCCCCGCACGCCAGACCCAAGATCACAGACTCCTCCACGGGTCCTCGAGAACGTGATAGTTTCGGTCAGCGCCAAGGCCGTCTTGGCCCGCCCGTGGAGGCCCGACGAGGCGTTCTTCAGCCGCTGGGGAGCGGACCATGCCGCAGTATTGGATTCTCAAGACCGAGCCCACGAGCTACAGCTACGATGACCTCGAGCGCGACGCCACCACCACCTGGGACGGGGTCCGCAACGCGCTGGCCCTCAAACACCTGCGGACCATGAAGCGAGGAGATGAAGCCCTCATCTACCACACGGGGAAGGAGAAGGCCTTGATCGGGAAGGCCAGGATCGTCTCGAACCCCTATCCGGATCCCGGCGCTGGGGATCTCAAGCTCGTGGTCGTCGACCTCGAGCCGGCCGGCCGCCTCCCGTCCCCGGTACCCCTGGCCACGATCAAAGCCGCCAAGTCGCTGGCGACGCTCGGGCTGGTCCGGATGGGACGATTGTCCGTCGTCCCGGCCACGGCCACCCAGTGGAAGCGGCTGCTGGCACTGGCGGCCCGGTGAGCCCCGCGTTCCAGGTCCAGGCTCCGTTCGAGCCCGCGGGAGACCAGCCCACGGCCATTCGCGAGCTGGTTGCGGGGCTCGAGCGGGGTGACCAGTACCAAACCCTGCTCGGTGTGACCGGCTCCGGGAAGACGATGACCCTGGCGCATGTCGTCGCCGCCTATCAACGGCCGACGCTGGTTCTCTCCCACAACAAGACGTTGGCGGCACAGTTGTACGGCGAGCTCCGGCAGTTCCTCCCGCGGAATGCGGTCGAGTATTTCGTGTCCTATTACGACTACTACCAGCCGGAAGCGTATGTCCCGTCGAGCGACGTCTATATCGAGAAGGATGCCTCCATCAACGAGGACATCGATCGGCTCCGGTTGCGCGCGACCTCGAGCCTCATGGAGCGGGAAGACGTGGTCATTGTAGCCACCGTGAGCGCCATCTACGGTCTCGGCGATCCGGTGGAATACCGCCAGCTCATGGTGACCGTCGAGGTGGGCGAAGAGCGGGGTCGGGACAGCATTCTGGCCGACCTCGTCAATATTCAATATCGGCGCAACGACATGGCGTTCGAGCCAGGGCAGTTCCGCGTTCGTGGAGATACCGTCGAGATCTTTCCGGCGTACGAAGAGCAAGCGGTGCGAATCGAGCTGTGGGGCGATCACGTCGAGCGGATCACCAAGGTCGATCCGCTGACCGGCGCCAAGATCGTTCAGCTGGACCGGTGCGCCATCTATCCGGCGACCCACTTTGTCACCCAGCGCGCCACCATCGAGCGCGCCGTGGGCCGGATCCGGGCCGAGCTGGCCGAACGGCTGGCCGAGTTCCGCCACGCGGGAAAGCTGCTGGAAGCGCAGCGGCTCGAGACACGAACCCAATTCGATATCGAGATGCTGCTCGAGGTGGGGACATGTGCCGGGGTCGAGAACTACTCCCGGCCGCTCACGGGCCGGGCGCCGGGCGAACGGCCTGCCTGTCTGATCGACTATTTCCCGCCCGAGTTTCTGGTGGTCATCGACGAATCGCACGTCACGCTGCCGCAACTCGGCGGCATGTACAACGGCGACCGGGCCCGCAAACTCACGCTGGTCGAGTACGGCTTTCGCCTCCCATCCGCGCTCGACAACCGCCCACTGCGCATCGACGAGTTCATGGCGTTGGCGCCCCAAATGATCAACGTTTCGGCTACGCCGGGCAGCCAGGAGCTGACGTTGTCCCAGGGCAGTGTCGTGGAACAGATCATCCGGCCGACGGGCCTGCTCGATCCCGAAGTCGACGTCCGCCCCGTGAAGGGACAGGTCGATGATCTATTGCATGAGATTCACGAGCGTGCCGCGCGGCGGGAACGCGTGCTCGTGACAACCCTCACCAAGCGGATGGCCGAGGATCTGACCGACTATCTGCAGCAGACCGGGGTCCGGGTCCGCTACCTGCACTCGGATATCGACGCGATCGAACGAATGGAGATCCTGCGGGGGCTCAGACTCGGCGACTTTGACGTCCTGGTCGGCATCAACCTGCTGCGGGAAGGACTCGACCTCCCGGAAGTGTCGCTCGTGGCCATCCTCGATGCGGACCAAGAGGGGTTCTTGCGCTCTGACCGCTCGCTGATTCAGACCGTCGGGCGGGCCGCGCGGAACGTGAACGGCCGAGCCATCCTCTACGCCGATCGCATGACGGGATCGATGGAACGTGCCCTCCATGAAATGGACCGCCGGCGCAGCCTGCAGGCGGCCTACAACGAAGAGCACGGTACGACCCCGCAATCCATCATCAAGTCCATCGAAGAAGTCCGGCTGTCGACCCGTGTGGCCGATGCGCGGGTGGAACGAAAAGGCGTCAAGGGCGCGGGCGAGACGGCATGGCCCAAGGACTTGCGTGACCCAGCCCAACGCCAAGCCGCCATCCAGGCCCTCGAACAACAGATGAAGGAAGCCGCGGCCAACCTGGAATTCGAGGTCGCGGCCGTGCTCAGGGACCAAATCAACGATCTCAAGGCCGCCTCGGCGTCACAGGTCAATCGGGGCGGGCGCGGGGGCGACCCGCCTCGCGAGCACGGGGATGGGATCCGCGGCCAGCCCCCCCAGGGACGAGGG
>JBFGLJ010000170.1:0-5903 GCA_041576235.1 Gemmatimonadales bacterium | reverse complement strand
GGCGGGCGGCGGAGAAGCTCATCCGCGCCGGTCAGGTCCGGGTCGACGGGCAGGTAGCCACCATCGGTATGAAGGTCGATCCGACGCGGCAGCGGATTACCGTGGGGCGGCGGGTCGTGAAGCCACTGGAGCGCCGGTGGATCGCTCTCCACAAGCCGCTCGGCTTCGTGACCACGGTGCACGATGAACGCGGACGCTCCACCGTCTACGACTTGATCAAGCGGCCTGACGGCCTCTCGTACGTGGGACGGCTCGACATCGCCACCACGGGTCTCCTGCTGCTGACCACCGACGGCGAGGCGGCCAACCGCCTCACCCACCCCAAATACCGGGTGCCACGACGGTATACCGCGTTGGTGCACGGGAAACCGCAGCAGGAGATCGCCTCGTCCGTGAACAAGCGGATTGTCGTGGATGGGAGGCCGGTTGTCCCGACCTCGGTTCGGGTCCGGGGCGGCCACCAGGGCCGCTCGATCATCGACCTGACCCTCCACGAGGGCCGCAACCGGATCGTCCGCCGGTGGTGCCAAGCGCTGGGCCTCAAGGTTGAGCGCCTGGCCCGGCTGTCCTACGGACCCGTGCGGCTCGGCGAGCTGCCGGTCGGCGCCTGGCGACCGCTCACCACCAAGGAGATCGAGCAGATCTACCGGAAGATCGGACTCCCCGACGAGGCTCATGCGAAACAGTAACTCAGCGACGCACGTTGTGCCTGGAGAACACCTTACCGAGCGAGACCGGAGAAATGACATGACACCTCTCGCATGCCCCGCGGCGTGGGCGGGAACGGCGCCATGACCGCCCAACCAGCGCCCAAGGACGAGAGCCAAGAAGGCCAGATCATCCAGCGGGTGGTCACGGAAGTGGCCCGACGCGTGGTGGGCCAGGAGCCCATGATCGAGCGGCTCCTCATTGGACTCCTCACGGGTGGTCACATCCTCCTCGAAGGCGTTCCCGGACTCGCGAAGACCCTGTCGGTCAGGACACTGTCGGAGATCATCCACGCCACCTTCTCCCGAATCCAGTTCACCCCCGATCTCCTGCCGGCCGACCTCACCGGCACCATGGTCTTCGATCCGAAGAACCAGGAGTTCAAAGTCAAGAAGGGCCCCATCTTTGCCCAGATCGTGCTCGCCGACGAGGTGAACCGCGCCCCGGCCAAGGTCCAGGCGGCGCTGCTCGAGGCCATGCAGGAGCACCAGGTGACCATCGGCGGGGTGAGCTTTCCATTGAAGGAGCCGTTCCTGGTCTTGGCCACACAGAACCCCATCGAGAGTGAAGGCACCTACCCGCTGCCCGAGGCCCAGCTCGACCGGTTCATGCTGAAGGTCCGGGTGGACTATCCCAGCCGTGAAGAAGAACGCGAGGTCCTGCTCCGGCTGGGAAGCGGGGAGCCCATTCCGGTCAAGCGCATCCTCGAGCCAGCAAGGATCCTCGAGGCCCGCGCAGCCATCGCTTCGCTCTATGTGGACCAGAAGCTCTTGGATTACATCGTCGATCTCGTGCGCGCCACCAGAGACCCTGCCACGGTTGGGCTTCTCGACGTCACCCCGCTCATCGCCTATGGGGCGTCCCCCAGAGCCTCTCTCTCCCTCGCCGCCGCGGCGCGGGCGCACGCCTTCTTGCGGGGCCGCAACTATGTGGTCCCCGAGGACATCCGTAGCCTCGCCCCCGATGTCCTGCGGCATCGCCTGGTGCTCACCTTCGAGGCCGAAGCCGAAGACATGGACAGCGATGGGGTGATCGCCCAGATCTTGGAGGCCGTTCCCGTGCCGTAAGCGCCCGGAGTTCGGTGTCGGTTAAGTTTCGTCATGCCAGCCATTTCCCCCGAGATTCTCCAGCAGGTCAAAGCGATCGAGCTCCGCACGCGGGGGCTCGTCGCCTCGCTGTTTGCGGGCGAGTATCGGTCGGTCTTCCGCGGGCAGGGCATGGAGTTCGCCGAGGTTCGGGCCTACCAGCCCGGTGACGACTATCGCACCATCGACTGGAATGTCTCGGCGCGGCTCGCCAGCCCCTACGTCAAGACCTTCACCGAAGAACGCGAACTCACCGTTCTTCTCCTCGTGGACCAATCGGGGAGCACCCACTTCGGCGAGCCGCTGACCAAGGCGGCCCTCGCCATCGAGGTGGCCGCCGTGCTCGCGCTCGCCGCCGCCCGCCAAAACGACCGCGTTGGGGCCCTGCTCTTTGCCGAGGAAGTAGAGCGGGTCATCCCCCCAACCAAAGGCCGGCGGCATGCGCTCCGGGTCATCAGGGACCTGGTGGCGTTCGAACCGCGCGGCCGCCGCACCGACCTGGCGGCGGCGCTGGCCTATGCGCAGAAACTGTTGTACCACCGGAGCATCGTGGTGGTGTTGTCCGACTTCCTGGCCGACGGTTGGGAACATCCTCTCCGGGCCCTCGCCGCGCGACACGAGGTGGTGGCGATCACCGTGGAAGATCCGCGCGAGCGCCGACTCCCGCCCACGGGAATCATCGAACTCCTGGACGCCGAATCGGGGGAACGGCGCCTCATCGACGCACGAAGCCCAAAGACCCGCCGCAGGATGCGTGCTCGGGTCGACCATCGCCGCCGTGCCCGCGACCGCGCGCTGTCGGCGGCCGGCGTCGACCTGGTGAGTCTGCGAACCGACACCGACTACTGGTTACCCCTTCGTCGCGCATTCGCGCTGCGGGCCAAGCGGCTGCATCGGGCATGATCCTCCTGCTCCTCGCGCTCCAAGCCGCGCCGACCGTCGGCGATACCGTCTGGGTGACCCGGACCGTGCCCTTGCCGGAACGCTGGTCGGCCCGGGCCCCGGCCTGGGAACCAGACGGGGCCGTCGAGTTGCTGGGCCGGCCCGTTCTGGAACTCGTGCGGGGGGGGGGCGGGGGGGTCGACTCGGTCCGGGTGCGCTATCCCCTGGTGGCCTGGCAACCAGGCTCCTTTACCGTGGAGGTCCCCGGTCCGGTGTTGCTGTCTCCCGACGGCTCCGTCGATTCGGTGAGGATGAGCCGCGCGACCATCGCGGTGGCGAGCGTCCTTCCGGCGGTGCCACCCGATTCCGTGCTCCCCATTCAGCCGCCGACGGACATCGTTCCCCGATCGCACACCTCGCTCCTCCCGTTGCTGGCCATGCTCGGCATCGCGGCGCTGCTCCTGGCGCCGCTCCACTGGTGGTGGGGCCGGGGCGGGGGCGCACCGGCACCTGGCCAGGAAGGCGTTCACCAGACGGATGAGCTTCCGGTGTCCCAATGGGCCCACGCGGGCGAGTACCGAGCCGTCGCCGCGGCGGCTGCCGCACGGCTTCGGAGGACCATCGCCGCGCGGGTTCCTGAGGCCACCATGTCCCTCGGCCTTGCCGACTGGCTGGCGCAGGTCGGTCGGCGACACCCGTCGTGGCCTCTCGCGGACGTTGAAGCCGTCCTGCGGCAACTCGACGACACCCGCTACGCACCGGCCACCCCCGCCGATGCTTTGGCGATGTATGAACGCGCGGCGGCCCTTGGCGAGCAGCTCGAGGCACACCGATGACCTTCGCCAGACCGTGGGTGCTGCTGCTGCTGGTGGCCCTGCCGTGGTGGCTGTGGCAACGGCGGCGCCGATCGCGCGGCGTCACCTACTCCAGCGTGGCCAATCTTGCCGCAACGGGCCGGCCCGAATGGTGGATTCACCTTCCGCCCGCGCTGCGCGCCCTGGCCATCGCCGTCTGGGTGGTAGGGGCCGCCGGGCCCCGCATCGGCGGCAATACGATTGAAGTGAAGCAGGAAGGCATCGCCATCGTCATCGCCATCGACATCTCGAGCAGCATGCTAGCAGAGGACTTCGCGCCGTCTAACCGGCTCGAAGTGGCGAAACAGCAAGCCATCGGTTTCATCCGTGGGCGGGATGCGGACCGGATCGGCCTCGTGGCCTTCGCAGGAGAAGCGTTGACGCAGGTTCCGGTCACGCTCGACTATCCCGTGCTCGAACGCGCCATCATGGACCTCAAGATCGGGACCCTGGAAGACGGAACCGCCATTGGCAGCGGCCTCGCGACTGCGGTGAACCGGCTCCGGCTCTCGCCCGGCAAATCCAAGGTTGTGATGCTGCTGACCGATGGTGAGAACAACCGCGGGTTGATCGATCCTCGCACCGCGGCGGCCACGGCCAAGGCGTTCGGCGTCAAGGTGTATACCATCGGGGTCGGCACCGAGGGCGAGGCTCCCATCCCGACCGGCAGAGGTCTCACCGGTTTCCGGTATGAAATCCTCCCGGTCAGGATCGACGAGGTCTTGCTCACCGAAATCGCCGAGACCACCGGCGGTCGATACTTCCGGGCGAAGGACAGCGAGGCGTTGAGCCGCATATTCAGGCAGATCGACGGGCTCGAGACGACGCCGATCGAAGTGACCCGCTACACCCGCTACGATGAGGCCACCGTCCCCTTCGCCGTCGTAGGACTCGCCGTGTTGCTCCTCGAGCTAGCGCTGGCCACCACCCGGATGGTGCGGGTCCCATGATCTTCGAGTATCCGGTGCTCCTGGCCTTGGTGCCCATTCTCGCCGGTCTCGGAGGGCTGCTGGGATGGCTCGCGCGCAAGCGCCGGGTCCGCTTGGCGAGAATCTGGTCACCGGGCTTGGCCGCGCTGGCGCGGGGAGAAGGCCGATGGACGCCGCTCGTCCTCGCGGCGGTGGGAGCGCTGGCCGGACTCGCCCTGGCGGGCCCTCGTGGGGGACGAGTGGAGGTCGCCTCCGAGACCAGAGCCCTGAGCCTGATCATGGCCATCGACATCAGTCGATCGATGCTGGCCGAGGACGTGGTGCCGAGCCGGCTTGGCCGGACGGTGCGCGAGGCCCGGCGACTGGTCCACGATCTCTCGGGCGATCGGCTAGGGCTCTCGGTGTTCGCCGGACGGAGCTACATCCTGGCGCCGCTCACCGTCGACGGCAGTGCCATCACGCTCCAACTCGAAGCCCTCGATCCGGACATCGCCAGTCAGGGCGGCACCAGCCTCGCGGCCGCACTCAGGCAGGGAGGCCAGTTGCTCGATGCCGCGCCCGATATCGCCGACCGCGTGCTGGTGGTCTTCAGCGACGGCGAGGCGCACGACTCGCTCGACGAGGCCCGCACTGCCGCCACGGCATTGCGCGAGCGAGGCGTGCGCCTCATCCTCGTTGCCCAGGGCCGCGACGAGCCGGCCAGGATTCCCATCCGGGACCGCTCGGGGACGTTGCTCGAATACAAACACGACGAGAACGGAGCAGTGGTGGAGACCAGGCGCCGCGACGATGTGTTGCGCGCCCTCGCGGAGGCGGGCGGAGGGACCATGGTCCCCGCCGACGTGCCCGACCAAGCCGGGGCGGTCCGCGATCTGGTGAGCGCCTTCAAACGGATGCCGACATCCGAAACGCGAACGGCCGATCTCCGCCCCCTCGCGTGGGTGCCGCTCTTGACGGCGCTCCTGTTGCTCCTGGGACAGACCATGGCCCGCCGCACCGGCTCGCTGGTGCTGCTGGCCGGCGTGCTGCTCGCTCCCGGTGCGTGGGGTGCCCAGCGTCCATCGGCCGGCGCGCGAGCCATGGCCGAGGGAGAACTGGACCGCGCGGCGGCCGCCTTCCTGGCGGACGTGAAACGCGGGGAAGGGGTGGATACCTCCTTCTACAACGCCGGAACGGCTGCCCTCGCCGCGCAGCGACTCGACGCGGCGCGGAAGGCCCTGGTCGAAGGAGCCAAATCGCTCGATCCCGATCTTCGCTACCGGGCGCTCTACAACTTGGGGGTTCTGTCGCTCTACGCCGCCAGGGCCGATAGCGTGGGGCGCGATTCTCTCCTCGATCAGGCCGCCGAACACTTGAAGGGCGCCCTGATGCTGCAGCCGGGCGCGGCTCGCGCCAAGTGGAACCTCGAGCTGACGATTCGAGAGCGGGAATCGCCGCCCAGGGGC
>JBFGLJ010000169.1:0-5929 GCA_041576235.1 Gemmatimonadales bacterium | reverse complement strand
GTGGTTCCGAGGATCGTCCCCCCCAAATGGGTGATGCCGCGAACTTCCTCGCGCCCGAGGGGCACCACTCCCTCGCCCGTCAACAGGCCACGGTACCCTCGCCGGATCCCAAATGTCTCCCATCCTCTCGAGAGCGCAGAGAGAACGACCGCCCGGATGACGGCGTTGAGACCGGGGGCGTCCCCGCCGCCGGTATTGACGGCCAAGCGCACTACGGCCGACTCGCCCTGATGAGGGCCAGGACTTCGCCGGGGTCGGCATGGCGCCCGAGCGCCTGCTTCGAAAACACCAGCTCGCCATCGACCTCGACCTCGAATCGCCCCCCGGAGGAGTCGATCAGCTTGACTTCGGCCTCGGGATACTGCTCCTTCAACTCTGCCGCCAGACCGGCGGCACGTGGCCTATAGTTTCAAACCACGCAGTATTCGATGGTGATCAGCATCCCGCGATCTCCCTCGTTGAGTTCGTAGAACCTGAGCGAATCGTAGCGTGCTCCCTGAGGGCTGCCAAGGTCGCAGGTCGCAGGACCGATCGGCACCCTGAGGGCCGATTCCCCGCCTTGAGCGGGGGAGCCGCGCCTCAACGGAGGGCACGAGCCTTGCACCCGGATCCCCCCACTATGCAGCGGTTGTCACCCCTCCTCGCCATCTTGACGCTCGGCATCCTGGCCGCGGTTCCCCGGCTCTCCGGGCAAGCCCCAGGCGGCTGGGGAGACGAGTTGGAGCCCCCGGCGCTGGAGTCCGCTTCGGATCCGCCTCTTCGCGCGGTCGTGTGGCCGGCACCGCCACTGCCCAGTCCGCCGGCGCACGTCAAAGGGATCTACCTCAACGCCTGGGCCTTCGGCGATAAGCGTTTCAACCGGCTGGTCGAGTTGGTCGAGGCGACCGAGCTCAACGCGATGGTCATCGACGTGAAGGACGACACGGGGTACCTCACCTACGCGTCCAAGGTCCCGACGGCCATTGCGATTGGTGCCAACAGCAAGCGACGCGCGCGTGACACGCGAGAGCGCCTGCGGCTGCTCCACCGAAAGGGCATCTATCCGATCGCGCGCATCGTCGTGGCCAAGGACCCGCTGTTGGCCGAGAAGAAGTCGCAGTGGTCGGTGCGGCACCGCCAGGGCGGGCTCTGGCGCGACCGCCTCAAGTTCGCGTGGGTCGATGCCTACAGCGACTCGGTGTGGATGTACGCCGGCCAACTCGGCGAAGAGGCTATCCGCATGGGGTTCAGCGAGGTGCAATTCGACTACGTGCGTTTCCCGGATGAGCCGCGCTCTCGGCTCCAGCACGCCGTCTTCCCCTCCAAGCGCCCGGGTGAGACCACCCGTGACGGGGTGGTCCGCAACCTGGCCCTCCTCAAGGCGTACATGGAGCGTGCCGGCGCGCCCTTCACGATCGATGTCTTCGGCATGACGGCCAGCGCGACCGTCGATTTGGGAATCGGACAGGTGTGGGAGGATCTGGTCCACGTCGCCGATGTGGTCCTCCCCATGGTGTATCCCAGCCATTACTACCACCGCTTCTACGGCATTCGGCGACCGAACAGCGAACCATACCGGGTGGTGAAGCACGCGCTCGGGGATGCGATCGAACGCACGAAAGAGGCTGGCGGCACCGCGGCGATTCGTCCGTACCTCCAGGCCTTCACCCTCGGCAAGCCGCGCTACACGCCGTTTCATATCCGGGAACAAATCCGTGCCGCGGAAGAGTTGGGCCTCCGCTCATGGATTCTGTGGAACGCCCGCGCGGTGTACCATCGCGACTACTTCCTTCCCAAGCGCACGGCCCCCGACCGCGTCGTCGAGACCGACCGAGCGGCCGATTCCCCGGCTCCCGACGCCCCTGCAGCTGTCATAGAAGGGATGGACACGGCCCCGGCGACGACCCCCTAGACGGCGGCAGCCACGTGGCCCGGCTCCCACCACGTGATGTACCCGGCCAGCGCGCTGGCCGCGGTGGTGTACGGGCTGGCCAGGTACAGCTGCCCGGGGCCAGAGCGGCCTGGGAAGTTGCGATTGATCGCACTGATGGTCACGGTGGCGGTGTCGTACGACACACCCGGACCCGCATTGATGCAGGCGCCGCACGAAGGCTCGATGATCTCCGCTCCTACTGAGTTGAAGATCTCCACGTATCCCTGCTCTTCAGCATATCGCTTCACGTCTTGGCTGCCGAACTGGATGTAGAATCGCACGTCCGGATGGATACGCCTGCCGACCTCGACCGCCTCGCGTAACACCGCGGCGTACATGTCCATGTCCTCCCTCTTCCCCGCGGTGCAGCTTCCGGCATAGGCGATGTCCACTTTGACGGCCTCACCCAACTCAGCGATAAACAGGCCATTTCCTGGATCACCGGGTAGAGCAATCATGGGTTGCAGCGCGCCGGCATCGATTTCGATCACCTCTTCGTAGTCCGCCCCGGGATCCGACGTGAGTCCGTCGTGTAGGTGCTCGACGTCTGCTCGCCTGAGCCCGCGCTCCTCAACGAGGTATCGCACAGCCGTCTCGTCAGGAGCGATGATGCCGGTGAAGGCGCCGACTTCCGCCGCCATGTTGGTCATGGTCGCGCGCTCATCGATGGAGAGCGCCTGGACAGCTTCCCCCGCATACTCGACGATCTTCCCGATAGCATGACCGTTCTTCACGTAGGGGTGCCGCAGAATCTGAAGCATGAAATCCTTCGCGGTCACATTGGCCGGTTTCGTCCCGGTCACCCGCACCAAGACGGACGGCGGGACTTTCACCCGAACATCCTGGGTGAGCCATGAATTGAAGATGGCGGTGGTGCCAACCCCGAAGGCCACGCACCCGATGGCCCCGCTGTGCGGCGTATGGCTATCGCTCCCGATGATGATGTGTCCGGGAAGCGCGTGCTGCTCCAACATCTTGGAATGACAAATCGCCTCCGAGCCACGAACGTCCATGTTCCGGCCAAGACGCGGGAGTTCCCCGTAGAGCTTGATGCCCTGCTCGGCGGCGAATTCCTCTTGTTTGGCCTTCAACTCCAGCGCCACATCGAGCAATCCTTCCGCTTTGCGGGCATCGGTCATGGCCAACTCGAGGAAGGTGAGATGGTCACGGAAGAAAAACACCGACTCCGGATCCACCACCTTCTCATCGGCACCGACATGATCCCGCCAGAAGATGGCGGCCATCGGGGTCACGTATTCGTGGCTGAACCGAATGTCCGTCCGAATGAATCCTTCGTCGCCTGGCTTGACGTGGTCCACGCCCACGCGATCCTTGGCCAGGTCCGTCACCCAATGTCGGGCGAGAATCTTCTCTGCCACGGTCATGGGCCGCGGCGCCGTCGTCGGAACGGGCACGGTGACCTTGCCCTGCAACCGGGCGACATTGTATTGGAACAGCCCCCCGTACTCGATGACGCCGCGGGTGATCTCGCCTTCGCCCGCCGTAAACTCTCGCAGAGGTATGGCGTCACCCCGGCGGATGCGCTCGATGAGGCCGAAGTCAGTGCTGGTGAACATGCCCAGATTCTGGCAGTTCTCCCGATAGATCCGCTCGATGTTCTCCGCGATCACCAACCGGATGCCGGCGCACATCTCGGCATAGGGGGATTGTTCGCGGCTCGATCCCTTGCCCCGGCGCTTTCCGCTCACGGAGACCACGAATCCACCCCGCCGAACGGCGCCCCGGCCCACGGGGAACTCACCGCCACACTTGAGGCCGAGGTAGGGGAAATCTCCAAGGGTCTCGTCGTAGTAGTAGCAGATGTAGGCCGGGGTGATCTCGTCGGTCGAGATGTTGTCGCGGAGGGTCATCTCCTGGGTCCAGGCCAGATCCTCGCCCCGGAGCTGGCGGGCGACGAGGGCCGGATCCTCGGCTAGGAAAAGAATCCGGCCCTCAAATCGCAGCTGGTCGGGGACTCGTTGGATATTCCGCGTCATCAGTTGGGCCAGCATTCCTCCTTGACCTCCTCACATCGAAAAATGCCTCCACCACTGGCGCACTGGCAAGGATTGGAAACCCGTCGGGACCTGGCTAACATGGTCGGCATGCGTGTTTCCCCAGGATGGGCCAGCCTTCTGATTGCTGCGGCATGTGGGAGTGCCCCGGCGGCACCGCCCGCCATGATCCTCCGGATGCCAACACCGTTCGCCCACGCCGACCTCACTGAATCGTCGGGCCTCGCGGTCAGCCGCCGTCATCCCGGCGTCTTATGGTCGCACAACGACTCCGACCACGACGCGCTTTTGTTCGCCACCGACACGCTCGGCATCGACCACGGCACGGTCCGTGTGTCTGGCGCCACCAACGAGGATTGGGAGGACCTGGCCATCGGTCCTTGCGGGGCACGAACGTGTCTCTACATCGGGGACATCGGCGATAACCCGGAGCAGCGAACCTCGGTTCGCGTGTATCGGGTCGAAGAGCCCGACCTCGGTGCGTCGGCTACGGCACCCGCAGCAGCTCTCGAGATCCAGTACCCCGACGGGCCGCACGACGCTGAAGCGCTGTATGTGGACACCCTCGGCGACCTCTATGTCATCACCAAAGGCCGGACCCAGGGGATCCTGCACTTCCGTGTCCCAGCCGCCGCATGGCGTGCCGCTCGTGCCCTCGCGGAACCGCTCGGACAGCTGCCGCTCGATCCCCAAGGCACCCTGCTCGATATGGTGACCGCCGCCGACATCTCGCCAGACAACACGCGGGTTGCGGTCCGCACCTATAGAAGAATCTACCTTCTCCCACGCGCCGCCGATGGCCGCCTGCTCCATAGCCGGGGACCTCCGTGTACCATTACCGGCCTCGAGTCCCAGGGCGAGGGGCTGGCCTGGCTCGACAACGCGGTCCTCGCGCTCACCAGCGAACGCGGACACCTGGGCCCCGGCACGGTAACCGTGCTGCGCTGTGGCACCCGTGGCGGTTGAGTGATCGTGAAGCGACGCTGGGTGTTGATCCCACTCCTCGCGATCCTCGTCGTCGTCATCGACCGGAAGCCGCCACGACCGGTTCACGTCGCCGAGTGGGTGGAGGTCGACGGCCTCGAGTTGCGGGCCGTCCGAGCGGGAACAGGAGACCGAACACTGCTGCTCCTCCATGGATTTGCTGAGTCGTTGCTCAGCTTTCGCGCCATCCTTGATCCACTCGCTGCCGCTCACACCGTCATCGCTGTCGACCTGCCGGGATTCGGAGTCAGTGACAAGCCCGACGCGCCCTACGACTTCGAATCCATGCGGAAACGACTCGCTGACTTCATGGCGCTCCATGTCCCCGGCGACAGCCTCGTCGTGGTGGGACATTCAATGGGGGGGCAACTCGCCGCCGGCTTGGCCCTGGACCACCCCGACCAGATAGCGGCGGTCGTGTTGATCGCGCCCACCGGCGCCGGCTTGAGCCAGCTCCACAGCGCGATGACGGGTGGGCCGGCCCTGCTCATCGGCTGGCTCAATGTCCCCATCGGATACCTGCTCCCGATCCATGCCCCCGATTGGCTGGAAGAGCCCAAGGCCCGCCGGGCGTACGACCCCCTGGGCGACCCCATGTACCGGGTTGCAGCGACCCGGACCCTCGAACAGTTCGATTTCACCGCCCTCACGGATCGCTTCCGCGACCTGGCGCAGCCCGCGCTCCTCTTGTGGGGCCGGGAGGACCCCACGGTTCCATTCGAAACCGGAGAACGCATCGCCGCCCAGATCCCCTGCGGGCGCTTGGTCTCCTTCGACCGGACCATGCACCGTCCCCACCAAACGGCCCCACAGCGCGTCGTGGAGGAAATCAACCGTTTTCTGTCCGATCCGCCTCCATGTCCCAGGGGCACCGGGACCGCCGACCCAGCGGCACACGGCGGGTACCCCTCCCCCTCGCCATGATGTGTCATGTTGAAACGTACGTGCGGGTGCTTCTAGCCCGGGGCCTATTCTCTAAAGCCTTGTGTTGTAACGGATTGATTGGCGCGATGGTGGC
>JBFGLJ010000168.1:0-6043 GCA_041576235.1 Gemmatimonadales bacterium | reverse complement strand
GTCTTGGACGAGGCGCGTTCGATCGCGGACACCCCGAACTGGGGAGTCGCCCACAGGTACTCATCTGTCATCGCATCGGTGGGGAGGAACCGGCCGGCGAAATGCTCCCGCACCCCGGCGCGGCTCAACAGCGCGGCGCCAAAGCCAGCGGTGCCAAGCAGCCACGTCACCAGAATCGCTGCCGCTTGAATGAGCTGGCCCGCCACGGGAACCCAGCCGAACACCACCCACGCTCCCCAGAGCGACGCCACCGCTGCAAGCCCGATGAGCAGAAACCGGTAACTATTGGGTGAACCGACGGAGGCCCCAAAGGCCATCCGTCGCCGGGTGTACGTCTCGCCCATGGCATGGGCCACCGCGAGGAAGCCGCCGAGCACGGCCAGGACCACCAGCAGGCCATAGACGATGACCGCAAAGGGGAGCAGCAGCACGCCGACGACGCTCAAGATCAGACCGACCACCAGCATGCCAAAGGTCGGGAGCAGGAGCATCTGCCCGATGAGCCCGACCATGAAGGCCCGGCCAAAGGAGTTCGATACCGTGTCGGACACGATCTCGAGGTTTGGACGGGCAAACAGGACCAGCCCGAAGCCGATCACCCCGAGGGACAAGAACACCCCGACCAGGCCGGCGGCTTTCCGGAGGATGACGGCGAGGGTCGAGAGGGCCGGGACATCGGCCGGCAGGGCTGTCGCGGGCTGGGTGATGGGGCTCAAGGTGAGAATGTCACCGGTGATCTCCCCGCCGAGCACCAGGACCTCCCCGTTGTAGGCCAGCACATCGCCAGTCACGATGGCGCCGCTGTGCACCACCACGTCGCCGTCGATCGCGACGACATTTCCGGTCAAGTTGCCGTACAGGTCGGCGGTTCCCCTGAGGACCAGCAGGTGCCCGGCGGCGTGCTCTTCCGATCCGATGCTGAAGTCACCGAGATAGGCCTTGCCGTTCGGCACGGTGAGGCGCAGCGTCGGAGAAGCCAGCCGGCTGGCTTGGCGCAGGAGGGCCTCGATGGCGCCCGGGTCGCCGATGCGATCGAGCGAGATGGTAAAGCCCCCCGGTCCTGCCGGCTCCAGCGCTTGTGGCCTGGTCACGTCGCCCGTCGAGACATCGACGGTCTCTGCGGCTTGGCGCACGGCCCGCGCTGCCCGGGCCTCCTGGCCGATGAGCCCGTCGGGAGCCCAGTGCCGCACCAGGTTGACCACTTCTGGGGTTGGCAGCTGCGTCGCGTCGGTCACCAGTTCACGCCATGCCGTCTCCAGCTCACCGCCGCGGTGGTACCGCGCCACCGACGCCTCGCCCACGAGGACCTGACCGGCCGACAGCGCCAACCGGAGTTCGGTGGCGTCATCAAGGTACAGCACCAGGGTGGTGTGGTTGGGGGCGAAGGCGGCGACATGGGTCTCGGCGCGCCGTGCCGGCGAGCGCCGGAACAGGGAGCGGACCGCGTCGAGCGCGCGACGCTCCACCCGGAATCCCTCTCCAGACCCCACCGAGGCGGAGGCGGGCGGGGCCACCGCGACGAGGAGGGTGGCAAGGGTGAGGAGGCTACGAATGCGCATGGGCCACCCGTGGTCCGGGAGACGCCAGCAGGCGTTTCATGAGCAGCACGCCGCCGATGTAAACCATCATGTTGACGGCGGATACCAGGGCAATGCGTCCGGGGGTGCCTAGCAGTTGTCTGACAGGATCATACCATGGGTGCTCCAGGAGATTGGAGACGATCCCCCGGAGGCCAACCCAGAACCACGACCCGGCCTGGGTCTGGACCCATGATTCCAGGGACACCAACGTTTCATGATGAGACACGGACCACCAGATGCTCCCGCCCATGGACAGTCCGACCACGGCGATGATCGATGCCGCCAGCGCCATGGTCCGGCGGCTCGCGGTGATTCGGGCCCAGAGGCGCCCGGCGGAACGCAGCGCAAAGGGGTCGGGGATGGCGACTTCGGCCATGACCCGGTCTGCGAAGCCCGGGCTGGGGCTCAGGTGTTCCATCACGTCGAGACGCCGGACCAGGACCCGCTCGGCCCGCGTCAGGGTGCGGCACTCGAAGCAGGTCTCGATGTGTGCCTGGCGGTCGGGAGCGAGGGCCCCTTCGAGCCACGCATCGAGTTCGTCGAGCGACAGGTGGGATGGCGTGAGATCATGCATAACTCGCCCCTCTTACGGCCGGGATTTGGCGAAAGTTTCACTCTTTCAGGTGGGCTAGCGCTTGGCGGAGCTCGTGGCGAGCTCGGTGGATATAGGTCTTCACGGTCCCGAGTGGGAGCCCGAGAATCTGGGCGATTTCTTCATACGGCCGGCCCTCGACGTGACGAAGGAGGATGCACGACCGATACTCGGGTCTGAGCTCGCCGATGGCGGCCTCGATGGCCCCGCCCAACTCGCGGGCTTCCAGTTCTTCGAGCGGGCCGGGGTCGCGGGTTCCCAGTTGCAGGGCGGTGGCGTCCATGGCCTCGGGTGTTTGGGCGTGTGGCGAGCCTTCGATCGAGAGGGTCGAGAGCTCCCGCTTGCGCAAATGATCAATGGTCGCGTTGTTGGCGATCTTGAAAATCCAGGAGCTGAACTTGTACTCGGGGCGGTAGCTTGCGACGGCATTGATTGCCTTGACGAAGGTCTCCTGCGCCAGGTCTTCCGCCAGTTCGCGGTCGCGCACCATACGATAAATGAGGGAGAAGATCGGCCGCTCATAGCGCCGGACCAGCTCACGGAAGGCCGCCTCCCGTCCGATGCGGGCCAACGCGACGACTTCCTGGTCGGTCGCGTTCTTGAGATCCTGAGGGTGATCAGCCACCCGCACCTCTCCTGGTTGCGGCCCTGCTCGACCAGAAACTACATTCTGCCGCTATGTCTCCGCCGGAAGGCGAACTACCCGTTGCGGGCGGACCCGAGAAGCGTGCATACGTCCGCGAGATGTTCGGCGCCATTGCTCCGACATATGACCGGGCCAATCGCATCATCAGCCTTCGGCTGGATCTTCGCTGGCGGCGCTATGCCGTCCGGCGTCTGGGATGGGAGCGGGTTCCGGCCGGCCGATACCTCGATCTGTGCGCGGGAACACTCGACTTCGGTGCGATTCTCTCACGCCAACGCGGCTTTCACGGCACGGTCATTGGGGCTGATTTCGTGCGGCGTATGCTGGAGCTGGGGCGCGAGAAATCGGACAGGCTGAGACCGGTGGTGAGCGACGCGCTCGACCTGCCCTTCCCGGATAGGACATTCGACGGGGCAATGGTAGGATGGGGGATCAGGAATCTGGTCGACCTGGATGCCGGACTGGCCGAAGCAGCCAGGGTACTGAAGCCGGGCGCCCGGTTGGTGATCCTCGAGATGAGCGAGCCGCCCCGCCAGCCGCTGCGCGGGCTCTACCGGGCGTACTCCGATCACGTCCTCCCCGTCGTCGGCCGCATGATTTCGAAACATAGGACCGCCTATACCTGGTTACCAGAGTCCGCCCGCGCATTCCCTTCGCCCCCGGAACTGGCCCGACGCCTGGCGGCGGTGGGCTTCGCGGAGGTCGGGTTTCGGCGATTCCTCGGCGGGGTGACCGCGTTCCACTTGGGGACGAGGCAGGCCGCCACGGACTGACATCGCCTCGTCGAGGCAGAGAGGGCTCGATGCCCCTGAACAATCTCCGCGAGTACATCGAGGCTATCGATCAGGAGGGCGAATTGGCCCGGATCACCGAGCCGGTGCGGACCCGCCTGGAGATCGCCGAAATAGCCGATCGGGTCATGAAGAGTCCCGGCGGCGGCCGGGCACTCTATTTCGAACACGTCGTGCTGGACAACGGGGAGCGAAGCGCCCACCCCGTGGCGATCAACCTGTTCGGGTCGATGCGCCGCATGAACCTGGCCTTGGGGGTCGAGCGGCTCGACGACATCGGCGACCGGATTGCCGACATGCTCAATCTCAAGGTGCCCGAGGGGCTGTTGGGCAAGCTCTCCATGCTTCCCAAGTTGGCGGAGATGGCGAAGTTCCCGCCCAAAGTGAAGGGCGGCTCACCGCCGTGCCAGGAGATCGTCCAGCGAGGTGGCGAGGTAGACCTGGACACGATCCCCTTCTTGACGACGTGGCCCAGGGACGGTGGGCGCTACATCACCCTTCCCCTCGTGATCACCACCGACCCCACGCGCGGCATACGGAATGTCGGGATGTATCGCGTCCAGGTGTTGGGCAAGAACACCCTGGCCATGCACTGGCAGCGGCACAAGGTGGGCGCCGCCCACTGGCGGGAAATGGCCGAGCGCGGAGACACGATGCCCGTCGTGATTGCCCTGGGGGGCGATCCCGCCAGTGTGTATTCGGGGTCGGCTCCGCTCCCACCGACCATCGATGAGTTCCTGTTCGCCGGGTTTCTGCGAAGAGCGCCCGTGGAGTTGAGCAAATCGGTCACCTGCGATCTCGAGGTGCCCGCCCAAGCGGAGATGGTCCTCGAGGGCTATATCGATCCGGCGGAAGCCCTGGTGCTCGAAGGCCCGTTCGGCGATCATACCGGGTTCTATTCGCTGGCGGACTATTACCCCAAGGTGCATGTGACAGCGGTGACGACGCGTGCCCAGCCGGTCTACCCAGCGACCTTGGTGGGCCGGCCGCCCATGGAGGACTACTACCTTGGGCATGCGACCGAGCGCATTTTCTTGCCGCTGCTCCGCATGACGATTCCAGAGATCGTGGATTATCACATGCCGCCGGCCGGGATCTTCCATAACCTGGTCTTCGTCTCCATCGACAAGCAGTATCCAGGGCAGGCGTACAAAGTGATGAACGCCCTGTGGGGACAGGGTCTCATGTCGTTGGCGAAGGTGTTGGTCATCGTGGACCGACATGTCAACGTGCAAGACCCGGAAGAGGCCTGGTGGATTGCGCTCAACAACATCGACCCGGAGCGTGATGTTCGGTTCACCAAGGGTCCCATGGACGTGCTGGATCATTCGAGCCGCGCCTTTACCTTCGGCACCAAGATGGGGATCGATGCCACCCGCAAGTGGAAGGAAGAGGGTTTCGATCGCGAATGGCCGGAGTTGATCACCATGGACCACGAGACGAGGGCCGCGGTCGACGCCATGTGGGATCGGTTGGGCATCCGCCTACTATGACCGGAGGTCGAGAAGGGCAAACGCTCGGCGGTGATTCCCTTCTGGTCCGCTACTTCAACTTCGTCAGGCTTCCCCATACCGTCTTCGCGCTCCCGTTTGCGCTCCTCGGGGTTGTGGCCGCGTCGTTCCAGGTCACGGTCTCGGCGCGGGTGGTGGTCTTGGTCATGGTCGCATTCACGGCCGCACGGTGGGTGGCCATGGGGTTCAATCGGATCGCCGACCGCCGCTACGACGCCCTCAACCCCCGGACCAAGGCCCGCGAACTTCCCCGCGGTGCCCTCTCCCTCGGCCAAGCCTGGTTGTCGGTGGTCGCGGCCGGCGGCCTGTTTGTGGCGAGCGCGGCGTTCCTCAACCCGCTCTGTCTGGCGCTGTCGCCGCTGGCCCTGATCTGGATCCTCGCCTACAGCCTCACCAAGCGATTCACCTGGGCCACCCACCTCTGGCTTGGCATGAGCCTCGCCATCGCCCCGGTCGGGGGCTACCTGGCGGTGACCGGCCGGTGGAGCGACCCCGCCTGGGTGCTGCTCGCCATCACGGTGGCCGTCGCCACCTGGGTCGCGGGCTTCGACATCTTCTACGCCCTTCCCGATGCCGCCTTCGACCGTCAACACGGGCTCGAGAGCGTCGTAGTCCGATTCGGCGAGACTCGGAGCATTCTCGCGGCCAAGCTGCTCCACGGGATCACCATTCCGGCCGTGGTATTGTTCGGCGTTGGCGCGGGGTTCGGCGCCTGGTTCTTCGTCGGGGCCGCCGCCGCAGCCGCGCTCCTGTTCTACGAGCATCGATTGGTCCGCCCTGGCGACCTCTCGCGGTTGAACGCCGCGTTCTTTACTATGAACGGAGTCATAGCCGTCATCCTCTTCCTCTTCGCGCTGGTAGATAGGGTCACGTGAATCCGCCCCCGCCCCCGCCCTCGCCTCTGCCCCCGCCCCCGCCGCCGT
>JBFGLJ010000167.1:0-6056 GCA_041576235.1 Gemmatimonadales bacterium | reverse complement strand
GCGGTGCTGCACAGCGGCGAGGGCGGGGGAAGGCGTCCTCGCGTCAGCGGTCCATGGCGGCTGGTCACCGTGCGCTCGAGAGACCGGGTCGCGCTCCTGGTCGACTGGCTCAACGAGTTGATCTTTCTTGCAGAGTCCGAACACTGGCTCCCGGTCGACTTCCGGATTCTCGAGATCGGCGACACTCACCTCCACGCCGAGGTGGGTGGCGTTTCTCTCCCGGACGCGCCGTGCCTGGTCAAAGCCGCAACATTGCACGGGGCAACCGTCTCAGAAGTCGACGGGGGCCTCGAAGCCGACGTCCTCCTCGATGTCTGATAAGGGAACCGTGGCCCACGAGCGTGGAATCCGCCGAAATCCCTGGATGATCGAGATACCCCCAGGCGCGGAAGGCGGCATGCGGGTCCCCGCCCGCGTCTTCGCCGATTCCGCGTTGTGGGATCAGATCTCACGCGATCGGTCCGTCGAGCAACTCCTCAACGTGGCAACCCTTCCCGGTGTGAGCGACTTCGTCTGCGCGATGCCGGATGTGCATGAGGGTTACGGGTTCCCGGTGGGCGGAGTGGCCGCCATGCGCGTCGACGATGGCGTGATATCGCCCGGGGGAGTTGGTTACGACATCAACTGCGGCGTACGGCTCTTGGTTTCGCGGCTGTCCGCGGCCGAGGCCGGACCCGATCTGGAGGCCGCGGTCCACGAGATGAGCCGCACGATTCCGGCCGGGCCCGGGAGGAACCCCCGCCTGGCGCTCGATGAGGGCGAGGTGGATCGCGTGCTGGCCGAAGGGTGCCGGTATCTCGTGGAACGGGGCCTGGCGCTCGCGGAGGACCTCGAGGTGACCGAGGCGAGCGGGTGCCTGCCGCAGGCCGATCCGTCGGCGGTCTCCGCCAAGGCCAAGCGTCGAGGCCACAACCAACTCGGCACCATCGGGTCGGGGAACCACTTCGTCGAAGTCCAGCGGGTGGATGACATCTTCGATCAGGCGACGGCGAGCGCCTACGGGCTCGAACCCGGCCTGGTCGCCATTCTCATTCACACCGGATCGCGCGGGCTGGGCCACCAGGTCTGCACCGACTACGTGCGCCAGATGGACGACGTCATGGCCCGGTACGACATCGAGCTGCCTGACCGGCAGCTGGCCTGCGCGCCGCTGGGTTCTCCCGAAGGCAAACGCTACTTCGGGGCCATGTGCGCGGCTGCTAATTTCGCCTGGGCCAACCGTCAGACGATTACGCAGAGCGCCCGGGAGGTCTTCGCGCGCGTCTTTGGCAAGAAGGGGGACCTGCGGCTGGTGTATGACGTGGCCCACAACATCGCCAAGCTCGAGACCTACCGCGACGAGCGGCTTTGCGTCCATCGCAAGGGTGCCACCCGTGCCTTTGGGCCGGCCTCCCCCGAACTCCCAGACGGATACCGCGCCCATGGACAGCCCGTGTTCATTCCGGGCAGCATGGGAACGGCGTCCTACGTACTGGCGGGCGCCGATACCTCCAGCGAGCGGAGCTTCGGCAGCTGTTGTCATGGCGCGGGGCGGGCGATGAGCCGTGGCGCCGCCAAGCGCACCGTCACGGGTGCCCAGGTCCGGCGGGAGCTCGAGGAGCGCGGTATCGTGGTGCGTTGTCCCTCGAAGAGCGGCTTGGCTGAGGAGGCCCCACTCGCCTACAAGGACGTGGATCGGGTGGTGGCGGTGGTCCACGAAGCCGGATTGGCTAGGAAGATCGCCCGTTTGATTCCGTTGGGTGTCATCAAAGGGTAACGGAAGGAGTCTTGCATGGAACTTCCGGTACAGATCGCAACCCGCAATGTCTCCTTGGCCGCATCGGAGCAGGAGGCCATTCTCCGTGAGGCAGAGAAACTCGAGACTTTTGCCGATCGCATCACCAGCTGCCGAGTCATGGTCGAGATCCCCCATCGCCGGGGTCAGGAAGGCATCGAGTTTGTGGTGCGCATCGACGTGACCCTGCCGGGCCATGAGATCGTCGTCAAGCGGCAGCCGCAGGAAGATCTTCGCTCAGCCCTTCAGGATGCCTTCGAGGTTGCCCGCCGCCAGGTGCAGGACCGCGTCCGGCGGCGGCGCGAACGCTTGAAGACGCCCCCACGAGACGACCGCGCCCGAGTGAGAGCACTCTTCCCGTGGGAAGGATACGGCTTTCTGGAAGATCACCGGGGCCGGGAGATCTATTTCCATCGCAACAGCGTCCTCAATAATGGATTCGACCGACTGACCGAAGGATCCGAGGTCCGCTACGTCGAAGAACGGGGCGACCAGGGCCCTCAGGCCAGCACCGTGGTCCTGGTCCGGTAGCGCGCCGATTGGATCATTTGCCGGGGGGGGCGCACCTGTCGGCCCCCGCCCGGGCGCCCTCGCATCGCCAGCCCAGCGCGCGGCAGCGAGCGGGTGTGGCCCGAACTTTGAAAGAGGCGCGAAGCGCCAGCCCCGCGTCCACATTTCAACCGGAATGACAATGCCGAATTGGGTCAAGAATCTGGTCCTCCTGGTGGTTACCACGGCGGTCGCCGTGGTGGTGGCCGAGGTCGCGGCCCGGCAGGCCTTCCCGGACTGGGCGCCCCGGACGGGACGGCTGGCCGACCTCTGGGACTTCGACCCCGACTACGGGTGGGCCTACGTCCCGGGATCGAGCGGGCCATTCCGGTCGCACAGCTTCGACACTCATGTCGCCATCAACCAGTAGGGGTTTCGCGGACCCGACATCGGCCCACGGAGCCCGTCGCGGCCGCGGGTAGTGGTGATGGGAGACTCCTATGTGTTCGGCTATGGGGTCGAGCAGGACGAGATGTTTACCAGCAGGATGGGCGCGATGTGCCCAAGCCTCGATGTGGTGAACCTTGGGGTGAGCGGGTATGGCACCGACCAAGAGCTGCTACTCTTGAAGAACGAAGGGCTGAGCTACGAGCCGGACATTGTGGTGCTGGTCATGGTCGACAACGACTACGAGAACAATCTTCGGCCCAGAGTCTACGTCTACTACCAGAAGCCTCTGTACGTGATGCGGAACGACGAGCTGGTTCTGACCAACCATCCCGTGCGCGCCCCTAATGTCTTGGTGCGGTGGGCCGGACGAGTCGCCCGGCACTCCTACCTGCTCAACCAGATCAACCGGGCCCTCATCGGTTGGCGGAGCCGCGGCAAGCAGAGGGCCGCCCAGGATCAGGCGGGGTCCGCTGGCACTGGAGCCGACCGAGCACCTCGGGCATTCCCCACCTCACCTGCCGAAACCATCACCGCCGACATCGTCTCCGAATTCCTCGGGACCGCCGAGGCGGCCGGTGTCAAGTCGATGATCGTGTTCGTGGAGGGCCAGTCCGGTCGCGGGCGCGGCATGGCGGACTATTTCGCCCAGCGCGACGTGGCCTTTGTCCAACTCGACGAGGTCATGCCGCCCGGCACGTACGACCAATACCGGCTTCAAGGCGATCCGCACTGGAATCCTGCAGGGCATCAACTCGTCGCCCGGACCGTCCTCGACCGCCTGCTCGCATCGGGATGGTTGAGCGCCGACGCCTGCGCAGCGCACGATGCCAGCGATGCGCTGAATACCCCTGCGCCCACCCGGTCGCCCTAGGAGGAGCCTTCTCGGCTCTCGAGCAGGCGGTCGCTATCGGTCCGGGCCGGCTCCTCAAACAGACCGTACCGATATACGAGACCTCTCAATGTGTCGGTGTCGAGGTCCCTCAGCAGCCGAGACGCCCAGGCGAGTGCTGACGCCTGCTGCCCGCTGGCAAAAGTCGTCTCGAAGGCGGCCAGGAGGGCCTGCACCAACTCCTCGTGGGTGGCGCCCTTCACGTCATGTTCTGTCCCCGGCGATCTATCTCTCATGGCTCCTCCCATGTCGACAACCCGAATCTGATTGGCATACTAGGCGGCAGCTGCTGAAGAGGGCTTGAATCCAAGGCCAAGATTCGTTCACGGCCGGCCGAGCGGCCGAGAGCCGGCTCAACTTCCCGCGGACGAGCGGGAGGCCTCACGTCTCACGAGCCGCCGCATCCGCCTCTGGCGTCGAACGAAATGGAACGCCGTCGAGACCAGGTATACCAGGCCGGCCAGGACGATGATGGTAGGGCCGGCGGGGAGATCGGGTCCGTACGAGAGCGCCAGCCCACCGACCGTGAATGCCGCGCCGAGGAGCGTGGCCAGGGCCATGATCCGGCCCACGGAGCCCACGTATTGTCCGGCGATGGCGGCGGGAAGGGTCAAGAGCGCGATGACGAGGATCAGCCCCACGACTCGGATAACCGTGACGACCGTGATGGCCACCATCGCCAGCAAGAGCAGGTCGAAGAACCCCACCGGGATGCCTCGCAAGAGCGCGAACTCCTCATCGAAGGTGACGGCCAAAAACTGCCGGTAGAACAAGAAGACGGCGGCCACGACGATTACGTCCAACATGCCGATGAGCCACAGATCACTCGGCGCTACCATGAGAATGTTGCCGAACAGAAAGCTCAAGAGGTCGACGTTGTAGCCCGGGGTCTTGGAGATGAAGAGGATGCCGATGGCCATGCCCACGGCCCAGAGCGCACTGATGATGGTATCGACGTGCTGCTGCCCCTGGCGGCTGATCCAGCCTACGATCACCGCGGCGATGAGGGCCGCGACCAGGGCCCCGAGAATCGGGTCCCGGCCGAGAAAGTATGCGATCCCCATGCCGCCCAAGACCGCGTGCGCGATACCGCCGGCGAGATATCCGATGCGTTTGACGACGACGAACGACCCAATGACACCGCAGCCAATGCTGGCCAGGATCCCCGCCACCAGCGCGTAGCGCAGGAATTCTTGGGAGGCGACCGCATCGAAGAAATCCATTAGCCGGGGTGCACGCCGGACTGGTGACCGTGATCAATGAGACGGACCGGCATGCCGTACAGTTGCTCGATGACCTCACCGGTGATGGCGCCCGTTTGGTGGCACACGAGGGTCCGGTTGAGGCAGGCCACCCGGTGCACGTACTTGGTGATGAACCCAACATCGTGCGACACCACTACGATCGTCATCCGTTCGTTCAAGCGGCGAAACAGGCCGAAGATGTCCTCCTCCGCCATCACATCGATGTTCGCCGTCGGCTCGTCCAGGATGAGCAGCCGGGGATTCGACACCAGGGCGCGGGCGACGAGCGCCCGTTGCAGTTGGCCACCGGAGAGGGTTCCGATCGGACGGGTCCGCACGTCGAACACCTGGGCCTCTGCCATCGCCTCCGCCGCGGCCCGCCGGTCCGCCGCCCGATACCCCCCGAGATTCCGTGTCGCTCCCCCCCCCAGCCGGCCCAACAGGACCATGTCCGTCACCGAGATCGGGAAGTCCCGCCGGAAGGTGGCAAACTGCGGAACGTACCCGATGGCCTTCCGCGACTCCGAGGGCGGTCGCCCGAAGACACGGACGCGGCCTCGGGTGGGCCGCAGCAGTCCGAGGATCACCTTGAGCAGGGTACTCTTGCCGCTGGCGTTGGGGCCGACGAGGCCCAGGAACTCACCGTCTCCGACCGTGAGGTCGATGTCCTCGAGCACCAGCTGCCCGGTGTAGGTGAAGGAGACCTCATTCAGTTCAATGACCGCGGTCATGCCCCTCCCCCCCCAGGGCCTGGCTCAAGGTCCGCGCGGTGGTGCGCATGTTCGCAAGGTAGTCCTCCGCCAACGGATCCAGCGAGACCAGGTGGGCATCGATCGCCTCGGCCACGGTCCGGGCCAGGGTCGTGCTGAACTGCGCCTGCACGACCACGACCCGGATCCGCTCCATGCGAGCCCTATCGATCAGCTGCGCCAGGGCCTTGGCACCAGGTTCTTTTCCAGCCGTCTCGATGGGGATCTGATCCAGGCCGTAGTCGTCGGCCAAGTAGCCCCACGCCGGATGGAAAGCCAAGAACTTCCGGCTGGAAACGGCGGACAGGAGCTCTGTGATCTCCCGGTCCAGGGCCTCGAGGTCGGCGAGGAACCGCTGGTAATTCGACTCGAAGGCCTGGCGCTTCGACGGGCTTGCTTTGATCAGAGCGTCACGGATAGTCGCCGCCATCACACCGACGGTGCGCGGACTCATCCAGACG
>JBFGLJ010000166.1:0-6119 GCA_041576235.1 Gemmatimonadales bacterium | reverse complement strand
GTTGTCCCCGTCGACCGCCAGGTTATCCGGCGTCAGCACCATGTGGTGCACCTCGCGGCCCGACAGGGTGCCGCTGGCCACGTCGAACCGATACCGGAGGATCCGGTTCATCATGAGCTCGGCCAGGTAGAGGTAGGTCTCGGTGTTGTCGAAGGCCAGGCCGTTGGCGAAGTGGATCCCGTCCAGAACCTGCTCGGCCTGGGCCGCGTAGCCCTCGCCCTGTCGCGACAGCTTGTACACCGCCCCCGTGGGCATCGACACGTCGATGGCCGCCCAGAGGCCCATCATCCCCTGCTCCGGCCTGTTCTCGGCCGACTGGGTGAACCAGATGTTGCCGCGGCTGTCCTCGGTGACGCTGTTGACACCGTAGGGATGCTGATAGATGACGGCGGTGGATTCGGTGGCGACGTCCACCCGCCAGATCCGGCCTCTGTATACGTCGCCCACCAGCAGGTACCGACCGTCGTTGGTGAGGTGGATGCCGTTGGCGCCGCCAGGAAAATCGGGCGGGTTGTGGGTGTAGCCGTTCTCGACGAATTGCCCGAAGGGGCGATGGGTGCCGTCGGCCTCGATCACCCGGAGACCCACCGCCTGATCGCCCACCACGATGCGTCCGTCCCGCAGCGCCTTCCCGTCCTCGGCCCGACTGAGCCCGCGGTCCGGCGGCCACTCGTGGGTGGCGTCATAGGCCCACTGGGGGAAGCTGGGGCAGGCAGTGCTAGTGGCCTGGTCTTGGGCGCCCGGAGGGAGATCACAGGCGGCCAGGAGCAGGAGGGCGAGGGCGGCGAGGGCGGCGGGGGCGGCGGTGAGTCTGGTAGAGATCATGGAAGGCTCGAGGCTATCGGCTAAACGACGAAGGTAGGGAGTGGAAAGTAGGAAGCAGGGATATCAGCTGTCGCTTTCCCGCTTCGCTTCCCGCACCGTCCCCGCATGAATCGCGACCGTGTCCCGCGGGTCCCGGGCGTACCCGCCGGCCGTCATGGTGGCCACCGGCACGCCCGCCCGCGACAACGTCTCGATGACTAGTCTATCCCGCCTGGCGAGGCCGTCTAGGGTGAGCGCGAGCCCGCCCAACTGGTCCTCCCGGTAGGGATCGGCCCCGGCTAGGTAATAGGCCAAGTCCGGCCGATGTTCGTCCACGATCCGGGGCAGGTGCTCGGCCAGGAGGCCCAGGTACTCCTGGTCCTGGATCCGGTCGGGCAGCCCCAGGTCCAGATCGCTCGGCGGCTTGAGAGCCGGGTAGTTCCGCTCTTGGTGCATCGAGAAGGTGAACACCGTGGGGTCGCCCTTGAAGATGGCGGCGGTGCCGTTCCCGTGATGGACGTCGAGATCGATCACCATGGCCCGCTCGATGAGGCCGTCCCGTTGAAGCACCCGGACGGCCACAGCCACGTCGTTGATCAGGCAGAACCCCTCGCCGTGGTCGGCGAAGGCATGATGGAACCCGCCGCCCAGGTGCGAGGCCAGGCCGTGCTCGAGTGCCTGCCGTCCCGTGAGGGTCGACCCGCCGGCACAGAGCCACATGGCGTCCTTGAGCGCCGCCGAGTAGGGCACCTCGAGCAACAGCTGCTCGGCCATGGAGAGCCGGCCGGTCAGGATCTTCTCGATGTACTCGGGCGTGTGCACCAGGGCCATGTCCCGGTCGGTCGCGGGCTCGGGGGTCAGAATGTCGGCCTCGGTGATGGTGCCCTCTTCGATCAGCCGCTCCCGCACCAGCCGGAACTTGGCCGTGACAAAGACATGGGCGCCGATGTCGACTTCGTAGGCGGGGTGGTGGATGATGGGGAGAGGGGGCATGGGGGAAGTTAGACGTGAGTCGGGAGTCGTGAGTGCTCTCAGGCGCCGGACGAACTGCCCCCGCGTCATTGCCTTATCGCCATCCACCTCGATTGCGCCTCAAACGACTAACGACTCCCTTCAAAGAACCACCACCGTCACCCCCTTGTTCCCCCGCCCCACGTCCCGGTCGTCTTTCAACTTCGGAAACCGCCGCACCACCGCGCTCCGCTTGGTGAACTCCTCGCCGGCCGCGAAGTCCTGGATCAACCCCTGGCTCCGGTACTGGGGCAAAGCCCTCCGCACCGCCTGCTTGATGTCCCCGCCCACCCCGCTCGAGCCGTAGCCGTGGATCACCTTGACCACCTTGACCCCCTGGCGGCGGGCGGTGTCGAGGCGGCGCTCGAGTATGGCCAAGGCCTCCTCCACCGTGGGCCGGCCGGTCTCGAGGTTGACCACGATGTGGAATCTGCCGGCCGGGGTGGCCCGGGCCGACTGGGCATGGTGGCCGGAAAGCGGAGAGTCGCAGAACGGGCACCGAGCTGGTGCGCCATCGATGGGGTTACCGCAGGTGGGGCAGTCTTGAGACATGAGTCGTGGGCCGTGAGACAGGAAACCTGAACTGTTACCATCGGTCCCGTCCTGCTGCCGCATCCCGCGCTCGCGGTGGGACCCTCGCCGGTGGCTATCCGCCTACCTCGGCCGCCTCAACCCGAGCTTCTTCAGCCGGTACGCCAGCGTGGTCGGCTTGACACCGAGCAATTCAGCGGCACCACCGGGACCGTAGACCTTCCAGTTGGTCCGGGTGAGGGCGGCCAGAGTGTTTCGGCGCTCCTGATCGCGCAGCTGCTCCCGGGTGAGGACTTCTGTGGTGGCAACATCAAGCGGCGGTAAAGACGACTCGATGCTGCCTCGGGAGAAGCTCGCGGGATCGAACCGGACGGCCCCGCCCCGGGCCGTGATCACCGCGCGTTCGATCACGTTCTGGAGTTCGCGCACGTTGCCGGGCCAATCGTATCGCTTGAGCAGCTCGAGGTCGGACTTCCGGAGCCTGAGACCCTTCTTGCCAAACCGGGCCGCGGCCGAGCCCAGGAAGTGTTGCGCCAGGATGGCCAGGTCGTCCGGCCGCTCGCGGAGCGGTGGCACGGTCAAGGGGAAGACGTTCAGGCGATAGTACAAGTCTTCGCGAAACCGGCCGGCCTTGACGTCGGCCATCAAGTCGTGATTGGTGGCGGCGAGGATCCTGACGTCGACCGTCCGCGTCCGCTCCTCGCCCACCCGCTCGTACTGTCCCTCTTGGAGCACGCGGAGCAGCTTGCCCTGGACCTCAGGCGGAATCTCGCCCACCTCGTCGAGGAACAGCGTCCCACCGTCGGCCGCCTCGAATCGTCCCGCTCGGTCCTTCACCGCCCCCGTAAAGGCCCCCTTCGCGTGGCCGAAGAACTCGCTCTCGTAGAGCTCTCTCGGAATGGACGCGCAATTGACGGTAATGAGCGGGCGATCCTTCCGGCCGCTGGCATCGTGAATCTCCCGCGCGACCAGGCTCTTGCCGACCCCGGACTCGCCCAGGATGAGGACCGTGGCGTCGGTGGGCGCAACCAGCTCGATCTGGGTACCGATGGCCCGAAGCGCCGAACTGGTGCCGATCAGCTCGCCGAACTCGCGAGCCTCGTCGATGGCCTCGCGCAGGTAGGCGTTCTCCAGTTCGAGTTGTTGGCGCAGGCGCTGGATCTCATCGAACGCATTGGCGTTGGCAATCGCCGCCGCCGCATGGTCGGCCACCAGCCGAAGCCGCTCGACGTGTTGTTGGCCCCACGGCACGCGGCTGAACACCGCGAGCACACCCAGGATCTCGCCGTGATGTTCCAACGGATGACCACCGAACCCGCGGATCGCCTCACGCCGCGCCCATTCCGGGTCGGCGATCCACTGTGTGTCCGCCTGCACGTCCTCAAGTGCCAAGGTTTGGCCGGTCGCGATGCGACCGACCTTGCGCACGCCCAAGGGGAAGCGACGGAAGCGACCATTCAGTCGCGTCCAGTCCGCCAGCGGATCGGTCTTGGACTTTCCCGCGCTCGCCGCCAAGTGGAGACACCGCACCTTGGTCGGACACTCCCGCGCCATATGACACTCATGGCAAATGTCCCCCGGCCGGATCAGCCAGACGCGAACGAGCGCCACCCCATCCACCTGGGCCAGGCGACGCACCAGACATTGGAGCAAACGCGTGAGATCCTGCTCTCGCGCTAGGTCGAGGAGCAAGTCCTTGATCCTCTCGAGATCCAACTGCTGAGCAAGCCGCTCCGGCATACCACCAACCTACGCGAATTTTCGTGATCCAACAACGGGATTTTGAGAATCACAAATATTCGTTGACGTCTCCCGTCAGCCTCTGTCTCGCTAATCGCCTAGACAGCAATGGCTTATGGTGATTTGACCCCACTGGCACGGTGACTGCCTTCTCTGACCGGCGAGTCCAAGACCCCAACAAGGAGAACATGATGTCATTACCCAACCCTGGCATGACGGTCGAAGACCGCACCGCGCTGGTCGTGACCGACCCGCAGAACGACTTCCTGAGCCCGAACGGGGTGGCCTGGGGTGTCGTGGGTGAGAGCGTGAAGGCCAACGGGACCATCGAAAACCTGGCTCGCCTACTTCGCGCGGCCAAGGGAAACGGGATCCCGGTCTTCGTATCGCCCCACTACTACTACCCCTCCGATCACGGCTGGAAGTTCGAGGGCGCGCTGGAAGCGCTGATGCACCAGATCGGCATGTTCGATCGCAAGGATCCGCTCAGCGTCGACGGGTTCGAAGGGTCGGGCGCCGACTGGGTGTCGGACCTCAAGCCCTACGTGGCCGATGGTGAGACCATCGTGTGCAGCCCGCACAAGGTCTTCGGACCCGAGGCCAACGACCTGGTGCTGCAGCTGCGCAAGCGCGGCATCGACAAGGTGATCGTCGGCGGCATGTCGGCCAACCTGTGCGTCGAATCGCACGTGCGCGAACTCCTCGAGCAAGGGTTCGAGGTGGCGGTGGTGAAGGACGCGACCGCGGCGGCGCAGCTGCCCGAGCTGGACGGCTATCAGGCGGCGCTCACCAACTTCCGCATGATCGCAAGCGCGGTCTGGACCACCGACGAGGCTGTCGAGGCTATCGAAGCAACCGCCACGGCGACGGTGGGTGCCTAGTCCTACTGATTACTCCTACCAGTCGGCCATACAAAGGAGGAGAAGATCATGACCACCATCACCCGCACCACCCGACGACGGCGGGCGAGTGCGATCATCGGTCTCGCCATTCTGGGCCTGGCCGCGTTCGCGATCGCCGCCACCAACGGCACCGAGGAGGCGGCGGAACCCGAAGCCTCCGTAGCCGCCCCCATCATGGTGGAGCACAAGACCACCCAGATCGAGGGGCTCGACATCTTCTATCGCGAGGCCGGCCCCAAGGACGCGCCGGTGGTGCTGTTGCTGCACGGGTTTCCGACCTCGTCGCACATGTTCCGGAACTTGATCCCTGAACTCGCACCCGAGTACCGAGTGATTGCCCCGGACTACCCCGGCTACGGCAACAGCTCGATGCCGTCGGTGGACCAGTTCGAGTACACCTTCGACCGGCTGGCCGACATCGTGGAGCAGCTGACCGAGCAGCTCCAGTTGAAGGCGTATTCCATCTATCTGATGGATTACGGCGCGCCGGTGGGCTACCGCCTGGCGCTCAGGCACCCCGAGCGGGTCCAGGCGCTGATCATCCAGAACGGGAACGCCTATGACGAGGGACTGCGTGAGTTCTGGGATCCGATCCGGGCCTTTTGGGCCGACAAGAGCACCGAGAACGCCGACGCGCTCCGGGGGCTCCTGACCATCGAGGCCACCAAGTGGCAGTACACCCACGGAACCCGAAACGAGGCGGCCATCAGCCCGGACAACTGGAACATGGACCAGCGCTTCCTGGACCGGCCCGGCAACCAGGAAGTCCAGCTCCAGCTGTTCTACGACTACGGATCGAACCCGGGCCACTACCCGGCCTGGCAGGAGTACTTCCGCCGGCATCAGCCGCCCGCGCTTCTCGTGTGGGGCAAGAACGACCACATCTTCCCGGCCGAGGGGGCGCATCCCTACATGCGCGACCTCGAGACCCTCGAGTTCCACCTGCTGGACACCGGCCACTTCGCGCTGGAAGAGGACGGGCCGGTAATCGCGAGACTAATGAAGGAGTTTCTGGGAAGGTACGTGAAGTAGTTGGGAGGCTGAGTCGTGAGTGGTGAGACGTGAGACGTGAGACGTAGTCATCAGTCGTCAGTCTTCAGTCGACAGTCCTTCAAGCTAGCCTGCCACGCC
>JBFGLJ010000165.1:0-6172 GCA_041576235.1 Gemmatimonadales bacterium | reverse complement strand
CCGCGGGGCGCCGCGTCGCTAGTGTGCGCCGCCGGCCCCGCCCCCGCCTCCGCCGGCCGGCAGGCGACGGAGGTGGACACCCACCAGCTTGAACCCGAGCCATGCCAGGGCGGGGAAGACGAGAATCGCGATCACGGTGGGGATCACCAGCCCAACCACAACGCTTTCGCCCAGGATGGCGTGCAGCCCTCCCCAGACCGCCAAAAACAGGGCCACCGTCAGCACCAATCCGACCAGCTGGCGAACGCCCCCTCCCCCGGAAAGATCCACGGAGGTCCCGCCCAGGTAGACCGCAGCGATAATCCACACGAGCGAGATGGGGATGAGCCACTGTAGCATGCCGTCTCCTTGGTGAGTACACTCGAAGCTGGTCGTCGGAGCTCCTTTCGGCAACCCGCCGCCGCCGGATGGTCGCGGTATGGGGGGCATATGCCACCGTCGGTGCTACCGCCAGGGGCATGGTTCTTGATAGAATGCTCGGACCATGCCGTTCACCCTCGCCCATCCCGCCGCCGCTGTTCCCTTCCGCCGGTCTCTCGGTCGGGCCGGGGTGCTCTCTGCGCTGGTCATCGGGAGCATGAGCCCCGACTTCGCGTATTTCGTTCCATGGACGGTCGACATGATGGTCGGCCGGTCGTGGAGCCACAGCATTCCCGGGATCTTCTGGTTTTGTCTGCCCACTGCGGCCCTCGTCTACGTCGTGTTTCATCTGGTGGTGAAGGCCCCGGCCCTCATGCTCTTGCCGGCAGGACTCCACCGGCGCTGGGCAGCATTAGTGGAGGACACACCCGGCCTCCCGGCGGTTCCCACGTGGGGCGTTGCGACCGCGATGGTCATCGGGGCGTTCACCCATATCGTGTGGGACGCCTTCACCCACTGGGGAGCGCTCGGGCTGAGGATCTTCCCGGTGCTGGGCATCACCTTGGGCCACCTCGTTGGTCAACCAGTGCAAGTGTACCAGGTACTCCAACACGCCAGCACGCTCCTCGGCATGGGCCTCTTGGCGTGGTGGATGTGGTGGTGGGCGGCGCGAACACCCGATCCTTCGCTGGTGTGGCGGTTGCCTCGGATGTCGGAGGCCGCCCGCGCCGCCGTGCTCGCGGGCATAGCGGTGGTGAGCCTCGTCTCGGGCCTCATCGGCGGGCTCAACGCGGCCCGAGGGGAGCATGGATTCCGCGCCTTCGAGGCCTTTGCCTGGTACGGTGTGGTGTCGACCATGGCGGGGTTCGGGCTCGCGGTCCTGGTCTACAGCGTGTTGTGGCGGGGCCTCCGCCGACGGGTGCAGCAGTCGTGACCCGGGGAGGTTGCATGGATGACGCCGGCGTCGAAGCGGGGGCGGGGGCCACCCGGGTCCCGCTCGAGCTTCGCGAATGGCAAAGCGGTCCCCGGGGCGATGCCGAGGCGACCGTCGCCCAACTGACCCCTGGGCGGCGACTGCTCAGAGCCTCGGTTCCCCTCGGCCTGGCGGCGCTGCTCGCGCTGGCCCTCTTGCCGGTTCCGCTCATGCACCTTGCCGGTATACCCATCCTCGGTGTTGGGCTGTACTGGATGGCGCGGAACGCGCGGGCGCGAGAGGTGTTCCTCTCCGCGTCGGGGACCTGCCCGGGCTGCCGCAGCGCTACCAACCTGTTCGTCGGGTTTGGGCGGGCTCCCTACCGGCTGCCGGTCAAGACGTCGTGTGAGTCGTGCGGGCGCGGTCTCATTTTGCGCCGGCGATCGGACTGAGCCCAGCGCGGCTCCGCCGCCCCCGCTCCGCCGCCCCGCCGCCCGCGCCCCCGCCGGCGCAGGCAACAGCTCTTCCTTAACCCTCGCGGAGACCAGCCGGTGGGCCGCTTCATGGCGCTCGTATACGACGGAATGACTCGCAGGGCGGAGGAACGCTGCCTGGCCGCCTGGCGATCCGATCTCTTGGCATCGCTCGCGGGCGTGGGGACGGGCAGGGTGCTCGAAATCGGCGCCGGGACCGGGCATAACCTGCCGCACTATCCCGAGGCGGTCTCGATGTTGGTGCTGTCCGAACCCGATCGGTTCATGCGGGAGAGGTTGCGGGCGAAGCTCGCCCAGGCATCGGCCAAGCGGGTCGTGGTGGTCGATGCCGTGGCCGACCGGCTCCCGCTCGGCGATGCCTCCGTGGCTGCGGTCGTGGCCACGTTGGTGCTGTGCTCGGTGGCGGACCAGGGCGGCACCCTCGCGGAACTCAAGCGCGTGCTTCGTCCCGGCGGGCGCCTGGTGTTCTTAGAACACGTCGCGGCCGACGCCCACCCGCGCCGGCTGCGGTGGCAACGCCGGATCGAGCCGGTGTGGAAGCGCCTGGCGGGGAACTGCCACCTCACCAGACGGACGGCCCAGGCCATCACCGGCGCCGGCTTCGAGATGGAGCGCCTGGTCGAGGAGGACTTCCATCCAGCCACCGCCATCGTGCGGGGGAGCGTCCGTGGCGTCGCCAGGAAGCCGGTCTGATTCTCCCGCCTGCCCACGGCCTCGCGTCGACGCGCGGATTGGTCGTATTATTGAACGATGGCGGATCAGTCACCCGATGCGGATGCCGTTGAGCGCTTGCGGGCCGCGCTCGCCGGTCGCTACGAGGTCGAAGAAGAGATCGGCGCCGGCGGCATGGCGACGGTCTACTTGGCGCGTGATGTCAAGCATGGTCGTGCGGTGGCCCTCAAGGTCCTGCGGCCCGATTTGGCCGCGTCGCTCGGGGCCGATCGTTTCCTCCGCGAAATCAGGGTCGCCGCCAATCTCCAGCATCCCAACATCCTCGCGCTTTACGATTCCGGCGAAGCGGACGGCGCCCTCTTCTACGTCATGCCCTTCGTCGAGGGAGAGTCGCTTCGCGATCGATTGAATCGCGAGAAGCAACTCAGCCTTCCCGACGCGGTCAAGATCACCCGCGAAGTGAGCGAGGCGTTGAGCTACGCCCACGCACACGGGGTAGTGCACCGGGATATCAAGCCCGAGAACATCATGCTGATGGGCGGCCATGCCGTGGTGGCCGACTTCGGGATCGCGCGGGCGCTCGAGGAAGCCGGAGACGAGAAACTGACCCAGTCGGGCGTGGTGATCGGGACACCCATGTACATGAGCCCCGAACAGGCCACCGGGGTCGAGCAGCTCGACGGCCGGAGCGACATCTACAGCCTCGGCTGCATGCTCTACGAACTCCTGGCGGGCCAGGCTCCCTATCAGGCGCCGAACACCGTGGCCCTCCTAGCCAAACACTCGCTCGAGCCCATCCCGAGCATCCAAGTGGTCCGCGGAACGGTCCCCAACGAGGTAGACCAGGCCATTACCACCGCCATGGCCAAGGTCCCCGCGGATCGGTACCAGACTGCGCAACTGTTCGCGGACGCCTTGGCCAATGTCGAGCATCGGCTGAGTCTGGGTACCGCCACGGCCCCCACTCCGGACAGCATTCGCCAGCGGACCCTCGGCGTTCGAGTCAAGAAGAAGCGCGCGCCGTTCCAGCTCCTCGCCGGCGGAGGCGTCCTGGCCCTGCTCGCGGCGCTGGCGGTGTGGCAGATCCTTCCCCGAGGCGACGGCGCCTCCACCGCCGCCGGCGTGCCCGCCGGTCCCGATCCGCGGAGCATCGCCGTGCTCTATTTCGAAGACCGCAGTCCAGACGGGTCGCTGGCGTACCTGGCGGATGGGTTTACCGAGGCCTTGATCAGCGAGCTGAGCCAGGTGGAAGGGCTCAAGGTCATCTCGCGGAACGGGGTGCTGCCGTTCCAAGGCGCGCGGGTCCCCACCGATAGCATTGCCCGGGTGCTCAACGTCGGCACCGTGGTCGAGGGCAAGGTCGAACAATCGGGCGAGCGGCTCCGCATCAACGTCTCGCTGATCAATGCCTCTGAGGGCACCGAGATCGGGAGCACCCGGCTGGAGCGAAGCCGGGAGGAGGCCTTTGCCCTCCAAGACGACGTGAGTCGCGAGGTCTCGGTCTTCCTGCGGCGGCGTCTGGGTGAAGAGATCCAGGTGCGGGAGAGTCGCCGAGGAACCCGAAACGTCCAGGCCTGGGAGAAGACGCAGGAGGCCCAGCGGGTGGAGCGAGGGGTCCAGGCGTATATCGACGCGGGTGATGTCGAGTCGGCAAGCCGCGAGTTGGCGCGAGCCGACTCGATCTTCGCGGTCGCCGGCACGCTGGACGACAAATGGAGCACGCCACCCACGGCCCGCGGCTGGATCGCCTATCGCCAGGCGCGGCTCGGGCAGGGGTTCGATCGGGAGCATTACGCCCAGTGGATCGAGACGGGGATGGGACACGCCCAGCGCGCGTTGGCGCTGGATTCGACCAACCCAGACGCCCTCGAGCTGCGGGGGATGTTCGAGTACTTGCAATACCTGCTCAACCTGGCGCCTAGCGCCCCTGAGGCCTCGCGGCTCATCGCCCAAGCGGAGCGGGATTTCCGGGCCTCGATCGCCGCGAATCCGCTCCAGGCCTCTGCGCTTACCACCTTGAGCCATCTCTTGATGAACAAGAACCGCACGGCCGAGGCCAAGGTGGCGGCACAGCAGGCGTATGACGCCGATCCCTATCTCAGCAATGCCCATCTGACGATCTGGCGGCTGTTCACCAGTTCGCTCGACCTGGACGACGCGGTGGAGGCCAAGCGCTGGTGTGATGAGGGACGGCGCCGCTTCCCGTCGGACCCGCGATTCGTGGAGTGCCGGATCCGGGTTGCCGCACTCCGAGGCCAAAGGCCGGACGTGCCCGAGCTCTGGCGGCTGGTCGACGAGTATGTGGCGCTCAGCCCGGTCAACATCCAGGAGTTCCGCCGCAAGCGGGCCGGGATGTTCATGGCCATGGCCCTGGTCCGGGCCGGACTGCCCGACAGCGCCAGCTCGGTGGCCAAGGATTCGCGGGCCGACGCCTCGGTCGACCCCGCCCGCGAGCTTCCCTACTTCGAGGCCATCGTCCGCACCTTCCTGGGCGACATGGACGAGGCCATCAACCAGCTCAGCATCTACCTGGCGGCCAATCCCAACCAGCGCGCCACCTTCGCCACCGATGAGCATTGGTGGTTCGAGGATCTCCGGGACGATCCCCGCTGGAAGTCGCTGGTGGGAACCAGCTGATCTAGCGAAACCTCCTCGAAGCCGGCATTATAGGGAATACCCTATTGGTACCCTGCGTCCGACTCAGGAGGGCCGCATGCGACGTGGAGTGCAGTTCCTTGCAGTGATGGTCGGCGGACTGGTCGTCGCGGCGTGCAGCGATGACAGCCCGACGCTCCCATCCACGGCGCCCCAATTCGTGCTCGCCCCCGGCGACGCGCTGGTGTGCTCCTTCCCCGATGCCAACAAGGCCAACCGGGCCTACTTCGCCAACCGATCCGCCTCCCGGACCGCCGTCAAGAACAAGCTCGGCGACATGAAGTCGGCTGGCGCCGGCTCGGCGGCGGCCACGAGCATCGGGTTCGACATCTTCCGGATCATCGCCCAGCAAACCGAGGCGCTCCACGACGGTGGCGCCACGGATGTCGCGGGCACGCCGGCCGATGGCTCGGATCTGGCCAACCAGGTCTTGGCCTGCATGGACCCGGCGGTCACCAACGTCACCGTGGCCATCGACTTCACCGGGCCGCTGGGATCTCAAGGCGCCTTCTGCATGCGCGGGGGGGCAGGGGACGATCCGTCGCCCTGCCTGGCATTCGATGAGTTCTCGGGCGTCGCGGCCCCCCCGGCCGGGTTTCCGACGTGGTTTGGCCAACGGGCTTTGTTGTACGGTACGCGACTGGCCACGTTCGTCAGTAACGAGATCGTGATTGGGGGGCGGGTCGAATACTCGACCGTCCCCGCCGCGCTCGCGCTCAACAACATGCCCCAGAAGGGCCTCATTGGCGTGTGCGTCCCCAATCTGACCGATGAACTCAGGGTGCAACACCGCGAGCAGGGCGACACGCCGAATATCCTCCTGTTCAATGATCCAACCTTCCTTCCGTGCTTCGCGGTCGCGAGTGGCTCGGCGACCGGTTCGCCCTTGCTTCACTTCGCCCGCGGGCTCCTCGACTGGGCCGCCCCGAAGCCGCTGTACGCCGCCTCGATAGTGGGCGGCGGAGGGACCGGCGGGTCCCTGGGCGACCTGAGCAAGTTCGCCGTGGTCGATGCCGGGGCCATCAACCTGTTCTTCACCCCGCCGATTCAGGATCAGGGCTTGAGCGTCCCGTTTGAT
>JBFGLJ010000164.1:0-6193 GCA_041576235.1 Gemmatimonadales bacterium | reverse complement strand
TGCCCCTGCCCCTGCCCGCCGGCGGCCACTCAGCCGGCGGTCACGCGAGCCACTCCGGCCGCCACTGGTAGGCGCAACGCCTGCAGTGCGCGGTGCGGATGGAGCCGGGGCCCTCGTGCCGCGGCCGCGCCTCCGCGCCGCCCCAGTGCACCCGCCCGGCTTGGACCGCGCGCATGGTTTCGGGCGTAGGCGGCCCATGGACGACCGGGACCGTGTCGTCGCTGCCGCAGAGTGGACAGGTGGGAACCGCGGAAGGCGCCGGGCCCGTGGGGGAACTCATGACGGGGCGCCGCCTCTCGCGGGGACGGAGGCACGCTTCCATTCGGCCATGGCGTGCTCGGCGGTCGTGAGCTGATCCTCCGGGGCGGTTGCGTACCACGCCTTGAAGTATTCCAGTCCTGCCTGGTGGGCCTCTTCGGTAAACGCTTGGAGTGCGTCGGTAATCCAGACCAACTCATACCCGCGCTGAAAGGCGTCGCCCGAGGTGTGGCGGGCACAGCAGTCGGTGTGCAGGCCGGTGATATACAGTCGCTGGATGCCGCGCCGCTGTAATTCGAGCTCGATGTCCGTGCTCACGAAGGGGCTGTAGGTGCGCTTCTCCAGAACCAGGTCGCCCGCCTGGGGCTGCAGCTCGGTCACGATCTCGGCTTCGTCGGTCCCCTTCATGGCATGCGGGGGCCACTTGGTGAGTTCGCTGTCGTGGGGCAGATGGGCGTCGGTGGCGTAAACGACCAGGATTCCCGCCTCGCGCGCGGCCTCGACGAGGCGCTGGAGCGTCGGGATGATCGCCCGGGCCCGTGCCTGGTATTCCGGTCCGCCGGCGTCGGCGATGACGCCGCCGGCGTGGACGAAGTCGTTGGCAAGGTCGATGACCAGGAGGGCACTCGTGGATGGGTCAAAGGATTGCATGGTCCAGCCTCCCATTGGGAAAGGGGTCGCCGGTGGGGGGCCGTTTGGGCAACGCCTTGGCCGGCGAGGATGCCGGCCGCTCCCACTGGGGGCGCCAGGAGCGCCTGGAATCAAGATAATCAGGGCAGGAGGACGGGGAGCGGGGAGCGGCCAGCGAGGGGCCGGGGTGGCCCCGGTCGCGGGGCGGGACTATCGTGGAAGACAGGCCGGCGGTGGACCCGGCCGCCAAGACTCACGTGTGAAAGGGAGGCAAGCCGTGGGTGGAACAACCTACGCCCGTCTATCCTGTTCGGCGCTTTTGGCGGTGGCGCTTACCGCTGGGTGCGCCACCAAGACCCAGACCGGGGCCGCGGTCGGCGCGGCGGGGGGTGCGGTGATCGGAGCCGCCACCGGTATCGGTGGCTCGACGGCCAAGGGGGCCATCATTGGCGCCGCCGTCGGAGGCGCGGCAGGGGCGATCATCGGCTCCATCATGGACAAGCAGGCCAAGGAACTCGATCAGAATATCAAGGGTGCAACCGTTGAGCGGGTGGGCGAAGGCATTCAGGTCACGTTCGAGTCCGGCCTCTTGTTCGGCTTCGATTCCGATGTGGTCCTTCCCGAAGCGCGAGCCAACCTTGCGGAACTCGCCAAGAGCCTCATGAAGTACCCCGATTCGGACCTCCTGATCGTCGGGCATACCGACAACGTGGGCACCGAGGCCTATAACCAGGGGCTATCGGAGCGACGAGCGGCGTCGGCGGCCAACTATCTGGTCTTCCATGGTGTCGCTCGCAGTCGCTTGAAGCCGGTTGGGCGGGGCGAAAGCGAGCCGGTGGCCTCGAACGACACCGATCGCGGGCGACAGGAGAATCGCCGGGTCGAAGTGGCGATCTTCGCAAGCGACGCCTTGAAGCGCCAGGCCGAGCAGCAGGCGCGGCAAGGCAGGTAGTCGCGACACGCGGCGCATGGAGGCGGCTTCTCCCATCGCTCCCCGCTCGGGGAACGGATTCATCGAGCGGGTAGCAAACCGCCTCCTTCGGATGATCGGGTGGCGCGTCGTGGGGACGGTCCCCCAGGTCCCCAAGTTCGTCGCCATCGTCGCCCCGCACACCTCCAACTGGGAGTTGCCGATCGGCCTCGTCTGCGGGTTCGCCTCGGGTTTCCTCCGGATGTGGCCGTATGGGTTCATGATGAAGAACACAGTCTTCCGCTGGCCGATCGGCGGCCTCATGAGCCGAATCGGCGGGCTCCCCGTCGATCGGAGCCAGCCCCACGAGGTCGTGCCTCAGATGGTCGGGGTCATCAACCAGCACGACCGGTTCCTGCTGGCGATTACCCCCGAGGGCACACGCAAGAGGACCACGCACTGGAAGTCGGGGTTCTATCACATCGCCCACGCGGCCGGCGTGCCCATCGTTCCCATCTATTTCGACTATGCCAAGCGGGAGTGCGGGGTCGGGCGCGCCGTGTATCCGACCGGTGACATCGCGGGCGATCTCGACATCTTCCGAAGATTCTTCTCGCCGGTGACACCCAAGCGTCCGGAGAAGGTCGGTGAGATTCGATTTCGTGAGACGGAGCCGCTCTCGGGACGGGCCCAAGAGGGGGCCATATGACGGGGGGACGGTGGATGCTGACGGGGCTGGCCATTGCCGCCTGCGGCGAGGCGAGCCGGGCCCCAACCGCCGCGGATCCGCCCGAGACCCCGGTGGCCCAACTGTGTACTGGGTATACCGACCAGGCCCGATCGCCGTACGTCCTTCCCTGGACGGTGGGCGAGGCCTTCGTGGTGCTCACCGGCAACTGCGGCCAACTGGCCACCCATCAGGGCATCGCGCGGTACGCGTACGACTTCAGCCTACCGGTGGGCACCCATGTCCATGCGGCGCGCGCGGGGACCGTGATCGCGGTCAAGGAGCAATTCGTCGACGGCAATAATGTTCCGGGCAACGAGAATTACATCTTCATCCAGCACAACGGCGGAACGGTGGCCCGGTACTATCATCTCACCCGGTGGGGCGCGCTGGTGAAGCTCGGCCAGGCTGTGGCCCAGGGGGAGCTGATCGGCTTGAGCGGGAACACTGGACGCAGTCTCTCGCCCAGCCTCCACTTCGACGTCGTCGGGCAGGTCTGTGGCACCGCGTTCTTCGGTCCTCGCTGCCTCACCATTCCGCTGACCTTCAAGAACACCGGCCCTCATCCCACTGGGTTGGCCGAGAACCAGCTCTATCGCGCGGAGCCCTACTAGCGGGATGGGATCGGATCCGAGGTCCCGCAGGACGAGGCGTCGCTCATTCGGCATACGGCATGCGGCCCCGCCGCAACGCGGCGGGCCTCTTGCATCGCCGTTGAGGCCCGCTACCATCTAGGCATGCTGAACTACATTTGGGCCGGGCTCATCATTTCGAGCCTGGTATTCGCGCTCGTGACCGACGCGCGCGACCTCGCCCAGGATACATACCGAAACGGGCAGGCCCTGCCCGTTGTGGTCGCCTTTCCGGAGGGTTACGACCCGGGAGCGCGGCGTCAAGGGGTCGAAGTGCGGGTCGACGGGATGGCCGTCGCCGAGTTGTATGAAACGGACGCCGTGCCAACCGCCCAGTACGCGGGGGTCCTGCTTCAGACGCAGGACGGGCAGCAGTTGCAGTTCGCCAAGGACGTTTCCCTACCCGAGCCGCTGGCCACCATCCGCTCGGTCACCTCCAGGCGGAACAACGACCTCCGCGGGCGGGTGGAGCTGGCCGCTGCCCCGGGCGAGTCCCTCGCCGAGGCCGCCGTGGTCTTCACGCCGGTGCGATTCATCAAGATGAGCGCGATCAGCCAGGCCGCGTTCGACTTTGCCGAGACGGCCGTGACCATCATCCTCGGCCTGATCGGGGCCTTGGCGCTGTGGCTCGGCCTTCTCCGCATCGCCGAGAAGGCGGGCCTGATCAACCTCATCGTGCGCATCGTTCAGCCGATCATTCGTCCCCTGTTTCCGGAAATCCCGAAGGACCACCCCGCCCTGGGTATGATCGTGCTCAATCTCTCGGCGAATGTCTTGGGGCTCGGGAATGCCGCCACGCCACTCGGGATCAAGGCCATGGAGGAACTCCAGACCCTGAACCCCGTGAAGGACACGGCGACCAATCCCATGGTGATGCTCCTCGCCCTCAATACCGCGAGCGTCCAGATCGTCCCCCCGCTGCTCCTGGTGGCGATCATGGGCTTGCAAGTCAATCAATTGTTCTTCTCCATCATCATCGTGACCACGGCATCAGCGGTTGTGGCGGTGATCGCGGCCCGGTTCCTCGGACGGCTCAAAGGGTATCGGGACAGCGATCCGAATCGCACCGCGCCGTCCGCTCCGGCCACCCCGTAGAGACCGGCATGGACACCGTCCGCAATCTCATCGACATCCTCTCGGTCTTCGTCCTCCCGACGGTGATCATCGGCTTCCCGCTCTATGGCCTGTACAAGCGGGTTCCGGTGTACGAAGAGTTCGTCGAAGGAGCGAAGGAAGGTTTCACCGTGGCGGTCACCATCATCCCCTACCTCGTGGCCATTCTGTTCGCCATTGGCATGTTCCGGGCCTCCGGCGCGCTCGAATTCCTGGTCGATGGCGCCCGGCCGATCCTGACCCTCGTCGGCATTCCTCCCGAAGTGATCCCCATGGGCATCGTCCGCCCGCTCACCGGGTCCGGATCAGCCGCGATCGTCGTCGACATGATCAACCAGTACGGCGAGGACAGCCTGATCGTGAAGATGGCGGCAACGATGTTTGGATCGACGGAGACGACGTTCTACGTCATCGCCGTCTATTTCGGAGCCGTCAACGTCAAGAAGACTCGTCACGCGGTCCCGGCAGGCCTCATCGCCGATTTCTTCGCGATGATTCTGGCCGTCTACGTGGTGAGGTTGCTGTTTGGCTAGCCTGCCTTTCCCCCAGCCCCCCGTGTTCGCGAGGCACCTCCTCTATGGCCCCTCGATCCCTCCGTATGGCCGCCATCGCCGGCGGGCTGGCGCTGAACGGCCCTGACATGGCCAACGCCCAATCCCCGCCCCCGCCCCCGCCCGCCTCCGCTCCCGCTCCCTGCTGTCTCAGCGAAGGGCTACACATCGCCGAGCGGTATCGGGTGGACGCCATCCAGGTGCGCCGGTTCACCCATGCCGACTTCTGGAATGCGCTCGACCCGTGGCTCGGGTCGCAGGAGGTCGCGACCCAAGACGTCGGGACCTCGCTCCTCGGGCGGGCGATCCGCTCGGTCACTTTCGGCAGCGGCGCCATCCGCGTGCTGTTGTGGTCGCAAATGCACGGCGATGAATCGACCGCGACGATGGCCTTGGCCGACGTGATCCGCTTCTTCGCCGAAGCCCAGGACGACCCACTTCGGGAACGCATTCGCAAGGGACTCACCATCATCATGGTGCCCATGCTGAATCCCGATGGTGCCGAGATCTTTCAGCGAGAAAACGCCATCGGTGTGGATGTCAACCGCGATGCCCGCCGCCTTGCCACCCCCGAGGGCCAGACCCTCAAGGGACTGCGGGACGAGTTCGAGCCGGCCTTCGGGTTCAACCTCCACGATCAAGGGGTGCGGCGGGTGGCCGGCGAGGGCGGCCTGCAGGTCGCCATCGCGCTCCTGGCCCCTGCCGCCGACGAGGCCAAGTCCTACGGACCGGTGCGGAGTAAGGCGCGGCTGTTGGCGGCCCGCATCGCCGAGGTGCTCGCCCACGAAGTCCCCGGCCGGCTGGCCAAGTGGGATGACAGCTTTGAGCCCCGGGCCTTCGGCGACCTCATGCAACAATGGGGCACCAGCACCGTATTGATCGAAAGCGGTGGGCTCCCCAACGACCCCGAGAAACAGCGGATCCGCGCGCTCAACATCGTCGCCCTGCTCACCGCGTTCGACGCCATGGTGACGGGTCGGATCGACGAGACTGATCCCGCCATCTACAACGGACTTCCTTTCAACCTGAGCGTCGATCACGATCTCCACCTGACCGGCGGGCGCATCGTCCTTGGGGCGGCGTCGATTCCGGCCGACATCGCCCTCGTCTACGACGATCCCACGGCCGGCCGCGTGCTTCGGGTCGACAAGGTCGGCGATCTCGGCCAGGCGGCGGCGCTCGATACGCTCGAGATCTCCGGGATGTTCGTCCATCCCTCCGCTCACTCCGCCGAGTCGGACGGTCAGCCCGCCACACTCCCCGTCCTGCGCGAAGCTCATCTGGCGGATTTCACGGTGCGCCGGGGAGTGGATCCCGAGAGCCCGGTGGTCTATCGATTTGCGAGAGGGAGCCGGGAGTAGGCGGGGCGGGG